>JAIOOW010000002.1 GCA_021414205.1 Candidatus Anderseniibacteriota bacterium
TGGCGCGCAGATTTCTAACACGCATACCAATGCCACATCTGGTACGAACGTAGCGCTCTACTTGAACGCAAGCGGTGCTACTACTGCGAACTACGGCTTGATTGTAAATGCAGGAAACGTGGGTATTGGAACGACGACGCCGGCACAGGCACTTCAAGTTTCAGGAACTATTCGGCAAAGTGCTGCAACGAGTTGCGGACTCTCAACGAACTCATCGGGAGATATTATTTGTACTTCAGATGAACGATTGAAGGATTTGCACGGATTCTATGAAGGCGGTCTTGCTCAATTAGATTTGGTAAATCCAATTCGGTTTAACTACAAGAATGATACTTATCAGCATGTTGGATTTTCTGCTCAAAATATTGCCAGCGTATTGCCAGAAGGCGCGCCAATTCAAAACACTGGATTTTATGGATTGGATAGCAATGCGGTGCTTGCGCTTACGGTAAATTCGGTAAAGCAATTAGATACAAAGACGACGGGCATTCAAACTACTGCCACAGCAACGCAGACCGATATTGCAAATTTACAGACGCAAATTACCAGCATTCTCGCATCTGTTGCCTCGCAAGCGGGCGATGCGCTCTCCTCTTCTGAGTTAACAAAGCTACTTGCGCAAAGCTTGAACTTCACAGGCAATATTGCATTCGCAAAAGATGTGACGATGAATGGCGGCCTCATCGCCGACGCAATTAGTATAAATAAGACCCTTATCGTAAACGGTGCATCGAACTTTAAGGGCGAAGTTACGGTAAGTAATTCTCAGGCAGGATTTGCGAAGATTCTCAAGTATGCATCCAGTGTCGATGTAAAGTTTGTAACCCCTCTTGTGAACACGCCGGTAGTTCAAGTAACCGCGCAAGGAAACTCGCCAGCGTACTGGGTTGATAGTATTACTACTAAAGGATTCACGTTGCATGTAGCATCTGGAGTGTCTCAAGACGTGCCGTACTCTTGGACTGCTATTACGGCGCAAGATCCTAAAACAACAGTGAGTGATCCTGGAGCAACTCCTACACCAACCCCTGATCCAACTGCGTCTCCTACTGCTACCCCTGTTCCCGCTCCCGTCATAACACCTATTCCGACAGATACGCCCGCTCCGACTCCAACTATAAGTCCGACACCCACAGATACGCCTACTCCCGAGCCAACTATAAGTCCGACTTGATACCCTCTGGCTATAGGATACAATCTAAGAAACGTCATTTAACTTATTAAACTATTTCTATGTCTGAAGACAATACCATCAACGAACCAGGGAAGAGAAAGAAAAAATCAGGAGGGTCGAAAATTCTTAATGTTTTACTCGTTATTGCAGTTATTGTAGTTGGCGTATTGTTCGCTCGAGCTGAAATGCAGCGCCGTGCTGCTGAGCAAGATCTTAAAAAAACAGCCGAAGAGCTCCAGCAGGCCAAGGCTGCTACACAAAATAATGGCCAAGAGGCTGCAAATGCCATTCTTGCAAAAGTTCGTATGCTAATGGATGTACCTGCCGACCCAGCACCTACGGTTGCTACTATTACGGATGTTGATTCATTGCGCAAAACAAACGATTTTTATAAAAAAGCGAGCAATGGAGATAACATTATCGTGACTCAAGATAGGGCTATTTTGTACGATCCAGTGAAAAATATCATTATTGACGTTGTGCCGGTAACAATCACAAGCCCGTCACCAAGCGTAGCTCCTGAAACTTCTCCTGTAGAAACAAAGAAAGCAACGAAATAACACTCAAATCCCGGTAGCAATACCGGGATTGACATTTTTAATATACTGTGCTAATAATGCGTGATATACTATATCTATGAAAACTCTTGCGGTAGTGATTCCGGCACTTAATGAAGCTAAAACAATCGGTTCTGTCATCGATCGTATTCCTCGTGATATCGCTGGTGTTTCAGATGTCCAAGTAGTTGTTGTAAACGATGGGTCGACAGATAAAACGCCCTTGATTGCTACGCAAGCAGGCGCAACTGTTATTTCACACGCTCACCCTATGGGTGTGGGATATGCATTTCAGCAAGGGCTGCAGAAGGCTTTAGAGCTTGGCGCTGACTATATTGTAAACATAGATGCGGATGGGCAGTTTAATCCAGAGGACATCCCCACGCTTCTCTCCCCTATTATGAATGGTACTGCGCAGTTTGTAACAGCAACTCGATTTGCCCAAGTAGATTTTATGCCAGAAATGCCGAGCATTAAGCTATGGGGCAACAAGCAGATGGTTCGCATTATAAATACCATTACGTCGAAAAATTTTACGGACGTAAGCTGCGGATTTCGCGCATATACTCGAGAGGCTGCATTGCGTTTGACTCTATTTGGGCGATTTACATATACGCAAGAATCGTTTATAGACTTGGCATTTAAAGGAATCTCGATGGCCGAAGTCCCGCTCAAAGTTCGCGGTGAGCGCGAATATGGCAAATCTCGCGTTGCGTCCAATTTATGGCGATATGGCATTAAGTCCGCAACTATTATTTTCCGTGCGGCCCGCGACTATAAGCCGTTTTATTTTATTGGATTGCCCGGAATCATATTGCTTGTGCTTGGCGTACTAGCTGGGCTATTTATATTGTGGCATTTTGCCGCAACTGGCCAAACTTCCCCCTATCGCTCTCTTGTGACGGCGTCTGGCGTTTGCATGATTATCGGATTTTTGCTCATCTTTATCTCATTTCTTGCGGACATGACGCATCGCAACCGCGTACTCATAGAAGAGGCATTGTATTTAGCGCGTAAGAATGCCTACAAAAAATAATATTTTATTTATTTCTCGCGCATACGGCGAGAATGCGGGCGGAATGGAGCGATTAAGCTATGAACTTATTTCTCGTTTTTCTGGTGCGCAAAGAATTGTAAATGAAACAAAGCCAAGGCAAAGTTTATTTTCTGCTCGGGTAAGATCCGTCGTCTTTGTGCTTACTGTTATTCCTCGAGCGCTCATGCAGGCTCGCCATGCAGACGTTGTTCATATTGGCGATCCGGTATTACTGATTGTTGCGGGGGTTATCAAACTGTTCTACGACAGGCAAATTTTTTGTACCGTTCATGGTTTGGATGTTGCATATCAAAACCGAATATATCAAAGCTACTTGAGGCTTTTTTTACCAAGCGTTAATCATTTTATTGCAATCAGCGATTATGCAAAGAATTTAGTAGAAAAAAAAGGTATCAAACAGCCTGTTACTGTTATTCCACCAGGTATTATTGATAGCAATTATGACGAATCTATTTCTAGGCAGGATTTGGAAAAAGTAGTAAAAACAAATCTAGAAAAGAAGATTATTGTTGCGACAACGGGCAGGCTTATACAGCGCAAGGGTCATGCATGGTTTATTGAGCATGTATTCACTCAATTACCTGAAAATATTGTGTATATTATTGCTGGCGATGGCCCGCAGCGAGAAGCGATTAAAAAAACTATCGCAAAAAATAACCTTCAAGACCGCGTGATCATGCTTGGGCGAATTTCAGACGCTGATCAAAAAGTTGTATTAAATACGTGCGATGCCTTCATTCAGCCGAATATTGCAGTTAAAAACGATCATGAAGGATTCGGCATCGCTCCGCTTGAAGCTGCTCTTTGTGCTCGCCAAGTGTTTGCAGCAAACATAGACGGCATCCCAAGTGCGATTATAGATGGTAAAAACGGAACGCTACTTTTGCCAGAGCATCCTCAAGCATGGATTTGGGCACTTACGGAATATGTAAGTCACCCCTCAATAAATCTTTCGGCTCGGGAATATACCAAGCAGCAATATAATTGGGATACAGTTTCTGAAAAATATTCTATTGTATTCGATACACGCTAGCATCCTTCGACTCGAATATTTTTTTGAGCTTGGATACGTCCCAGCTTTTTGCTTCTTCTGGTGTGAGTAATAAGAAATTTCCTTGCGCGAGTATTTCCTTTTGGCTTGCTTTGTCCCCTGTGAACGCCTGTATAAGACCCTTTGTTGTATTATCCTGCAACGATAGCCAGTAGTCGTTTGTGCGTAGGAGGGCTTTGCTCGTAAATAGTGGGACGGAAAACGGCTCATTTGGATTTGCAATGACGATGTCGCTCGGTTTGCCCAGTACATCTATAATACCCAGTGCAATTTGCGTATTTTGGGTAATAGTATGCTCGTCGTTCTTTATGAGATTGCTATATGTTGACCCGGCGCTGATTCCAATCGGCAAAAACAGGATAAGGAGCATCGCGATACCGCCTATCCATCCAGTAATAATTTCACTTAACGGCCGAGACGTGAGCGTTATTTCTCTGCGTAAAAAGTACAGATACTGAATAAGCGGTGCTAGTAATAACGGAAAACCGATCAAGAATCCATGATACAAAAATCTACTGGCATTTTCTGTAACGATATTTCTATCGGCCAAGAAAAACGTAACAATTCCCAGAAATCCAACAAGGATGGATGCAATTGCCAAGAATTGTTTTCGGGAAAGTGCGTATAGTGCGCTTGCTAATACGAATAGATACGGCAAGCCTGCGCGAATCATATCTCCTGCAGAACTTACGGAAAAATGAGGGTGCAAAAACGATACTCTGCTCGATGACGCCCAATGCATAATGGCGAGAAGAGTAATGCCTATTACTAAGTACGGTGCACGGGTTTTAATGGATTGCTTTTTATCGAATACGCGAATAAACGCGAAGGTGCCTGCAAGCCCCGCAGCAGCCGTTCCTGTAACCGTATTAGCAAGCAGGAGAAGGATTGCAATAATAAACGCCGGCATTGCATACAGTAATTCTTGCTTGCTCTTTGCAAATAATGCTTGGCTAAACAATGCTATGACGCTTAAAAATGATGCGATTAAAAAGAAGTGCGATTGCGGATATATGTACGAATCCAGGCTTAACCCGATTGCGATGAGGGTTACTATAACCTGCAGGCCGTATACTGTATTTCTCGATACTATGCCGAACCATAGCTCTGCCTTGTTCTTTGGTTCAGGAAATACAACGTCCCATATGAGGAAAAATATTGGGATTGTTATAAAAATCTGTATATACGTCATTACACTTAAAAAGTGTAGCCAATTTGTTCCTATGTTCGTTAAAGAAAAGAAGTCTGCAAATGCCCCATGCAATACGACAGGATATTCTAATGCTCCGTTTGCAGAAAACGGATTTTGTGTAACTTCACCAATAGTTGAAAAAGATTTATTTACTAGAGATGCAAACGTCACGGTATCGCCATTGTAAAATCCATGGATAATAAAGTCCGAGCCACGATAGCCGTTTGCTGAAATAATCGGATATGCAAGCGCAAATATGATTAATAAGGCAATTCCTGCAAAACCGTCTCGCTTCCCGCTTCCGGGGATCTTGTATGGCGACTTCCAGTATCTATAGAGAGCAACCCAAAGAGTCACCCACATAATTCCAGCAATTAAAAATACTAAACTGCCGTTAACGCCATGTATGAATGTTCTGCGAATAAGCGACGTTGCGATAAACTCCATTTCAAACAGCACTCCCGCAAGTGCGAGATATGTCAGCACTCGTTTGTGCCAAAATAGAACCCCGCTTCCGAATAACGCAGATACGCAGAATAGAAGTAGTTCAAACATGTATATAGTATCTACGAAAAAGGCTTGGTTGTCATTATGCTTAGTAAAATCTATACTTCTTCTATGTCCATATCGCTTGTAATCCCAGCATATAATGAGGAAAAGAGAATTGTTCCGTTTTTGGAATCTATTTCAAGATATATAAGCGCAAATCCTGGCCAGATTTCTGAAGTGTTGGTGGTTGATGATGGAAGTACGGATACAACAGAAGAGGTTGCAAAGCAGGCAGGTTCTGGTATTCCGCGATTTGCCGTTATTTCCCAACCGAAAAATATGGGCAAAGGCGCGGCAGTGAAAGCAGGTGTGATGGCGGCAACTGGCGATCATGTAGTTTTTATGGACGCAGACGGTGCGACGGATATTTCTGAATTGCCAAAAATGATAGCGGCGTTAGAGGGGTACGATATCGCAATCGGAAGCAGATGGCTTCCGGGCTCTATTATGGAGCGGCATTCGGCGCTCCGTTCGTTGTCTGGGTATATGAATCGTGCATACATGAAATTATTCGGCTTCGGAGATATTGATACCATGTGCGGTTTTAAGGGGTATAGAAAAGAAGTAGCGCAGGACTTATATAAGGATTTAGAGGAGAATAGATGGCTATTTGATACGGAAATCGCTTACCGATCTATTCGCAGAGGATATACGACTCATAACTTCCCTATCGCATGGGAATCAAAAGACGGGAGCAAGCTCGATACTGCAACATTGATCAAGTCTGCTCTGGCAATTTTTCCGTTAATTATACGGATTAGTAAGCAAGAAAAAGATCGCGTTGCAGCAGTCGCATGAAAATAGCTTTTATTACAACACAATCGTTACTGCAATCAACTGTTGTCGGCAGAATTCTTCCTGTTGCGAAGGAGTTGGGAAAAATGGGAAACGAGGTAACTATTTTGGTTCATGAGGAAGTGTCTTCGCCTCAGTCCTCGAGCCAGGGGCGAGGCAATGATCCGGTCGGCGTTCGCACAGTCTTAATTGGCCACAATCCATTTACCAGAACAGAATCCGGAAAAAAGCGAAAAAGCGGATTTGCGTTGTTATTTTTAATGTTTAGTAACGCCCTCCGAGGTTTGCAGGCGTTATTGAATATTCATCCAGACGTTATTGTTATCGTAAAACCGCTTCCGGAAAACGTGTTTGCCGTATCACTGGTGCGGTTATTGTTACCAAGGGCAAGCATCGTTTTAGATGTAGATGATTTCGAGCTATTTGCGAATGTTGTGTCCTCCTTGCCTGAGCGTGCCGTATTGCATTGGGCAGAACGACGAGCAAGTAAAATGGCGCAGCATATTATTGCCGCAACGCCGTTTTTGGCAGACCATATGCGCGCAATCGCGCAAAAAGATGTGCCAATAACGTTAATTCCGACTGGTTTGAGTATTGATACCGCAATACAGCAAAATAATTCGCACGTTATTGCCTATATCGGCAGTGTTTCTGCATCATCTGGACACCTGGTTTTCATGTTGCCAGAAATATTACAGCACGTACGAAAAGAATTCTCTGACGCAACAATACTTATCGCGGGATCCGGGGACGATGAGCAGGAATTGCGGAAACTATTTTCCGAAAAGAATCTTGAAAGTTGCGTAGAATGGTTCGGCAGGTTTTCAGATGAAGACATTCCGCAGATTATTTCCAAGACGAGCGTTATTGTAGATCCGATAGACGACAGTATCGTAAATCGTGCAAAAAGCAGTTATCGCGCTATGCTTGCCTGCTCAAGCGCACTTCCTGTTGTAACCAGTAATATCGGTATCCGACCAATTGTTATTCCCGAAGTATTACATAGTAGATTTTTTGCCGATGTCGGGAATAGTTCAGACTATGCGAAGCGAATTACGGATCTGTTTCAGTACCCGCTTTCCGAAGAAGATAAGAAGGCGCTCCGCGATAAAAGCCAAGAATACTCATACCAGAAAACGGCCGAACTATATTATAATTGCTTGGTATGAGCATGTTGCAAGCTATTTGGGCTGTTGTCGCAGCATTTTTACCATTCTTTATACCGGGAATATTTTTTATTCGCATTCATTCGTCCTCAGAGCTGTTTCCTCAAGGTGCGCGGATTTTATTATGGAGCATGGCGATTAATACAATCGTTTTGATGCTCGGGTTATTGCTCGGCGTATCGGTCGTTTATACGTTTGCAGGTATTGCTGGTATCGGATGCGTCGCTTCGCTGTTTTTTAGAAAACAAATATATTCCTATATGAATATGGCGCGCGTGCTCGCCGTTGTATTGGGCGTGTTAGTGCTTTCTTCTTCTTTTATTATCCCATTTTTATTTATTCAAGACGGTTTGCCTACGGGCGATGTTCAAAAAACGATCATTTGGGCCCAAGATTCTATTTATACAAGCCACCTTCCTGATTACAGCAAATCATTTGCATTGTTAAATCGCGATCCCGTTGATTTTTACACTCCTGGACTGCACAGCATATCCGCGTTCGTTATGCAGATATCCGCACTCCCCCTCCTTACGATTAGCTTATTTTCTATTGTTTCTGCCATTTCTGTCGCATGGATTGCCGGGGCGCTTACGCAAGAAATTTTTCCAAAAAAGAAGTATATGCTCTTGCCGTTGCTGAGCATCCTGCTTCTGCTTACGCAATTTCGATTTTTGCGATACTTGCGAGAACCCGGGTATCACTTTCAAAATTCATTCGGAGAATTTTTCTTGTTTGGAATGATATTGTTGGCATTGTCGTTTCTCGTAAGGCGCAAGTGGATGGATGTTGTATTATTTTTTATCTGCGCAATGGCCCTATTTTTTACTCATCAGTTTTCAGCATTTATAGGAGCATTCGCATTTTTGTTTGGCGCAATTGCACTGGCCATGATCCATAGCAAGGATATTAAAAATGGAATACGCAGTCACTGGCACGTTTCAGCAGGGGCGATTATTGGCATTATTGCGGCGATATTCATTGCAGTTACATTCGGTCTTATTAAGAAAATTCCGTCAATTTTCACGCTCCATCCGCATTTGGCAAATTTACTGCCTAATATTACCGACTATCCGAGCACTATGGGGACTATATGGTTTTTTGCGGGACTATTCGGGCTAGTGCTGCTTGTTGCTCAAACGGTTATTAAGCGCCGCATGCATCCGCTGCAGATTATATTTTGCGTTATGACACTTGCTATATTTGCATTATCTCAAGGGCCGAATATTGGCATAGATATTCCGCCGATCAGGGCATTGTTTTATATTGCAGTTCCGTTTTCCATTCTGGGTGCATACTTTTTCTGGAGTATTGCCGGAAGTAAAAAATCTTTATTTGTTATTACTGCACTAATTGTTCTTATTGCAACAGTTTCTTCTACGCAAAAGGCATTCGGATCTATCAGTCATAGCGTTCGAACAAATTCAACGCTTACCAGTGATCAGCAATATGTAATTTCTCGCCTCGCTGAAGATAAGTCAGATCTTGGAATTTTGATTGATGATTATAATAAGCGATCCGCTTCCTGGTTTGTGCTATCTAGTCATCCGATGTTCACGAGAATATCTTCCGATTTGCAAACGCAGATGAATGAAGCTGGGCAATCCACTGTTCGAAATAATTTGTATATCAATCAATTGGATTATGAAAAAATATTCGCACTAGGAAGCATGCCCGAAATAGGAAATTTATTTATAAAGCATTCAATTGGGTATGTAACCGGCATTGCCGGGTCATCCCAATTCGCATTTTCGCATAATCCAATATTGCAAACAGCGAGCATAGCGGACAATGCAACTATATTCAAAATAAAAAATTCCGGTGCAATGTGCGATAGTAATTCACTTTGTAATTTCTTGCTAAGACCTACTACTCTGGCAAACGATATTGGCGATGACGAGGATACGTTCGAGCACTTAGAAGCAAGTATTCGCACTCCAGAATTATCTGATCCGAAAGCAATAAAGCATACGACGTACAGAGAAACAGTATCGCCATATATTCCGCTTGAATTTAACGTTGATGATTATGTGCAAAAAATATGGCCGAATGATTCCTCGTTGCAGTTCGTCATTCGCTTTACTGCACCGGTTTCAGGGCTTTCTCTTATAACGACATCGGGAGAAAAAATACAATTAGACAATGCGGCGCAAGATATCGTTACGCTCACGCACGAGCAAGTTCAGATTGACGATAGAGGATTTATCACGCTTACTATAGATAACCCGATGCATAAAACAATTGGCATCGATCTAATAGCGCTCGGCCTATGAAGCAAACAAAATTAACAGGAGCAATTGCATTAATGGTAGCCCAGGCAATCGTCTTGCTATTCGGGTATGCCACCCATGTATTAATCGGTCGCTTGTTGGGCCCCGCAGAATACGGAATATACGGCGTCGTGCTCTCTATTCAAACAATTTTTGGAATGATTTTGACGCTTGGAGTGCCAAGCGCTGTGTCAAAATTCGTTGCTCAAGATCCGCAGCATGCAAAATCGATACTATCGCACGCCATCAGGCTTCAGCTTGTAATTAGTATCGGATTATCCTTATTACTCGCCCTCGCCTCCCCTCTTATTGCGTTCGCCTTGCACGATTCTCATTTGACTGTGTATGTCCTGTTTGTTTCAATCATCATCTTTTTCCAGGCGTTTTATCCGATTTATGTTCAATTTTTAGGCGGGATGCATCGATTCAACGCGCAGGCATTTTTAACTTCTGTATACGCAATTGCAAAATTAGCGGGTGCGTTGGCGCTACTCTATTTCTTTTCTCTATATGGCGCTCTGGCAGGATTCGCAATCGGTGGGATTATTGCAGCATTTCTTGGATGGTATTGGACGCGAAATATTCCAAAAACTGAAGGGCATGCAATTCATGTGCGATCATTTCTTTCGTTTGCTGGTACTTATGCAATCATATTGGTTGGTTTACAGGTTTTAATGAGTCAAGATTTATTCATGGTGAAAGCAATGCTGAAAAATGACGTTCTAGCTGGGTATTACAATGCAGCAGTAACGCTTTCTCGAATTTCGTATATGCTACTGCAGAGTCTTTCGTTCGTATTGCTGCCAAGCGTTGCAGCACTCACTCGCCCGGGGGCGGATCATGATAAAGCTATTCAATTTATTAGAGATGCGTTGCGATACTTGATTATCCTTATCGTTCCGAGCATCGTTCTTGCGTCGGCAACAAGCAAGGGGCTTGTGATATTATTTTTCTCAAGCAAATATATTCAAGCAGCGCCTATTTTAACCATATTGATGCTCGGACTCGGCTGCTTGTCATTTTATTTGCTCCTCGCAAATATAGTTGCCGGTGCCGGCAAGGCCAAAGTCGGATTATATATAACCGGAGGCATGATAGTTGCAAGTGCCGTGCTAGGCATGTTCCTAATTCCCATGTATGGCCTTATCGGGGCGGCGTGGCAAACGACTCTCGCAGGAGCGCTTGGGCTCATTGCCTTGGGAATATACACCTTTAAAGTATTTAAGATTTCATTTCCTGTACGCAGTACCATAAATGTCTGCGTTGCAACGGTATGCGCTGTACTACCGACCTATTACTGGAAAGTTACGGGTGTTGCTCTTCTTGGACAATACATTGTTCTCGGATTATTTTTTATTATAATTTTGTGGATAGTGCGAGAGATTACTGAGAAAGATATTGCGTATGCAAAATCGATTATTCGCAAATAGTGTTATCTGTATCCTGTTGGCGCTTGTCATTACGAGCGCTATATATATCCGCCCCATCCTGTATTCTGGGCCGGTCACTATTGCTCCATTGGAAACAATTTATGCTATTCCCTACCCTGTTCAAGATAATAGTACGCATATCTTAGAATCTTTGGCACACGCAGATGTATTTATTAATTCCCCGGTATTCGGAAAAGAAATTGCTATCACGGTAACGTTTGATCCACAAAATTCTAGCACGATAGATCTAGGTGTTCGAAATGGTGTATTTTGGCTTGGGTACGACAAGCAGCAGTTGTATAGCAAGGACGTGGATAAGGCAGGATTGCAAACTAAAACGCTGGTATTCCCCCTTAGTGCGTCTTTTGAAGATACGAATCAGTCTATCGATATGATGCTATTTACGGGCGATACGGCGGCGCAATGGAGCATAAGCGACATTCATGCTAGGGTATATCCAGTGATGCCGACTATGTCTCAGACAAAGGATTATATAAAAAGCTTATGGAATCGAGAGAGAGAAATATAGATTTGCTATTGGGCATCGCCTTCGCGATTTCCGCTGCCATTGTGGCATATGCTCGCTATCTGCACCCCGCAACCTTTTCAGTACTCGTATTCCCTGCATTGGTAGCTGCTACTTGTATTTGCGTGACGATGTATTATATAAGAACGCGCATATGAAGAAGATGAGAATAATTAAAGTAGTAATCGGAATCGCTCTTATAGTCCTTGGAGCTTCTTTCTTTCGGATAAAAACAGACGAACAGTTCATAAAATTAACTCCTACGGAAGAATCGAAGTATCTGGTGCCTATGCAATCAGGCGTTTCGTATGACCAGGATGCCGTTATTCATAATAAAATTATTTCTCGAGTAGGAATATATTTTCTGCCGCTACATCCGCTATTGCATCACACAGGAATTATTACGCTTCAGCTGAAGCGTGGCGATACTGTTCTAGAAACTGCCAGTATTAATTCACTATATATCGATCAAACTGTTCCAACGCAATTTATATTCGATCACCCTATTGCGAGCGCTCAGGACGAGACTCTTCGTATTCATGTAACAGTTTCGGACTCTATTTCAACAGACATTGCGCTCAGAAACAGAACGTTTGATAACGATTTTTCTGGAGAAGAAGTCCATTTTTCCATCGACGGAGTGCCGCAACAATATCCGTTTGCATATACTGCGGATGAAGTGCTGCATCCGGCGCTCATTAAGCAAGTTGGCGGAATGATTGCGCTTGCAGGGCTCGCTCTCATTACGCTTCCGTTCTTGCGAAAGCGCCAGCTCTTGCGCGACCACCTTCTTCTTGTGGCTATTGCCGGATTGCAGGGATTGTCTGCTATCGGAAGTACAACGAGTATGATTGTATACGGGGTAGCAGTTCTTATCGTCCTTACTATTGCATGGTGGATACTCCGGATTGTTGGAAGGTCGAGAATTTCCGCTCTATTTGGAGCATGCATTGTTGCCTGTTCTACCTGGTTGCCATTAGCGCTTGTTGCGGCTCACGGCGCTGTCGCTCAATTATCTTTCAAAGATGCCTTGTTAGACCCCAATCAAATTAAGATTTCGCATGCAGCTGGTGCATACGTTGGATTTTTTGCATTGTTTTTTGCTGTGGTTGGCATTGCAGTACTCGTTACTGCTCTATTCCGCGATACGCGAAGGCGTATGATGGTTGACTCTATTGTTGCGATAGCGTTGGTTATATGCGCATTTCTTGCATTTGGACACGGTGCTTTTGCAATTCCTTTTGCTACAATTCCCGTATCGTGGGGGATCGCATGGTTCGCATCTCTTGGATTGCACAACATGCAGCGCTTTATTGGCAAAAATGATCGCATGGTGCAAATATTTCTCATACTATTGGTTGCAATTGCGTTGCTTGATTTAATGCATGTAGCGTCTGTAACGCTCGCATACGGAGCTCCGCTATGAGCAAGAACGAATTTCAGCATACTGCCAAAAACGCCGGCATTATCGGAATAACAGCATCTCTGGGGGCAGTATTCGGATTTGCGTTGCAACTCTTAGTTGCGTACTACTACGGCGCAGGCCATCAGACGGATGCATTTTTTATGGCGCAATCAACATCGGATTTGCTTTCGAAAATGTTGATGGGCGGATCCGTTACTGCAATTTTTATTCCATTGTTCATTGATCGATTAACAAAAAATAATAAGCAAGGCGCATGGGATTTAGCGCTCAATATTACTAATACGATTGGTGTTATTTATATTATTTTGATTGCAGTTGTCTTTTTCTTTAGCACACAATTTGTGCAGCTTATTGCGCCAGGGTTTGATGCGGAAACTACAAAGCTTACATCCCAGCTATTACAAATTTTACTCCCGTCTTTTTTCTTTTTATTCATGGTCGAATTTGCCACATCAATGCTTCAGTCGCTCAAGCACTTTGGTTTACCTGCATTGCTGCGAATCGTTGCGCCAAGCATATCTATTATATGCATCATTGCATTCGTCCATAGCATTGGCATTTACGCGCTAGCTGTTGGCGTTGTTGTAGGTTCGATCGTTCAGCTCGGGCTTCTTGTATGGGGATTGCTCAAAGAAGGTATGCAGTATCGATTCTTTGTGCGCCTTAAGGATCCGGCATTGCGTTCGTTATTTCATCTCGTATATCCATTTATATTCTCCGTTATAGCAACGCAGGGCGCAGGGCTTGTGTATAGGGTGTTAGTTTCTGGCCTAGAGGAAGGAAGTTTGTCCGCGCTCAAGTTTGCGGAAAAAATCACTCAATTGATAACTATTATATTTATTAATTCAGTAACCCTGGTTATTTATCCCCTGCTTTCCGAAAAGGCTAGTCTGCTAGATACTGCTGGTATGAGGACAACGATTGGACGCTCAATGCGACTTATCGTATTTACAACTCTCCCGCTCATTATAACAGTTGCAATCCTTCGCCATCCGATAGTCGATGTTATTTATCATCATGGATCGTTTACTGATACTGATGCGAATCTTACAAGTCTCGCATTGCTGTATCTTGTACTTGGTCTTACCACAACAGGAATCAGCTCCGTATTAGGTCATGCAATATTAGCGCTTAAGCAAACGCGCACTGCCGTTGCTGTTACTATTGCATCGCAAGTTGTGGCGATGGCGCTATTTGCATTACTTGTCCCTCGTATGGGCGTTGCAGGATTAGCCTTTGCCTCATCTCTTGTGCCACTCTCGTCAGCTTTTCTGTATTATCTGTACCTCACGAAATCTATTTCTGGTCTCTATTATATCTTCAAGCATGTCGCATATGTAAAAATAATGATTATTACAGCAATTGCATGCACGGCCGTTTGGGCAATTCGACCATTTCTTGCATTTAATACTGTTACTGAAATTGTTGTTCCTCTCGTAGTAGGAATTGCTATCTACAGCATGTGCGCATATGCATGGAAACTAGAAGAGATGCACGAAGTTATTGATATTATTATTTCAAAGATACATAAGCAAAAAACAGTATGAACTTCGCTGTTGTAGAATATTCAAGTAAAACAAAGCAGATATGGCGCCATAGCGATGCTCGTCCAAATTACGTATGCGATCCGATAAAGGAAATCGACCCGACGAGCTTTGGGTGCTACGTGTCAGCTCTGAAAGGAGAGCATATCCCTCTCACCTATTTTATGCCCGGCATATATAGAAAAGTTATAAAACGCTTCACCGGTTCGTGGCCGTCATCGTATGACATGAGCTATTTTGAAAAATTTGACACCTTGCTTGTTGTCTACCAGCTGAGCGATGGGCACGAGATGGTGAATTTCCTGAAAAAACTTCGTGAAACGTATCCAAATACAAACATTCTGGGTGTGCCAACTCAGCCATATGGAATATTGCAAGATGTATGGGCAGATGATCCGGATAAAAAACAAGAAATTAAAAATTTTATTCAAGAATGCGATATATTTCTAACTATTGTCGAGAGTACAAAAGACGCATGGCAAGAAATTGCTGGCAATGTTCCTGTAGTATATCTTCCCCAGCCGTATCCTGTTGAATTTGCATCTGAAAAATTTAAAACAAGAAATAATAAGCGAAATATCATATACGTTGCTGGCGTAACGGATAGAAAGAATATTATATTGGGCGAAGTTGTTGCGAAAAAGCTACAAGAAAAATTCCCGCACTATCGAATTCAAATGTCCGCTGTAGAAGGCATGGAACTCGATGTATCCGAGCTTCAAGGTACGCAATATGATATTATTCCGTTTACTCCCTGGCAAGAACATCTAGAGATGCTGTCGAAAGCAATGCTCGTAATTAATACTGACTATACGTTCACAAGAGGTCGAGTACAGGTTGATTGCGCCGCAGTAGGTACTCCGAGTATCGGAGCAAATTCCGACGGACAGGACGATTTATTCCCTAAACTACCCGCAACAGATGCAACTGCTTTAGAGCAGCTTGTATTGCAAGGCACACAACTACTGCAAGACGATTCTTATTATAGTGAAGTGGTACGAACAGCTCAGGAGCGATTAAAAAAATACAACTACCCAGAATCGAAAAAACGGCTAGAAGAACTAGTGGCAACGATTCATCATGAGTAAAAAATTTCTTATCAAGCACGTAGGAAATATGGGAGATATGGTGTTTTTCGCCCCCCCGATACTTGAAACGCTCAAAAAGAAACATCCGGATTGCCATATTACATTTGTTACTGCTTGGGGGTTTAAAAATAAGAAGAATGTATATGGAAAGCGTAACCAGAGCGGCTTTTGTATCGCTCTCATGCAATCAAATCCAGATATTGACCAACTTGTTCATTTCCATGAAACGAAACTTGCGCTCGACGGATCGTATTGCATTGAAGAAGGGCGTCGCATCCCTACGTGGAGCAAGAAATATTACGAAGACCAGAAAAAGTCCGGTACGTATGACGGGGTATATGAATTAGACTTGGGTATTGAGCAAGACGAAAACCCGATGAAAAAAATGTACAACGTTGTCGGATTGCCTGAAGAAACGAATGCAAATTATAAGCTATATCTATCACAAAAAGACCGTGCAGTTGCTCGAGAAGTGATGAGTAAATATCCGCACCCAAGAATAGTATTGCTTGAAGGTCTTGAAGGGAGAACGACTCGAGGCTGGAACGCTGATCAGATCTCCGAATTGGAGCAACGAATCACCTTAACATACGGCGCTCCCCCAATTTGGTTTGGCGGTAAGTATGTTCGTGAGTATCAGGGGCGCCCGCTTACATTGCGTGAAAATATTGCAACGCTGACGTATTGCGATGCCGCTATTGGCGTGCTTTCCGGTCCGTTGCATTTTGCGGCAGCAGTAGGCTTGCCCGTCCTTACACTCCTCTGTGACCAGCCTTTGCATCGAGCAGATCCTGCATATTTTTTGAATGAATATATTACCGATGATGCAAAAAAGCATCGTACGTTGCTTGGGCCAACGGGGTATAAAATGGGTTTTTTGAAAGAAGGGTCTACGCAGATTAACCTCACTCCCCAAGAGTGGAAAAACCAGGGCTATGTTGACTGGAATATGCCAGGCAATCAAGCTACAAAAAGCTGTCTGTCTGTCATTACGGTAGATGAAATTATGGCAGTGTTAACCGATATGGTGCATAATCCTACTATATGAAATCACCTTGGGTTGTAATTCCAACATATAACGAAAAAGGGAATATTGATCAGATGATTCATGATCTGTTCACTCAGAATATTCCGAATTTAAGCGTGCTGATTGTCGATGATAATTCTCCGGATGGGACGCAGGATGTCGTTCGGGGACTGCAGAAAAAATATCCAAGCTTGCATTTGCTGGGTCGAGAAAATAAGCAGGGTTTGGGGGCTGCATATGTTGCAGGGTTTGGATTCGCGCTTGATCATGGGGCAGATGCAATCGTTCAAATGGATGCAGATTTTTCTCATGATCCAAAAGATGTCGCTCGCCTCTTGCACGGACTGCAAGAAGCGGATTTAATTATCGGCTCTCGATATTCTCATGGTATCAGCGTCATCAATTGGCCGCTTCGCAGGTTATTGATAAGTGTATTCGGCAACGTATATGCCAGCATGGTTACAGGGATGCCGTATAAGGATGTTACAGGAGGCTTTAAAGCGTGGCGTGCAGAAACGCTCAAAGCGCTCACACTTTCAACTGTTCGCGCAGACGGCTATGGCTTTCAAGTAGAAATGAATTATCGAACGTGGAAAATGGGTAAGAATATAAAAGAAGTGCCAATCATTTTTACAGAGCGCAGAGAAGGTCAATCCAAAATGAGTAAATCGATTATCTGGGAAGCGTTCTTCTTGGTTTGGAAATTGCGGATATTTGGGTAATTGACAATTAAATAATTTTAACCTACGATATGTGTCTGGGTGATTTTGGAGTTTTTGTACTTTAAAGGGCTGATATGAGCAGGCAGCGAAGGGATTATTGGGAAGCAAAAGAACAAATTGCTTTGACCGTTATTCGAGTTCATTGCATCGAAGCTGCGCGAAACCTGAATGGTGTGCACTGTAGCGAAGCTAGGCGAACACCTGATTACAAGGAGTAGGCAAACGATGACGACGAGCGTAGATCTAATAGATCTGCGCTTTTATTATTTACAGGCCAATGAGATACTATAGTTATGCATATGAAAGCGAATACGTGGCTAGTTCTTGTTGCTCTTGTAGCGCTTCTCCCCTTCTTCCCCTTTTTGTTCGGTCAATATCCCGCCATCGGGGATATGCGAGATGTGTTTATCCCATTAGAATCTTTTTTCCATACTGAGGAATTCAAGGGTCATATTCCTGCCTGGGATCCCGCAGTGTCGTTTGGATTCCCGGTCATAGCAGCGGCTCAAATCGGATTTTTCTATCCGGTTTTGTTTGTGCTGCGATTACTACCGATTTGGCTTGAATTACCGCTCGCGCTTGTATTGCATGTTGGACTGCTCGCAATCGGAACGTTTCTGTTTGCGAGAAGGTTGGGCATGAGTAAGTACGCAAGCGCACTAACTGCTCTGAGCTTCTCATTATCACAATTCGTATGGCAACATCTTACTCATCTGAATATTTTTTTAGCAATCGCATGGTTTCCGTGGCAAATGTTGGCTGTTACTACGATATTTTCCAAGCAAAAAATATCTGCACGAAATATTGCAGTGTTGGTTCTCCTATTCGGCATCCCATTCTTAATCGGCCAGATTCAAATTCCGTTTCTTATGATGCTTGTAGCGCTCATCTATGGCATGTCATTACGACTGTCTGCTAAAAGATGGTCAGTAAGTGATGTACTGCGTGTTGCAATGCTTATCGCCATTATTGCAATTGGCGTATTTCTACTTTCCGCAATCCAATTATTTCCAACATACGAATTATCTAAATTATCTAGCCGTGGTTCCGGTGGTGTATTTAATGTTGAAACCGCAAATCAATTCAGCTACCCCTTCTACCACTTGCCTACCCTATTATTTCCAAGATTCTACGGAAACGATAATACATACTGGGGAAAGCGACTTGAAATCGAATATGGATTTTATATCGGGGTAATTCCATTAATGTTGGCAATTTGGTATTTGGCTACACGGCGCCCGATGCATAGATTTTTTACTTGGCTTGGCGTTATCACATTCCTCCTAGCGCTCGGCTCATTATCCCCTTTTCGACTGCTTCACATTGAGCCATCGTTATGGATTTTCTCCGCCCCGGCTCGCTGGTTATTATTTACAACATTTTCGCTCAGCATATTCGCAGGATTTGGATTTGATGCGCTATGGAAAAATGGTAAATCAGCACAGAAATTTTTTGCAGTGGCATCTGGAATTATTTTTGCTGGAATATTGATGACAAATATTGCTTTATTTTTCGCACCAGCACCGTCTTTGACTAAGCTGCAATCGATGCTTGTAAGCGCAAGAGCATCGAGCGTTTCTCTCGCATCACCGTACACGTCAATTGCTATTATTTCTTTTATTGCATTGCCGTTTACCGTCCGCCACAAGCACGGCAAAAAAATCATTCTAATACTATCCGCCCTTGATTTGATTATTATTGCATCTACGACTACGCCAACGCTTGCCTGGAAATCTATTTTGCAATCGCCTGCAACTATTCAGAGTTTGCCTCAAAATGTTATCGATCATCAATCTCGTATATATTCCATTCGAGATGGCGGAGATACGGGCGCATATTTTACAGACCCATCATCTCGCGCAAATGCAGAAATTCGTCAGCAACAGAAAGATTTGCTCCTACCAATGATGTCTGCACAATTTAGTGTATACGGCGTAGAGTGGCCGGCATCGCTTGATATACAAGAAATAACCAATGCAACGTCCCAATTGCATTCGAATAACTCAGGCGAGATAGAAGATATACAGCTCGCTCAACAATTAAATATCGGGGCAGTGTTAACGCAGCAATCAGCAGGAAAAGTTTCTGTGCAGACTATGGACGCAAAACCAAGATTTGATATCAGCAGCGGCAGTGTTCAACTTGTGTCAGAAGAAGCGTCTCTATTACAGCTTGCTACAGATTCGGATACGGCATCCACCCTTATTATTCGCGACACGTATTACCCCAATTGGCACGCATATATCGATGGTAATGAAGTGCCAATTCAAAAATCCCCACTCTTTTTCAGGAGCATTCAAGTGCCTGCAGGAAACCATGCAATTCTCATGAAATATCGCCAACGGACAATCAGAATAGGTGCATACATATCATGTATTGCAGCGATGTTACTAGTGATTATTGCAACAAAAAAACCACGAAACAAGTCCGTGGTATTAAAATAGAGTTCAACCAAAGCATTACCATACCGCATGCAGCGTATATACGCCGCGATTTCCGAGCACGATCCCTCGACTCATGGCGTCCCAGGAATCGAATTCGATGTCAGCGGCGTTGAGAAGTAGTTTTTCTTTTGCGTCGCAGAATCGTTTACCAATTCTAATGACGATATTATTTCCTGCAACATTCCACTCCTCATCGGAATTGATATCGATGATTTTATCTCCGCCAAAAGGGTATATCCCGCGACCCTCAGCGCTCAAAAGAAGAGTATCATCCATTAAGACTTCGATTCGATCAGCAGCAGCGTCAGATCCAATGGCGACTGAATTGCGTTTGATGCAACCATCCTCGGCTAACGTATAAATAGACCCTCCGACCCCGACGCACCATGCTTTGCATGCTTCATGAAAGACCATTTGGCGCTCTCGCAGTATTCCCGCAGGCATTTGAACCCAGTAAGAGTCTATGCACTCCATAGATCTCCAGGTCAGTGCTTCTCCCGATAATTCCTCGCGTGTTTGCATGCCGTTCAAATATAGCGTGGCATTGTTTTTTCGTTTTTGTATACATGCAGTAAGGATTCCTTGTTCGGAAATTGCCCATGGAGCATCGACCGGAGCTTCTCGAAAGTTGCAGATTTCCAAAGTATCGAGCGGTGCCATACCAGTAACGGCTTGCTGAAATCGCGTAGCGTCAAGTGAAGTGTGCATGGAATGTGCCCTTTGCCAGTGAAATGTTCATTCGGAACCAATCGTAGATGAATTTACGCATAAATAAATATAATTGTCAATAACGCTACATTGTGCCAAAATACATTCATGAAACTGCTATTTTCCGTGCCGAGCGGATACCATATACGGGAGCTTGTATTGCCGTTGCGAAGGCATTTGGAGGCGCAAAACGATATTACGGAAGTGCATGTTATAACCCCTGCTGCGAGCATATCTGTTCAAGTATTTCCAGAATGTGGCCAGAAGTTTATCTTTCATGAAAATCCGAAAAACGACTCCGGGCATAAAGAATTATTTTCTGCAATTCAGCCAGACCGAGTAATTACTAATACTGTTGGCCATGATGCTCTCGACGAACCCATTCTTCGCATTGCAAAGGAGATGAATATTCCAACAGTAACATTTATCGCAAGCTGGGATAACGTATGGAAAATTGAGCGACTGCTCAAAAACAATATACCTATTGCTATAGCAGATAGGTTTATTGTTTGGAACAGCATGATGAAAGAACATTTACTCCGAGTGTTCCCTCAAGTTTCTGAAAATAAGATCGCGATTATCGGCGCTCCAAGAATGGATTATTTTTCTCACATTGATCGCATTGCGAGTAAAGAAATAGTGTATTCAGTATTTGGATTTACGGATATATCTCGCCCATTTATTCATATCGCAACAACGGAACTGTATCCGATGGAATACATCGTAAAAGATATTAAACGAGGCGTGGATGAGAAAAAAATTCCGAACAGTCCGTACTTGTATGCATCAGTGCATCCGGGGGGAGATTTGGAAAAATATAAAGCCTTTGAGCAATACGGAGTTACTGTACGATTCTCTCCTGGAAGAAAAGATCGCATCCCTCTGCAATCATTTCGATACTCCCCTACTGAACAGGATATTTATTTTTTAATCGGAGTATTTAAACACGCCGGGGTTTTAGCGAATCACTCCTCTACAGTTGCGCTCGAATCTATGATTGCGGATATTCCTATTGTAAACGTAAAATACGGCATGAAGCTTGATTGGTGGAATTGGTACCGCAGCATGGTGTATAGGGATTTCCAGCAGCATTATGCTGATTTGGTTTCTGATGGCGCAACCCATATTGCCTCTTCGCCTAAGCAACTCGTAGAAGGTATTGCAACGTCGCTTACAAATCCGAGTGAGCAGCAACGTAACCGCGCAACAACGGCGAAAAAAATGATTACCACAACGGACGGTACCGCAAGTGAGAAAGTATTAGCGTATATTATGGCAATATGAATAATCGAGGAGCAATTACGCTAGTGTTTGATGACGGTTATAAGGACGTTTATGAGCAGGTCGTGCCTTTGCTTGCGCAATATAATGTCAAAGCCGTGTTTGCTGTTCCGACATCTCCGGAAAATCAGAAGATTGCCAATGAGTTGGTAGGTAGTATTACAGATTGGAAAAAAGTCGCAGATGCATGCGGCCACGAGCTTGCTGGGCATGGCGTTACGCATAATAGCTTGGCAACCATGCCAAAAAATGATATGCAGCAGGAATTGCAAAAGTCACAAGAAATAATCAGTGCAACAAGTGTTGTGTACCCGGGCGGAGCATATAATGATGATGTACTTACTGAAACAAAAAAATATTTTACTGCAGGTAGAACAGTAAAATTCGGGCTTGAAACATTGCCTCCAAAAAAACCGTTCGAATTAAAAACCATAAACTACACGAAGAAGAATTTTAGCGTTGCTCGTGCAAATACATATGCCATGCTTGCATATTTGCAGGGCAAGTGGCTTATAGAAACATTTCATATGGTTAGAAATACGCATAGCGATATGAATCATTTTGTATATCTGGGCGATCTTGAAGCACACTTGGATTTCATTACGTCATTGCCGATTCAAATTGATACAATAAGAGATAGTATGAAACGATATGCAAAATAAATTACCAATTTCCGTTGTTATTATTACAAAGAATGAGGAAAGCAATATTGCTGACTGTATTGCGTCTGTGCAATTTGCTCAAGAAGTTATCGTGGTCGATGCGCATAGTACTGACGAAACAGCAAGTATTGCAAAAAAACTGGGCGCAAATGTACTTGTTCGGCACTGGGATGGGTATGGATCGCAAAAAAACTTTGGAGCTCAGCAAGCAGCATGCAACTGGGTATTATTTCTTGATGCAGATGAGCGGGTGTCATCGGAACTCCAGAAGGTATTACGCGATATGCTAGAGATCACGTGCAGCGTGTACTGGATAACCATACAAGATATCTTTCTTGGTAAGCGTATGACGCATTTAGTGGGGCACAATCCGCGACTCATTCAAAAAACATTGGCGCATTGGAACGATGCTCACGTTCATGAAAAAATGATCTATTCCGATTCGGATTCTCAGGCCAAATACAAAGATGGTATTTCTGGAGAAATTCACGCACCCATTGTTCATCAGTCATATACCAGTATCGGAGCATATTTAGATAAAATGCACCGCTATACGACCCTCGACGCACAAGAAATGCAAAAAACAAACACGCATCGCTCTGGTAAGGCTGTTTCAAAAAGTGTTCTCCTCCCCTTTTATTTGGCGTTCAAGCAATTTATAAAACTATGTTTTTATAGGCGAGGATTTTTAGACGGCTGGCAAGGCATTGTGTGGTGTGCCCTCTCGGCATACTATGAGTTTGAAATGGGGCAAAAATATAACGCATTATGAGAATTCTCCACACCGCACTTCGGTATCCGCCTGCATCAGGGGGCGCTGAAAAATACATTCAAAACATTGTCCAAAAAACGCGGAATGTTGAAAAGGACATGGACGTTCGCGTTCTTACAAGCGCGATGCGTACCCACGGGCCTATTTCGTATCTTAATCCCGATGCGCTCTTGGATGATCCGCCCTATGTTCAACGCCTATTTGTTTCTAGGACCCCGCTTGTATCATACCCGCGCCTGCAAGCATTGAATTATTATATTGGTCACCATAAACCAGATATTCTGCATTCATATGGCTACTGGTATCAACCAGCCGATACTACAGCACGGTATGCTAAAAAACATAAGATACCGTTCATATTTCACCCTATTTATTATACAAATAGCGTCCGAAGAAAACCCATCTGGAAAGCGTACGATGCACTCATTGGCCGCAAAACATTTGAGCAGGCAGATGCTGTTGCTGTTATATCGGAATATGAAAAACAGCTTATTGTAGATGCCGGATATAACGTAAAGCGATTTGTTCATATCCCCCCTGGCGTTGATATGAAATTATTTTCCGAAAAACGAGAGAATCCGTTTGTGTCTCGAAATATTTCCGGAACAATTTTGCTATCCATTTCTCGCATCGCAAAATCCAAAGGCCTGCAAGATACTATCAGGGCGTTGCCGGAAATTAGAAAATCAATACCGGGTGCGTGCTTGGTTATTATCGGTGAAGATTTCGGATACAAAAAAGAATTAGAAACGATTGCTGAAAAGCTTGGAGTGACAAATGCAGTACATTATTTTGGCAAAGCCACTGATGATGATGTTATAGCAGCTCTTCAGCACGCAGACGTGTTTATCCATGCATCAACGTATGAGGCGTTCGGAATTGTGCTTGCAGAAGCCATGGCCGCAGGCCTCCCGATTGTAGCCAGAGAGTCTACGGCTATCCCCTATGTTGTCCCGAAAAATAAAGCTGGATTATTGTTCTCCAATAAAAAAGAGCTCGTACAAAATGTTATTTCTATTATAAAGATTCCGCAACTATCACAGCACCTTACTGATTTTTCTGCGGAATTGGTGCGTACTACGTATTCCTGGGAACACTCTATTAAAACGCTTGAGAGTTTATATGAAGAATTCAGGAAATAAGAAGGTTCTTTTTCTTTCTCTTTCCGGAATCGGCAATTTGATCATGCAATTGCCAGCTATTAAAGTTGTTAAAGATGTGCATCCTGACTGGCATATTACTGTTTGTGTAGCACCTCGAGGAACAAAAAGTATTGCACAGGCGCAATCGTATATTGATGAAGTTATTGAGATGCCTATTAAGGCGAGTATGTTAAAGCATGCAAAAAATATTCTCGCACTTCAGAAGCATCATTTTGATATAGGCGTTGTGTTATCCCCCGGCCAATTGCTAAAAAGCGCATTATATCTTTTTTTATCAGGAATTCCGGTTCGTATCGGTCACGCGTACCCGTTTCGCGGCAGGCAGCATGCCGATAATTTTCTTACTCAAGCGCTTATCGAGAAACCTCAGATGCACGATATTGAGCAAAACCTTGAACTAGTTGAATCCTTACTAAGTGAGCCTGTAAGGTTTGGAACGTATGATTTTCAAATTCCCGAACATAGCATTGAAGAAGCGCAATATCTCTTACAATCGCTCGTCCATAGCGCTGTATCCTCACCTATTTTTATTGGATTTCATCCGGGATCAGCGAAAGGGTTTACTTGGAAGCGTTGGCCATTGGAGCGATTCGCAGAAGTTGCGCGAGCATTACATAAAAAGAATCCGAATACAATCTTTTTAATTTTTGGAAGTAACGATGAGGAGCAGCAGAAAAGAGAGCTCGTAAATATGATAAACGAACATGCACCTTCAGCTGCATTTCATATTACTGCCCCCCTACTCACAACTGCTGCGATTATGAAGCGTTGTAGCCTCTTTATCTCAAATGATTCTGGGCTCATGCACATAGCATCCGCCATAGACATTCCAACCATTGGCCTCTTCGGCCCCACAGACGAACGACAGACGGGCCCCAGGGGTTCTCATAGCGCTGCATTACGATCACAAGGCACTCAGCCAGTATATAACACTGAATCAGCGCCTAGCTTTGGCAATACTGCCCATAGCTCTATCCTTGAGATATCTTCCAAATTCGTACTTGACAATATACCAAGTAACGTCCTATAATATTTTCGGGTGTTCTGGTCTTTTCTCAAGGGGTCTACCATGGAAACTATCATCGATGCTTTTCGAACCGCAAGTCTGAGTTACTGGTTGGCATTGGGTGTCGTAGTGCTTGGTTTGTGTGTTGTTTGTTTTAAGCAAAGAAAACAAACAGGAAAATAAACGACCCGTTGCGCCACTTCGACCTTCTGCGTTCCTTTCTAGGGGCGCAGTTATTTATTTTATAGACATTTCTTTATAAAATTCTTCATGGTGTTTGGCAATTTTTTCTTGTGTAAAGTTCTCTGCTACAGCATGTCGCGCATCTTTGCCCATTTGAACTGCTGTAAGCTGGCCCATCGTAAGTGCTTGAACAAGCGCGTCTTCTAGTTCGCGCACATTTCCTCGTTCAAATAATATCCCCGTTTTCTGATTATCAATCATTTCAACTGCTCCACCGACATTGCTTGCTATAACAATCTTTCCTCGTGCCATACCCTCTAGCACTGTTCTGCCAAATGGTTCTACCCACAGGTGCGGAGCAACAAGTATGCTAGCTTTATCTATAAGCGATCGAAGTCGATGATACGGTACATGCGGCAAAAATGTCGTCCTATATCCAATCCCCCATAATGATGCCAGGTGCTCATATTCTTTTTGCTGCGCGCCATTTCCTGCGATAGTCAGATGAGCTTTCGGGTATTCTTTTGCAACACGCTTCCACGCTTCAAGAAGTAGTCGAACGCCTTTATACATCTCTACTCGGCCGATATATAAGATATTTCCAGCTACGCCAGCTTCTGTTGGGGTAGCAAGATATTCCTGCCCGATTGGATTATAGATAACGCTCGTGTGTTGCTTTGAAATATCCTGGTGTTGCGCAATAACGGCCTGCTCTTCATGTGAAATAAATATTTGATGCTTAAAACTGGCAAAGGCATTTTTCCGATAGCCGCGATTATACATGTATTGCCAAATCCTAAAAGGTTTACGGATAAATGATGCTTCGTGTACTCGATGGCATTGCCATAACTCGTGCAATCCCTGGCAGCCTTGTTCAATATTGCCATTGTATTGAATATTATTTGTACAGCCGGATATCTGCGCATAATCACGAGCCGTAACCACCGACTTTGGAGACTCGAGATGTGAGAGCATGAGCGCGCTCCTGAAATCATGGGCATGAATAACATCATATGTTCGCCAATCTTTTATTGCTCGCTTAAACATCCTATACGATGCCGTGCTTTGTGCGCGTTCAAACAATGGTTTTTGCCGCAAGAACAGCGGAACTACTTGCACGGGTACAGAATCAACGATTTTACGTTCTTTATGCTCCCCGTCTGTGACAACGAGCACGTCGTGTCCGAGAGAAATTAACCCTTGAGCAATGATGTGTGTTGAAATTTCCCCACCGCCCTTTGACTCGGGGGGGTATTGAGCTGAAATAAAAAGGATTTTCATAAATATTTTTTATAGAGCTCAAGTGTTTGTAAAGCCGCCTTATCCCAAGAAAACATCTTACTTCGCTGAAGCCCTTTTGCTATAAACGATTCTTTGATTCCGCCGCTTTCAAATAATTCCGAAATACTCTTTGCATACCCTTCGACATCATCGGGGCTATGCATAATCCCGGCATCCCCAACTACTTCCGGTAATGAGGTTGCGTTTGAACATACTACAGGGCAACCTGAAGCCATTGCTTCGAGTACAGGCATCCCAAATCCTTCTTGATAGGATGGCAGGAGAAGCGCATCTGCTACATGATATGCGTCTAGTAACATTTCCTGAGAAATTTTTCCGAGTATGCGAATATTGTCTTTTAATGCCAACTCATCAACTATATGCAAAAATTCTTTCCTGGCATCAAGGAAGCCTGGTTCCCCAATTTTTAATAGCAATATGTTCGGATATTGCTCTTTAAGTTTTGCGATAACGTGCAGAGTTGTTGCAAGATTTTTTCGAGGGTGGTCGGATCCTACAGAAAGAATGATCGGGCTATCTTTGGGCAGCTGAAGACTTTTTACCAATTCATGATAGCTAATTGTCTTCTTAAAATCTTGTATAGGCTTAAAATCTTCATTCACCCCATTGTATATAACCGATATTCGTTTTTCTGAAATTCTAAAATATCGAACTATTTCCTTTTTCACATATTCTGAAACAGCGATAATATGATTCGCTTTTGTAATCCCGCCAAGTAAGCGCTTGTTTAAGAGCCTTGCAAGGGGGTGTTGGGGGTTTGTGAGTTCGATAATGTCATGCACCGTAACAACGGACGGTGTTCTGGTGTTTGCTATAAAAGACAGCGTTTGATTGGACAAGTCGTACCCCTCAAATGCTGGAATATTCTTTGCGAGACGCATCCAGGAAATACTTTTTGTTCCCAGAATGCTCGGCCATGGCGCTATTGATCCCGTAGCTGACCCGTCTACGGATAAGGTATTGCGCCCGCCATCTAGGACGATTGTATGGATCGCGAAATCATCATCTTTTGGCATATGTAATGCAATCTGATGAGCGCGTGACCCAACTCCGGAATCCTCTTTAGCGTTTGTAATAATGGCAATATTTTTCTTCATACCGTAAGAGACGTATATACTGCGACAGTTTTTTCTGCTACATCTTTCCAAGTTGTCTTGGTAGCTTGCGCAAGGCCTTTTTGAGTAAGCATGTTTTTCTTATCTTCATCGTTTAGTAATTCAGCCATTTGTTTTGCAAGATTTTCTGTAAAATTCTGATCATGCAACCTGCTCTGTAATATGTCTCTAGAAAATGGCACGACAATCCCTGCATCTCCAACTACTTCCGGCAACGATCCGCCATTGCTTACTATAACCGGCGTTCCGCATGCCATCGCTTCTTGTGGCGGGAATCCCCACCCTTCATATGTTGAAGGCCATACAAAAATATCAGCATTGCTATATAAGGCAGGCAAGTCGTTATACGGGACATTCTCACGGAACTTGATTCTATCCGCATATGCAGATGCCTGGGCATACGCTTGAGATGTATCTTGTTTATTGGCTGGCTTCCCCGCAATTATAAGCATATGCGGAATTTTGTCCGCAATTAATTCAAATGCCTGTATGAGTGTCGTTATATTCTTGCGCTCATCCCATGTGCCGACAAATAGAATATATGGTGTACTTGGAGCTAGTTGGGTTGTGCTTGGCTTAAAATGTTCTGTATCAACAGCAAGTGTCGTAACGGTTATCTTGGATTCCGAAACATGTAATAATCTGCTGATATCTTGCTTGCTTTGCTGCGAAATCGTAATGATACTATCTGCATGCGTTGCTGCGTATTGCAGTGTTTTGGGCCAATATTTTTTCCGTAAAAACGACTGCGTTTCAGGCAAGAGAAGAGGAATGACATCGTATATAGTTACCACCGTAGGGGCGTATTTCTTGCGAGGAATTGCAGCCTTGGTAAAATGCACAATATCGGGATTGGTTGCCCGAATATGTTTTGCCACCGGCCCGCTAAGCCAATACGGCACGAGGAGCTCGGAACGCAACGGAGTCGCAGAATCTCTAGCCCCCGTTATGATATCGAGAGTAAGCTCATGATTTTTTTGTAGCTCAGCAATAATATTCTGAGCATACGATTTAATTCCGCCACTGGTAGCGGTAATAGCTCGCGCTTCAATTGCTATGTTCATAGGTAGTAATGGTATCAAGTAATTTTTTCTCTAATGCTCCCGCAGTCGTATGAATGGTGTAATTCTGCACATCCTCAAGGTTTCGGCGAGACATTTCCTTTCTCAATGGTTCGTCCGTATACAATTCATCAATTGCACGAATAACCGCTTTGCAGTCATGAGGCGGAATTAAGATAGCATGCTTGCCATGTTCAAGAAAATCTTTCTGGCCGCCATCGTTTGCGGCAATAATGGGAAGTCCAGCGGACATTGCTTCGAGAAAAACAATTCCGAATCCTTCATGCTGGGCAGTGGATACATATAAATCAGAAGCTCGCAATATGCCATATTTTTCTTGTTCTGAAACAGAGCCGACAAGCCGAACTCTATCAGATAGTTCGTATCGACGGATGAGCTCCTCTAAATCGTGCTTCATGGGCCCATCTCCAATAATGATCAGCTTTGCGTTTGTAATATCCTTCCAGGCGGTGAGTAATGTCTCATATCCTTTTCTCGGTACCAGGCGACCGATAGAAACGCACACAAAATCTTGCGCGGTAAACCCGAGGGATTCTCGAGGCAGGGCGGGTGTTTCATTCAGTATTAATCCGATAGGAATGACATCGATACGCTTCTTTACACCATGAAGTTCTATCGCCCGCTGTTTCGTATCTTGAGAAATCGCAGTAACGGCATCTGCCTTACTGACGATGTACCTGATCGTAGCGCGCAATAAAGCGTGTTTATGAGGAGAAATTCCTTTTGATGGATCGTAGATATCTCCTCCTACAAGAGTTACGACAAAAGGGATTTTGCGTATACTTGCTAGTAAGAATGCTGGTAGGCCGGAAGGAATAACGAAATGAGCATTTATTACATCGAATGCATGCTTTCTTGTAATCTGTAGTCCTCGCAAAAATGCTGAGGGTGCAAACGTAAGAAGAGAAATGAGTGTAGCAGTCGGCATTGCGGTTCTGCCGATAACGGCAACGCGATGCACGTGCACGCCATGTAAAAATTCATATTTTTTCGTATCTCGAAATGCAGTAGTAATCACATGAACCGTATTGTGCTTTGCAAGCTCTTCGGCGATTTGGGCAGTCATTACTCCGCCTCCGCCGCCTAGGGGCGGATATTCAAAATTAATAAAGAGAATATTCATAGAGCCGTAACAGTCATCACCGGGTTAGCTATGATAGCCTTTGTATTTCCAGTATTTTTAAATACCACGCTCAATTGCCCAGGCTGAACGATAATATTCTTTTTATCAAGCATATTTCCATGCTCGTCCTGCAGGATAAGCGAATCCTGCGACTCATCTGGAACTGTATACGACAACTCGACATGTACAGGTTTTTTTGAAACGTTTACCAAGATAGCAGTTGCAGCATTTGGAATTTCCGCGAATGTAGCAAGACGCTTTGGGTCATAGCCGACATTTTCAAACCCATCGCCTCGTATTAAAAACACTCCATCTGCTTTTGTTTGCATATTCGTATTTCGAATATATACATCAGCATCTCCGAATGATGTTTTTGAAAATATGTTTTGATCATCTAAGAACTTTTCTACGGCATTTTTTTGAGTCGAAGAAATGGAATCCGTGTGCAGTAAAATCGCGGAAGTATCAAGCCATGTCATGGCATCCGGGAGCGTTTCTCGTAAGTCTTGCGTGAAGAGCTCTGGTCTGTCTTGTTCGAGTTCCGTTGTTCGTAGGTATAGTAACTGCCGAATAGCGGGGACTGATTTTGCAAGATTAAATGTATCTTGGCTTTGTCCGCGTTCAAGGGCGATATTTCCAATCGCCTGCTTATGATCGATTGTCTCGCCATACAGCGATCGCGACGCTGCTACATAGTTAGTTGCGGCGGGAATTTCAATAATGCTGCTGCCCGGAACAGATGCAAGCATGCTATACGCCGGAGATAGTACAGCAGATTGCATCGGGAACGGTATAAACAAGAAGTCTAGCAATAAAAATCCGGCAATAATATACGTTGTTCGTAGTCTATGATAATTAGTGGCAACCACCCACCCAAACAATACGCAGCTTGCGATAGTGACGAAGACTCCGGCACGCGAAATTGTTCGAATTGCAGAAAATACGGGTAATTTTGCGAGCAACGCGTACGGCAAAGGAATCGATGTTACATGCCCGAATATATGAAGTACCGGCCCAAGCGATATGATTCCAAACACAATCAATGCGCCGAACCATAATCTTTTCTGAAGTACTGGAATATGTTTCTTAAAGAAAAGAATAGCGATTAATATGCCAACGCCAATATATTGTACCGATTCCGCAGTATTCCCCGTAAAGTATTGGCCAAATAGGTTATCAAATACGCTACCCCAAACTGGCTGAAATGGCGCCGGAGTAATAAAAGCAAATAAATCTGCGGAAAATCTTGTCGTTTGGTCAATGCCCAGCGTGAGTGCAGATGAATCCGTGTTTGCAAGCTTTACCGTTGGAATATTAGGAACAATAACTCCAAGAACCATGATTGCTATAAATACGATGCTGCTGAGTAGGAATTTTATCCGTGCTTGGCCGCCAAATAACTGTCGAATCGCTGGCCAGTATACAACTCCGGTAATCAACGCAAATACTGCAAGCCAAAGGGCATAGTGATGCTCTTCCCACGCTTGGATGACTACTAATACGCTCAATAATATAACTTTCCATATGTTCTGCTTTCTTATATAAGAAAGCGTTGTGGCAAGAATAAAAGGAATCCATTCTAGCTGCATAGCCCCAAAGTGTCCGAGACTGTGAGCTATGTGGTAGGGCGCAAACATGTACGCAATCCCAGCCATAACAGGCGCAGGAGAAAAAATAGGCTTTTTTACAAGCATACTTACCAGAAGCGCCATAGCATATCCGGAAAGCAAAAAATTCAACAAAAATATCGTATTATATCCGGCAGGCTCTCCGAGTACTGCATGGATCGGCATCCACGGCCAAATGGATAAATTAACCAGTTGCGGATCCCCTTTGCCAAGTACGTCAGCAAGGAATCCTCTAAATCCCTGTTGCTCCTTTACGGTAAATCGCCACATGGTCTGCCATGGGTCCCCCCCAATCCCGGCCACGCGGGACTGCATATGAAGAATGACCGGCATAGTCATAAGACCCAAAAGGACAATATATAATCCAAGCACCTTTATATGGTCAAAAAAGCCAGTTTTTCGGAACTGCATATGTCATATATAGTACAAGACAATATGCATATTCGTCCAAAAATAGTAATCATTATACCGATATATAATGAGAGCAAGGTTATTGGGGAGGTTGTTGCCAATGTTCGCAAGTCGGGTTTTGATAATATAATAATTATAGATGATGGATCTACAGACAATTCGTTTGAAATCATCAAGCATCTTCCCGTAATTGCACTTCAACACAAAATAAATAGAGGAAAAGGAGCAACAATACGAACAGGGACGGAAGCGGCGATGTTTATAGGCGCGGATATTGTAGTAACGATGGATGGAGATGGTCAGCATGATGCGCTAGATATTGACAGATTCGTGAAAGCATTCCAAGAAAAAGACGTGGATGTAGTGCTAGGTGTACGTCAGCTGGAAAAGGAAAATATGCCTATCAGTCGAAAGCTTGCTAACTGGATCGCCGACAAGGTTACGTTTTTACTGTACGGAGTGAATCTCCAAGATAGTCAATCAGGATTTCGAGCATTTTCAGCGCACGCAATAAAGCTTATTAAGACAAAATCCAACGCATACTCCTATGAAAGCGAAGTATTGCGAGAAATAAAGACGCACCAGCTTTCCTATACAGAGGTGCCTATTCATGTCCGCTATACGGCATATTCGACATCAAAAAAACATAAACAGAACATAGTAAATGGCATAAAAACAATCTATACTATGATTTGGAACATACTATCCTAATTATGATTGCATTTCATTTATATCAACTTATCGTTTCAGGAATAGCTATTTTAATGATTTTTCAGGGTGCTATAAAATACTTTACCCATGGAGAAAATCAATCGTTTCTCAAGTTTTTCGTTCGACTCATTGTGTGGGGAGGCATGGCAACGGTATCCCTATTCCCGCAAATTACCAATGCGCTCGCCTCTTTTGTTGGCTTGCAGGGCAATATTAATGCAGTCATCATGACTGGGTTCCTGCTGGTGTTTCTCATGATTTTTAAAATATTATCCGTGGTAGAGCGCATAGAACACGACATCTCGGTACTTACACGCGAAGATGCGCTCAAAAAATTGAAAAGCGACGTCAGGTAATTATGAAGCGTATAACCTGGCCCTCCACCCTGCTAGTAGCCTTTACGATAATCGCTTCGTTGCCCATGTCCATTCATGGAGGTATTCCCGGGATTATGCGTTCTCTTATAGACTTAATCGCTTTCGGGGCTATTCCAAGCCTTGGATTAACAATGCTCTATCAGCAATGGAGGGGAAGGACATTTAGTAGTATCGAATTTTTAACGATTTCCTTTGCTAATTTCTTACTTGCGATACCGCTCCTATTGCTCGTATCGATATCTGTTCTGCCATATCAATTTTTTGCCATACCAATAACTATCCTCTCAATTATTTCCTGTATTCCGCTCGGCTCGCTGAAAAAAGATACTCTACCACTCAGTTCCAAAGATCTTCTTCTCTTGGGGGTAATTATATTATTTATAGGATTTATTTGGATCCTCACTCACGCATACTATCCGCTACCAGACTTCGATCCGTATTATTGGTTGGGTAAATACCAAGGATTCATGAATACCTATCGCGCAGGCAATCTTGTTATTGGAAATCGTCCGGGATTTTTTTCGATATATTCTTTTTTTATCCTACTGGCTCATATAGATTCATACGCATTATTTAAGTATGCGCTTCCCCAGATGTTCGCAATGTCAGTATTTCCTTTATGGATGATTGCAAAAACAGTTTCAGGGAGGCTATACAAAGTCGCAATAGTATTAAGCCCTCTATGGGCAGCATCTACAATATTGTACGCAACAACATCTATGCCTCAGATGATTTTTATACTCTCATCGATCTTTGCAATATCATTCCTCGCATATTCCCGAATAACAAAGGATACATTTTTTCTTTGGGCTGCGCTGTGCATGTTCGGCGGGTCTATTCTTATGTATGAATTATCCATATTCCCGCTTATCATTGCCATTGGCTGCCTCCTTTTTTTCAAGCGACACAGCATTGGCTTGTATGCAAAAAAGAATTCTATAATAACAACCCTTCTTGCATTGCTCATCCTTTCAAACCTTCACTTTGCTCAACATCAAATCACTTTTTTCCTCTATTGGATTTTTCGTATCATAAATCAAATCTTAGCAGCGCAACCAAATCTTCGCTTCCCTGCTTATTATATAAATGTTGATAAGAATGCAGTTGGCTGGAGCGGAGCGCTTGGAGTGACTCAGTACTACGCATATTACGTAGGCTCAGCAGTAATTGTGACGCTAGGTCTCATTGTATATTTTTCTATTAAAAAAAATAGAAGAGACAAATTGATTGCTGAAATAAAAAATCATGTTGAAACGCAAATTGCGCTGGGCATCTTCTTGGCATTTTTCTGTATTTCGGAAATTCTTCCTCGGGCAATTGGATTAGCTCTCCTTCCGGAGCGCGCATGGATCTTCGGAGGGATAGCGTGCACTTATTTCGCCATACTGGCACTTGCATACAGTAAGCAAAGAATAGCAAATCTGCTGGCAGTAGCTCTTATTGCGTCAGCAGTAGTGAGCGGCACTGCTGCGTTGTATGTAAACAATCAGAAAAAATATCTGATTCCCAGATACCAGCTAACTTCTGCGTCGTGGGTCCAGACGAATCTGCCCTCAAATCGCCTCATGATATCCGATGAAAATTCCGATTTGCTGCAATTCTTTTCCAGCTCGAATACTGCGATCATATCCCCTTTATACTGCAATCAAGATTTCCAAGATCCACAAGCGCTCCTCAAAGCTATTAAAAAGACAACGCTTCCTTGGTCGCTTAATGATGAAATATACATATTTTTTGCCATTACTGATCCAAGCAACCCATACAAGGCGCGGCCATATATAAAGCCTCGAGAAGTATGCTCTCAATTTGTTTTCGATCAGCACCCGGAAAAGTATGCTCGAGTGTATTCGGATAGTAATAAGATTATTATATGGAAGGTAAAGTAGGTCTTTTGGTGTTTGCGCCATACTATCCTCCCCATGTTGGCGGACTGGAAAGCCATGCGCATGAGTTCAATATTCATGCATCTGGGCGCGGATACGATATCACTGTCTGGACAGCCCGCTTGCCAAACCATATTCCGGAATACGAAGAGGTAGATTCTATAAAAATATTCAGATACCCGGTCATTGAATTGCTTGGCGGGTTCCCTGTTCCGGCAATATGGTCACCAACTTTCCGGAATCAATACAAAGAGATATCTTCTCGCGCATATGAAGTGGTTATTTCTCGCACAAGATTCTTTTTATCATCGTGCATTGCGTTGACATATGCCAAAATAAAAGATATTCCGCTCCTGCATATAGAACATGGTTCTGACTATGTTCATTTGCACTCAATACTTGCAACTGCTGTTGCCTATGCATACGATCAGACGTTCGGAAGGCTAGTTATCCAAAAAGCAGATATCGTGGTTGCGAACTCGAATGCATCAGCAACATTTGTTCAAAATCTTACGCAAAACTCAGTGCATCCCCATGTTATTTATAGGGGCGTTAAGCAGGACGCTATCATAAACGCAATCGCAGACAAAAAGACGTCTGATGCCATTACCATCTGTTATGTTGGGCGACTAATAAATGGAAAGGGCGTGCAAGATCTCGTAACGGCTCTATCGATACTTTCTGTAACCAGCCGTGTAGTGTGCTGGATTATCGGCGACGGTCCAATGAAAAAAGAGCTGGAGCAATTATCTACTCGCTACAACCTCGAATCAAAAATTATATTCTTAGGCCAAATGAACAACGATCAAGCGATATCATATATCAAATCATGCGACATTTTTATCAATCCAAGTTACACCGAAGGCATTCCGACATCCGTGATAGAAGCTGCGTTATGCAAACGAGCAATTATTGCTACCGACGTTGGAGGTACAAACGAAATTATTACGCACAACGAATCGGGCATTCTCATTGCGCCACATGCAAGCAAGGAAATGGCAGAGGCTCTTGCATTACTCATTACTAATCCCGAGCTTCGGCAAAAAATCGGCAAGGAGGCGTATAATCAAAATAAGTCGAGATTTTCTTGGGAACACGCAATGAATCAATATGAAGCAATTCTCCGCTAAGTACATTCTTCGAATCGACGACGTTTGCCCTACGATGAATTGGGAATTATTTAGCATGATTACTGATACCTGCGACGAACTTGGTATTGCGCCGATATTGGGCGTGATTCCGGATAACCAAGACCAAGCGTTAGTAGCCGCTGCGCCGCACAACCTGTTCTGGGAATACATAAAGAAAAAAGCATCACAAGGCTGGATTATTGCCCAACATGGATATCAGCACATATATGAACAACATAAAAAAACAGAATTTGCGGGATTGTCGTATGATGCGCAATTTGAAAAAATTCAGAGCGGCCGGAACATATTACTTAAACAATTAGGGTTTGCTCCAACATGGTGGATGGCTCCTGCACATAGTTTTGACGAAACGACATGCAAAGCGCTCGAGGCTCTTGGATTTGAATATATTACAGATGGTACTGCGCTCTATCCGTATAAGAAACACGGACTCACGTGGATTCCGCAGCAATTATGGCGTCCGCGCGCAATGCCGTTTGGCACATGGACGATTTGCCTGCATACAAATACGATGAGCGCTCAAAATATCCGAGATATGATTGAATTCATGAAAAAACACAGGAGTCAATTTCTAGATATCTCGTTAGCACCAAGAGCATCGGTATTAAATCCTTTATTTGCGCTGGCGTGGAATATTTTTAAAATTGCAAAATCGCTATGAGCACGCCAGCCTATAATAATCCTGTGGCATATGATGCCCGTAAAGCAAAGCCAATTGAGGCATACCTGGAAACACTGTGGAAGCCTATTTTTGCCGATATAGCAAAAACCTATATTCATACTAGTGATGTCGTTGCAGATTTTGGATGCGGAACACTCGCGCATATCGCACTCATGAGCCATGTACAAAAAATATATGCGGTCGATGCAAATAAAATAATGCTTGAATTCGGACTTCAGAAATTATCCGCGCATGACCGTGCTATTGTCACCCCTCTTTGCGAATCTGCTACGCATACAAGTATTCCGAGCAATTCGTGTTCTATTATTTGGTCTGTTGGGCTTACAGAATATACGGATATTGATCAACTTTTCAAAGAAATGACTCGAGTTGCAACGCCGATGGCTACGTTACTTATTCAATTTCCGAATAAATACAATATTGTTCATATGGCAATTCAGCTTGCACATTTCTTACGAGGAACAGCATCTAAAAAATATAGATCGATATCAGAAATGCGGCGCATTGCACACCGCTACGGCTGGCGTGTAGAAAAAGCCGTCACGACAGGGTTTTATACGCCCTTGCCAGCAATACTAATACCCATCCTAGATCCAATGTGGAGACTCTTTAGTTCTTTTGGGAATAATACATTTCTTGTATTACAGAAATCCACTGAACGATAACCTTATTAATATCATAATGCGTGCGCGCAGCTTGAAGCGCTTGGTCGGAGATTTTTATAGCATATTCATCGTCACCCATAATGTTTTTGATTTCCATTTTCATCTGATCTAGATCGCCGTTCACACAAACCCCATCACAAGCAACGTTCAACGAAATCACTGGGGTGCCGGACAATGCTGCAATAATATAGGTGTTCGGAGATCCTTCGTAATCAGACGTTCCAATTAATATCCTTGCGCTAGATAATAAAGTATTTACTTGATCGGGCAGAAGCTCTCCATGAAAGACGAGATTAGAGTAGCGCGTTGCCTGCGCTGTGTATTTTTTATGCAATCGTGTGTCTCCGGACTCAGAGAGCACCATATCGAATGAGTAGCTCGGGAGCTGTTCTACTACTTTAAAAAATATATCTGCGCGCTTCACTGTTCGAGAAGATCCGACCCATGCAATTCTTTTTTCTCGTTCTTGAATTGGAATTATAGTACCTGGCACCGAATAGCCATTGCCTAATATTCTCGATTTTTTATGGTAATAGTTTTGCAAATCAGATTGCTGACGTTCATGCTGAACAACAACAGCTTGAGCGTACCGTATTCCGAACCGATACAGTAATGCAGATACTGGGTCGAATGTTTTTTCTTTTACTGTATTGCAATCCACATCGCTCGCCGTTCTGAATATATATGTTGTTTTCGGAAAGAATATACAATACAAAGCAAGTAACCCCACTTCAGGTCCTGCAGGCGAAGAAATAATAACATCTGGCCTGCTTATTCGCAGTGCTTGAAATAAAAAAACTGGCGCAGTAAGTAAATTCCAAATACTTTTTCTGAGTTTGAATGCGGATACAACTGTAATATTGCCAAACTTTTCTACGCGCGGTTGGTTAAAGTTTCCTACAATGCAACTTACGGTAAACCGATCATCCTTTGCCAGGCTAGTCGCAAGTGTGTGCATCTGAACTTCCGTCCCCCCGATCTGCGCGCTGCTGCGTCGGTTAAAGAGTTTGTATGCATTAAAACACACGAAACTAACCCGAATTTGCCCTTTTGCATGTGCCATATACAATAGCTTCATACCATATGTGTGGCATTGCGGGCAAAGTATCGTTAGGAATGCGGAACGTCACAAATTCTGAAATTTCGGCAATGACAGATGCAATAGCTCACCGAGGGCCAGATGATACAGGTGCATATATTTCCCCAAATCGCAAAGTAGGGCTTGGTCATAGGAGGCTCTCCATTATCGACCTTTCTTCTGCCGGCCATCAGCCCATGCGATATATGGATCGTTATGAAATTGTATTTAATGGCGAGATATACAACTTCCAAGAAGAGAAAACGAAACTAGAAAAAGATGGCTATGTATTTTATTCGCATACGGATACGGAAGTTATCTTGGCGCTATACGATAAATATAAAGAGGATTGCGTTCAATATTTGCGGGGCATGTTCGCCTTTGCTATTTACGATGAGCAAGATAACACCATATTCTGCACTCGTGACCGTGTTGGGCAAAAGCCATTTAAGTACTATCAAGACGAGAGCGTTTTTATATTCGGATCGGAATTAAAAACAATACTAACTCAGTCGGAATACAATAAGGAGCCAGACCGAGAAGCAATCATTGATTTCCTAGTACTGCAATACACCCCTGGAACTACAACTGGTTTTAAGCATATTAAAAAATTATTGCCAGGACACACCCTTTTGCTTGATATTAAGCAAAAGAAAACAAAAATAACGCCCTATTGGAATCTTCAATATGCAGAGAATCTCTCGCTTTCGCAGCAAGCATGGGAAGATAGTATTGCCAGCATGCTTCAAGAATCCGTCGCGGAGCAAATGATTTCTGATGTGCCCGTTGGCGCCATGCTTTCAGGGGGAATCGATTCTTCTATTATTGTTTCGCTCATGACACAGCAGTCCTCAAAACAAATAAATACATTTTCAGTTGGGTTTGAAGGAGAACAAGTAAGCGAGCTTCCATACGCGAAAAAAATTGCGGAAAAATTCAACACGAGTCATCACGAATTACATATCAAGCCTACGAGCATAGATATTCTTCAGCAGCTTGTGCATGTAATGGAGGAGCCTTTCGGAGATCATGGGGCGCTCCCTACGCTTCTTATTAGCAAGCTTATGAAAGAGCATGTCACAGTAGCATTAAACGGCGATGGCGGAGACGAAAATTTTGCAGGGTACGATCGATACACCGCATATAAGCTATCAAATATTCTTTCTCCGTATAATAGCCTTGCGCGAAGCGTCGCGCGCGCAATCCCAGTTGTATCAAAAACTGAACGATTGCACCGATTTATTGCGTCTTTGTCATATTCCCCAGAGCGAAGATATCTCGAATATATTTGCTATATTTCTCCTCAAACTATGGACAGGTCATCCATTGAATCTATATCTCATGCATTTACATCGGAAAAATCTGCTGATTGGCTCAGCAAACTATTGTCCGCAGATCTTCATACCTACCTTCCAGGAGCCCTGCTTCCAAAAGTTGATATGGCTACTATGGCTTATTCCCTAGAAGCTCGTTCCCCGTTTTTCGATCATCGATTTATGGAAATGGCAGCGAGTATTCCGTCTTCGCTGAAAATAAAAGGCTTGAATAACAGGAAATATATTCTCAAATCAGCTTTTAAAGATAGCATTCCAGAAGAAATTCTTCATAGAAAAAAGAGGGGCTTTAGCGTGCCCCTCGAGGCGTGGTTCCAAGATGATCTCCTGGCTTTTGCAATATCCCTCCTCAGCTCGCCCGCTACACGCTCAGCAGGATATATTTCTCATGAAAAAATACAGCATATACTTACAACCCATGCTCGGCACGGCAGCCAAGGCAGACAATTATGGATTCTCCTCATGCTTGAGCTGTGGCTTCGCGAGTTTTTCTAGATTCAACACGAATACTGTCCAGTAGCGCACGCAATGACCCATGTATCGGTCGCATGCCGGAAGTCGAAACATATTCTCCTCGTAGCGCTCGCTGAACAATAGCATCTCCGAATCTTTTATCAACAATTTCTCCTGATCGTTTTTTACCCGTAAGTATTACAGCGATGGACGCCCCGGTTCTTAATAGTGTGTCTCTCGTAAAAGAAATAATCATCACCCAAGCATATTCATGCTCGATGCGTTCGGAAGTATTGCGAAAAAGATCCCATAATACATTTACTGCATATTGATACATGATTCGAATTTCCGCAAAAGAATATGCAATACGCATTTGCGCAATTTCCCCCATGAGCATGGCCGTGCGATATAATTTTTTACTTGTAAGGTGCGAGTCAATATACTCGCGGATGCGAACATTCTCTACATCATCTCGAAAAAACCATAGGGTGCATATCCGATGCATTGCAAAATTATCCTGACAATCCATTGCGCTTCGCACTGTCTCTGGTTGGACTGCCAAATAATTCTTAAAAGAAAACATGGATCGATCAGGGCTAATTCTTGGCCGATAATCAAATCGCGTAATAGCTTTTACTGCAGTTGTAACGCCTACACGAAGGTGGAGTTCATCAATACTATCGGCAATTCTGTAATTCATGTATCTATCAGGCAACGTTGTTTGATATGCGTTTTCATTTCGAAAAATCTCCCTTATAACGACTGTGCTATACAGCGTATAGTTTGAATCTGTTAGCGCAAAATATTCGAGATATATGGATTCTTCCGGGCTGAGCACATGCACATCAGAAGTAGGCATAAATAGCAGCTGAAGGCGATGCTCTAAGTGAACAATAAGTGAAGCATAGGAAATGGAAGCTAGGTAATGCTTATGTATTTGCTCAACAGCAGATTCAATGAAATCTGGGTAATAGATATTGTCGTCATCTAAACGTACAAAATATTCTCCTTTTACATACGAGAATGCAGCATTCCAATTTTCAACCATCGGTAAGTCCGTATTCGATACATGATATTCTACGCGAGGATCTTGGATAAGGTCATCAATATATTCTTTTGTACCATCGGAAGAATTATTGTCATGAACGATGATCTGTAAATTTTTATATGTTTGCTGAACGACGGACCGAAGTGCGTCTTGAAGAAATTCTTTTCGATTGCGCGTCGGAATAACGACAGAAACGAGTGGGGGTGTCATTCCAGTATTGTAACGTCAGGGTTAATGGTAAGCAGCTGCTGCAAAATTTCTTCTCGATAGGCACCGACCTTTAACACAACCCCTATATTCTTTTTTCCCCTGATAACTTCTGGCTTGTATACCGTAAATGGAGTGCCATACAACCTCTTACCTTCTTTTATTGGAGAATTATCGAGAATGCCTACAACTTTTGTTTTATCCAGCCCAACTTCAAATAAGTATTGAGAAAAAATATGCCCACCAAATACATACACCTCATCCAAGCTATCCATTTGAGAGCTCAATAGAGTAATCAAATCTTTGTAATACTCAACAAAGTCCATGAACAATTTTTTATACTCAGTATATTTGCTTTCAAGCTGTACAGCCTTTTGAGGTGTTGCCGTTTTTTCTGTCGTATAAAAAAAGCTATGATCTTTGTATGCATGCTTATCTATGATGCGGAATCCGTATTCAGCAAGCAGATAATCTACAAAGTAATCGGTGAGCAACATCGTATGCTCAAAATTCAACGAGGAGAGGTTTTTATTCGCCATCCACAAAGTCAAGTTCGGATATGCAAAGACAAGCTTATCTCCTTCTTTTAGATACGAAGCAATTGATTCTATAAATTCTCGCGGATCATATGCATGTTCCCATGTATGAGAAAACACCACCATATCGTATGAATCTTCGCTTTTAAAATTCTTATCAAAAAAACCTTTCATGATCGAAATATGATCATTCCCAGCATGTAGTGGATTCGGCTCAATAATTGTCCAATGACTATCCTGATTTTTCTCGATGAATTTTTCAGCAATAGCCCCCTGACCTCCGCCAATCTCTAAAACATTTTTTGGCTTATGAGCCGTAACATAATCCGCAAATACCTGGTAAAACGTTTGCCACGTAGAACCCGTCCCATCCATATGCTGAGCTTGATAGAGCAAGTCGGGCGGAACGAGTTCAGTTAGCTGAATAATTCCAGATTCCGGACAGATTGCCCAATTCATATCTACGCGAATATCTTCTTTCGGATCCGTATCGACGCACCCAAAAAATACGGGGAAGTTTTTATACTGATACAGGGGTTCTAGGTTTTCTTTTCCAGTAATAATGCTTTTATTTCGCTCAATGAGTTTCATACTGTAAATTTATGGGTAAATAAATCGAATGGCTCAAAAAATGTTTCAAGAATATGGAGACACGCCTCGGCAACTGCGCCTTCGCCCCCTCTTGCATTTGTCACAAAATCAGCTTGTTTCTTTGTTGCATAAAACGCATTAGCGGGCGCTATCGAGTAGGCAACGCGCTTAAACACGAGTGGGTCAAAGATGCCATCGCCCATATAAATAGTTTCGGACAAATCAAATCGCTTCTCTATCCACGCAACGCGGTCAAATGTGCTTACTAAATCAAGAGGTAAATGCATGTCGTCAGCTACTCTCCTCTTCGTAATAGCAAAACCATTCTTGTCGCCCGATATAGCATGAAGCAAGAGCTTGTCTTTCAATAATGAAAGCGCATCGTTATCTTCTGGCCCAAATTTTTTCATTATCTTTCCTTCCGTGGTGTAGTAAAAAGTGCCATCAGTAAACACGCCATCGACGTCAAGAATGAAATTTTTAACTACCTTCTTTTGCATGGTGCTTTTCATTGTTTAATGCCCTAAATAGTTGCAATTTCCCGAAATAATAAAGGAATAAATCATACGGATGAGAGTGCAAGGGTGACATGTTTAACCATAAAATTGGAGTTAGTATGTCTATCTTGCGAATATCCAATCCTCTTTCTATGATATATTGCTTTAAGATTTCTTGACACTCTACCAATCGCTCGCTTCGAAATATGTCGCATGTTACTACGTTTTTGTGCCGATCAATATTAAAATGACCGTAATTAATCATCTCGTGATTAATTACTAAGTTATGATTCAGCTTTGCGAGATCGTAATACATGTCGCCGCCTCGAATTAATCCTCCAAAATCTTGTCGCCAATCTAGAAGCGTATACCCTTTAGCAGTTTTAATAATATTGTCTGGAATAAAATCTCCGTGAAAAGAAGTCTGCTGAGTATCTGCAAGCCAATCAAAATCTACTTTTTTAAGTAGTGCCGCAAGTGACGGAACAGTTTCTCCATTAATGATGTTGGTACTATCTTTAATATTTCGTGTTTTTAAAAACTCCTGCGTGCGCTTTATTGTCTTTGTGTAATAAAAATCATAACAAATATCCTGAAAGCGCTTTGCAGAAACTTCTTTTTCGGGCTTCCAAACATTGCTAAACGCCCAATTCAGAAAATGAGGGAACGTTGCTGGAGTAATAACGGAAGCCAGCAGATCACCTTTTGCATATTTATACTTATAGAAATGCGCTGTGGAACCCTCAATAGGAGGGACAAGCGAGCCAAGTGCACGAGCGCGTCGAACCCTATTTTTTGCAATAAGCGTATCGCTGAAGAATTTAACAACGGAGGTTTTGAATAAATAAATAGATTCCGATGGCTTATCAAGAATATGGAATGAATCGTGAATCGCCTCTCGAGCTGCATTCAAGCTATCTACATTCCCTACGTCGTACCATGGATTAAACTCTATGCCGGTAAATACAGTGTCTCTCTCGAGCATTTGCTGCAGGATATCAACATCGCTCAGTGATTCATCTTCGGGATTTGCTGCATATAAATCGATAGCACATTTCCAGAAAAGCTTATAATCGAATATCCCGACAAGACCGATGTGAAGATAGTCAGGGTTAAGATTCCCCTTTTCGGAAAAATACTGAATAACCCCATCAGCAATAGTAAATGATGCATATTGAGATGAATTTTCAGACACATATCCACCAGCCCAATTTTTTATAGGAAGAGGAATTTTTTGATGAACAATAGTGTCGGAAGCATGGTAAATAAACGGTTTCTGTAAATGCTTTTTTGCAGATAGCATGGAGTGGGCCAAGCTGCTCCCTTTTCCCGAATAGGTTTTCACAGGCACGAACGTTACGGAAATATTAGGATACACAAGAGAAATAAACTCTTTAACGTGTTCGCCGAAATGTCCGAGCGTGATTACGAAATGAGTGTTCTTTGGGTACGACTCGATGATGTAGGAAAGAGCTGGCTTTCTTCCTATTTTCACTAATGCTTTATTCGTATATGTGGTGAGCTCTCCTAGCTTACTGCCTATTCCAGAGGTGGTAATCAATACAGTCAATTCCTGTTTTTGTTTTGGCATGAAAAAAGTGTTACACGGAGGAAAATAATCTACAAGCCTCTCTGTGGGCATATTGACATAAGCGTTCTTTTTTAGTATGCATACGGAGCAAGGGGTCCCGATTGATCATTCGAAAACTTAAAATAAAAGAAAGTCATCATGACGCCAGAAAGAAGTGCGTTACTTGCAGAACTGTTGGAAGAGTTGCTGAAGTTCAAACGAGCAGGCAATAATATGCCTCCGGCCGTGTTTGAGGCATCGCTTCCCCTTTTCCCACAACTGGTTATTGAATTCCTGGTGTTTCGAAGCACGCCGTCGGAACGAAAAATTGAAATTCTCTTGGTAGAGAGACCTTCCAATGTCGCATATCCAAATCAATGGCATTGCCCAGGAACGTTTGTGCGTCCTGGTGATGCGATGGATCGAGCGTTCGAACGAGCACGGATTGGCAAACTGGGCGGAGCGATAATTACGCAAATAGAATTTCTGACCAACCAACTCTACGTCGATCCTAATCGCAATGATGCGACTATTTTAAGAATGGTTTATACGGTTCAGATTGCCGAAGAAGATAATCCGCCCAAAGGCAAATTTTTCGAAATCTACCCGAATAATAACCTACCCGCGGAACTGGTATGGGAACAGCCCATGCTCATTGATCTTTTTCCAATTCCGAATAACTAGTGAACCGGTCAAAAGTAAAACTCTACGAATGCAACTATGCGATCGTAGAGTTATTTTTTTGCAGATACTCTTCAGTTTTTGCCAATGCAGGAGGATTGCCGGTATCAAGCCAAACTGGAAATTGCACCAGGCGAATAGGGGTTGCATCTTGAAGCATAGGATTAAACGGAGAAGTATCGTTCATGGTTTGGTCATGAGGATTTGCTGCATATAAAGCTCTAAGATACTTCCAGTATGATTCGTAATTATTAATACCAAATAGACCGATTAATACATTATGAGAATCACCCTCTTTTTTATCATTAATTCGGGTAATAATATTATCCATATCAGCCTGAATTGTTCGGTACTGACTCACATCACCGGGAATCGTATGGCCAGCAATCCAATTTTTATCAGGAGCAGGTATAGCAGTATTAAGAACGACGGTATCGCATGCATGGAATATAAAAGGTTCTTGTAAATATGGTTCTGCTTGGAGCAAGGAGTATGCCAGACTGCTTCCATCGCCCTCATACTTATCTACATCAACAAACGTAATACTCCTGTCAGTGTAATGAGTTGTAAAGAAATCCCGAACCTGATGAGCAAGATATCCAACAGTTATAACAAGTGGAATATCCGCGCTATATAAATCCAATATATACGAAATGGCAGGTTTCCCGGCAATAGGAACAAGAGCTTTGTTCGTATTCTTTGTAAGCGCTCCTAACCTAGAACCTGTTCCCGAAGTGGTAACAAGGACTTTCATAGATATATTATAATAGCGTTTTTCTAAATGATTGTATTTTTTTGTCGAGTTGAGCAGGTGGTTGGAAGATAGTGCCCGTGCCACATACCAGCATGTTAGCCCCGGCTGCAACCATTTTATGACCACTGTCTGGAGTTACTCCACCGTCTATTTCCAAGAAAATATCTTTTCCAGTTTCATCAATGCGTTTTCTTGCATCTGCAATCTTTTTCATCGTACCAGGAATAAGTTTATGCCCTACGATACCGGGGTTAATTGCCATCAACATCAATAAGTCCAAATCTTCAAGCACGTAGTCCAAGGTCGATAGCGACGTTCCGGGATTTAAAGCGAGCCCTGCCTGAACACCAGCATTCTTAATCTTCATTACTGTACGATGAGGATGCATTAATGGCTCAATATGAGGAGTTATAATAGTTGCTCCAGCATCCACGAAATCTTGAATATATGGTTCCGGATTTTGAACCATCATATGTACTTCGATAGGAATGTTCGTTTTTGAACGTATTGCTTTTAAGTATTCGGGAAATAGCCCATATCGCGGAACAAACACCCCGTCCATCACGTCAAAATGAATGTAATCAATTTTTCCCTTTTTTAATGCGGCCAAATCTTTTTGGAGATTAAGAGGATTTCCACAAATAATAGAAGCAGCTAGATTGCAGTGCATAGTTATTCTAAATTAGAATGACGAGCCCACATCGTGTCGTGCGTTTCATGCATCTGCTCCATCAGCATAAGCACGAGGCAGTCAAATAAAATTCCGAGGCATTGCTCGTTTAATGTCGTCATCGGCTGAATAGAAGTGAATCCTTCAACTTGCTTTGTCTTAGATGGTGCTGGCAACAAAATAATAGCGTCTGCAAGCTTACCCATTCGCGAATCAGGGTTACCAGTAATAAGTGCAATTCGAGCCCCATTTTTATGGGCAATTTCTACAAGATCGTATATCGTCTGCGTTTCCCCTGACCCAGAAGCAACAATCAATAGATCGCCTTTTCCTAGTGCGGGTACCGTTGCATCTCCAAGCATATGCACATGCTTGCCTAAGTGCGCCAATCGCATTGCAAAACCACGAACTGCCATGCCGACACGGCCAGCACCGCATGCGACGATCGTATTAGCATACTGAATCTCTCGTAAAAATTCTTCCGCTTCTTGTTGGTTAACTTTTCCTAATACCCATGAGATTTCGGCGAGGATCTGGAAAGAGGTTGTTTGTATGTGAGTCTTTTGACTTCCTGCTGTTTCTGATTTGTTCATATGTGAAGCGTATCACTGGATATATGGCATGACAAACAAGTCAGGAATGCAGTATATCGCTCGAATGTTTGCCGATATATCCTTTGTGCCAAAAGAAGTACAGAAAAGCAAAGTAGAGAAATACGATTCCAAAAGAAAATGGCGCAGCAAATAGCCCGATACTTGGCAAGAAATACCAAAGCAATCCAATAAAAATGGATCCTCCGATCACGCTTTGTGCTGCGATGAAGAAAAAGTATTTTGGACCAAAACTTAAGAAAACATTCACGTATACGGTGTACAGGAACGTTAAAGTTGCATACATACCCATCGCCATACCAAGAGGTATAGATAGCGGATATTGCTTACCAAATAATGAGAACAAAACGATGCAGACCAGTGTAAAAAATAAAAATAGGGGAACAATGCTAATAATCACAATTCGAGAAAGCTGCTTCATTAATGCTCTCCCGTCGCTTCGATGAGCAACTTCAGGAAATAGGACGTTCATAATAATATTACTCAACTGCATCGCAATCGACACAGATACGACCGCATAGGCGCTATAAATACCAAGTTGCACATGCCCAAGGCGATGCTCAACAACTATTTTATCTATGCTTAAAAAAAGAATTGTACCAACGGCTGAAAGAACTCCAAATTTACCATACGCCCAAGATTGTATCCCTTGAGCAGTATTTATTTTTAAATGAGGCACTGTCCGCAAAATCGCAATGAGATACGATGCGATAGAGAAAAGAGCACCGCATGAAAGACTGAAAATAAGGTTTCCATATCCATGCTTATTAAATAACTCATATAGAATATAGAAGGCGCCCAATGATATCGCGGCATCCCCTACTTTAATAAGCGATTGGAATCGAAACCCTCCCGTTGCACGGATAACAGAATCAAGACCAACTCGAACTGCAAGCAACGCCATAAATCCAATAGATATATCAAATAGAAAAACTGGGATTTGAAAAAAAGAACTTGCATATGAGCTTACGGCATACAATATCCCCGATGATGCGACAATAATGCCAAAGAGGAATAAAAACCCTGACAGCGCAGCCTCGCCAACATTATACGTTTTCTTTGCTAGTACAATGCTTCGGATGATCGCCACATCCATACCCTGAACCGGAAAAGAAAATATTTGCACAAGCGCCAACACAAGCCCATACGAAGCAAATTCTTTTGGCCCCAACACTCTCCCGCTAATAACATAGGTACTGATAGAGATAAGAGATGCTATGGCAAATCCAATAAATGAATAGGAAAGATTTGCTAAAAATGCCCGTATATTGCCGCTTAGTATGTCTTTGAAATATCGAATCATCTATACGGATTATACTGAATATGCGCTATCCATGATACAGTGCTAGGTTATGAAAAAGATAGGTATCATCATACTACTGTCAGCATTATTTCTCTGGTTTGCCACTCCATGGTCTGCCAGTGTCGGTATTATTGCCCTGCTTAGCTTTATGTTTTTTAGCGTCACTGACTGGGAATCTCGCCCGAGATTATTCCAAGGGGTCGCCATAACTCTCGTCGCCCTCATTGGTCTTTATATAGTAGGGCCTCGAATTGCGCCGCAACCATGGTCAATTTGCTTTCAAAGAACTGTCGTGCCCGAAACCTTGAAAACACCATGCGAAACAAGCGCGCAGTTTCCTTATGGAGAAAAAACATTGACGGCAGATACGATTGCTTGGGACACAAATACCATTCCGACGTACTTCATGGATGATAAATTAGCGTTTAACTGGTATCTACCGGCGGATCCCAATCGAGAGCACTTGCCTTATAACATGATTCTTGCAAGAACTATCCAGGGCGGTCCGCATCAGCACGTAGCAATTACTAGTTCGTTTGCAGGGCTCACTGCAACCAGTGACGGCGTCAACACAACTATTCAAAAAAACAAAGAAACGACGCTCTATTTTTCAGAACAGAAGATGTATCAACTACGCATAAGCGGTGCTCATATTCGCGACGCATCGGATTCTCTGCACGTTTCTGGAATTAATAATTCATTTTTATATATCTTATTTCACGCAATAAAAAACATTGGATACGCAATTTTGTGCCTCCTCATTATTCGTTGTGCGTACCTGCAAGTTATTCGTTTACCACATGAACAGCGATATATGGCAGTCGGTATTGCGGGAATTCTCGCAATACTCTACCTACTTCCAAGCGAACAATTCGGGGTGCTTGCACTCGCATTGTTTTTTGCGTGGTGCGGGAGAAGAAAAAACATGTTACTGCCTATATTGCTATTTGCAATACTTATTGCGCTGTCGTTTGCTCGGTCGTTTATTCCGTATGAGCATGTATACATTAATTACGGAATCCCGTTTCTTACTATACTAGCAATAATCTGCTCGACATTTTTCAGACAACAAAAAATAAGCATAGTAGTTATTGCGTTATTGCTACTGAACAGCTTTATATTTATTTCGCATACGCACCCGTATGGCAGCCTCGTACTATTTACAGGAGGCAATGACGAATTAACGCACGAAGGATTTGCCCGATTAGCCCTTACGGGGCAAACGTGGCGCGACAAGCTCATTGCGGGAGAAAACTATGCGTTCTACTATCAGCCACTGTATCGTTACATGCTAGCTGGCATGCATGCATTATGGGGAGAATCAATGTTTGGCCCATATGTGGTGCAAACATTCCTCACAAGCATTGCATTTTTCACGACGCTTAGATTTTTACGCATATTCAACATTCGATACCTACCGGCACTATTTGCTGTTCTTTTCATTCTTACCAATTACGTCTACTACGTCTCGTTATTCACGTTGTCGCAAGGCGCATTTCAACAATCAATCGCATTGCCGTTGCTGATTATCTGCTGGATTGCAACCCTGTCGATGATATATAAAAAACCCTCCGCTCAATTCGGAATACTGCTTGGCCTTGCATGGGGAGTAGTGTATGCAACGCGAACAGATTTTCTGCCGTCCCTTCCCATTGTATTTTGCATAACAGCCTACGCAACTTGGAAACAACGCATCCTGCCCTCTTGGATTCTTGGGCTGTCCATTGCGCCGATACTGGTTATTGCAAGAAATATCATCATCGCGCATCAGGCGGTCTTCATGCCTACATCAGGACTTATTAATCTAACGTCGGAATTTACTCCGCTATTTCCAAATACAACAGCACAAGAACTGCAATCACTAGGATACGGAGATTTACTTAAGCACGTATATGCAACATATCACAACAACATAAGCGCGTTATGCATAGCAATTTGGCATAACCTCAGAGAAAAATTCATAGGAATTATCCCGCCAAGAATTGTACTATGGTACATATCTCCAGTAACTGTTGTATTAGCATTACTACTAAAGCCAAGTAAGCAGATTGCCGTAATTCTATTATTCGTATTACTTTTCTTTTTAATACTGATTCCCAATATATTTTTTGATCAGCATAACGGCGTTGCGATGTTTGGATTCTATGACTATATCTTGCTATTATTTTGCGCAATTGCAGGATCGAAATTACTCTATATACTAAAAATATGAACGTACTTATTACAGGTGGCGCAGGATTTATCGGATCGCATACGGCAAAAGCATTATTGCGACGAGGAGATAACGTGGTTTTATATGACGATTTTAATGACAGATATGATCCGCGCTTAAAAGAAGCTCGAGTTGCTCATATGTTTGAAGATGGGGATAAGCCCGTCTTAGTACGGGGAGATATTCTGGATCAAGAGCTGCTAGAACAAACGATCAAAGAACACAACATAGATTCTGTTATCCACTTGGCTGCATGGGCATCTGTTCAACCCAGTATTGATAATCCGAGAATATATTCCGATGTAAACGTCACCGGAACCGTTTCAGTACTAGAAGCTTCTCGGAAAAACAATATTAAGAGACTAGTAGTCGCTTCAAGTTCTTCTGTATATGGCGGTATGACGGAAATGCCATTTCGAGAAGATATGAACATTATGCACCCTATTTCTCCATACGCAGCCACAAAAGGCGCAACGGAGCTCATGTGCGCAACGTGGAATCATTTATATAATATCCCTACCACTTGCCTACGCTTTTTTACCGTGTATGGCCCTTGGGGTCGTCCAGAAATGGCAATCTTCTCTTTTACAAAAGATATCCTAGCCGGAAAAACAATTAAAATGCGTGGAAAAAATACATCTCGAGACTTTACCTATATAGACGATATCGTTTCAGGAGTAGTAGGCGCACTGGATAATGTACAAGGATACAACGTATATAACTTGGGCGAATCTGACGGCGTACCGCTCCCGAGAATGATCCAAGCTCTTGAATCAGCAATTGGCAAAAAGGCAACCATAGAAGAAGTTGAATTACCTACAGGAGACATCCCTGCAACGCTTTCCGATATTTCGAGAGCAAAGAAAGATTTGTCATACAATCCAACTACAAGCATCGAAGAAGGCACGAAAAAATTCGTAGATTGGTATAGGGAGTGGTATGACCAAATCTTCGTTTCTCAGTAACTATTGGTCAGAAATACTGCTGTATACAATTGCTGTCGCATGTCTTGTTACGACAGCTGCTCAATACCCGCTATCAACTACGTTCCCGATTGGTGGCGATGCGGCAACCCATATTCGCACAGTTCAGCATATTTTTACTGATCCAATTTTCTCCCTACAAAAAATAGCAAATTCTTGGTACCCAGTTGCATACATATTATTTAGCATAAATGCCATTATCCCTCATGCAAACTGGCCGATCATTTTTTCTTGGTGGATGACGCTCGGCCAAGTACTAACCGGCCTAGCACTTGGTCTTTTTGTATACAGACTATCTGGCCCCAAGGCATCCGCAATTGCAATCGCATTATGGGCCATGACTCCGATTACCATGACTTCTTTTTTTGAAGATGGGACAATGGCGCAATTATGGAGCTTGCCATGGGTCATTCTTTTCTTTGAACGAATGCTGGCAAAATCCTACAAGGGCATGGCTCTCTTCGCTTTTCTTGCTCTCTTTTCGCACCCGATTACAGCACTGGTATTAATAGCTACACTCGCCGTATCTGCAATGATATTCGATAAACGAGTTGCATTACTTGCGCTTGCTATCACTGCGATAGCAAGTATTGTAATTTATTTCAGGCAGGACATATTGCAAATTTCCAGCCACGAAGCATCGAAATATGTTCCGGAACTTCTTCACGGATTTTATCTGCCATGGGTGCTTGCGGCTTTATATGGTTGGTTTTGCATCATAAAATCGCACAAGCATCATGCACTCCTTCTTACTACCCTTGGAAGCTTTTTCGCAGTAAGCCTCATGCTCGGCGCAAACGATCTTCTGGGTATTGGATTTTGGACGAATAGGCTCGATGCATACATCGTCATATTTGTTGTTATCACTGGGGCAACAGGCGTAGCAGAAATCCTTAAAAATATACAGTCACCAATTCTTACAACATGCATTGCATCGCTATTATGTACTGGGCTTACCATGTCGGCATTTCACGATAATCAAAATATTTATAAACGCTATGAATCGCCCAGTACCTATAGCCGCATTCATCCGCAAGAATTGGAATCCCTTGCGTGGATGAACAACAATCTCCCTTCAAATATAACACTATTCACTTCTGGAGAAACAAGGAATTACGAATGGATCCCTGTTCTTACGCACTTTAGGTGGGCACTTGAAAAAGCCGACGGCAGGACGTTACTCCAGCAAAGCTCTGGGGCGCAAAATCCGGTCGTAGTATTTTTCACAAGAAAAGATAACACCCCCGACGACGTGAGTAGTAATCAAGCGCAATACACACTCCTGTATAAGAACCCTAGCGTCCAAATATATAAAATCAATTCACTATGAAGAAATTAGACGCCATGCACGCAGCAAGCGCATATAGCATGTTGATTGGGATCGTCTGCGCAGCATTACGGTTAAACATCTGGATAACCCTCATCGCATTTATAGCTGGATTCATATGGGCGCTTCGACTGCTAGATATCCGAAAATACGCCCTTATATATTCGATATTCCTATTCGTGCCGATAGTAGCGCTATTTATACGCATTCCAATCCCAGCATTTCTGCCAGACCTTATCCGTCTTGCAATTACGTTTTTCTTTTGGATACTAATCCTGCTCCTATCCTCATACTTAGTATTGGGACATAAAAAATCAAAAGAGCAGCGCAGCCGTATATAAAGAGTAAGGAGAGAGACCCAAGAGGCTGGCGTTGAAAGTTTTCAATATATAGTTGCAGATTTGTTTTTTGTATAATAATACTCATAGCCATATCCCCATCCTTTTCATTGCTGGCAATTCGATAATTGCCGTTTGGATAAACGCTATTTTGTGGCTCGGCGAAGAATGCTGGCGCACGACCACTCTCTGTATACGGAATGCTCGACCCGTCCAACATGACCTCTATATGCCCAGAAAGTGTTGTAGGCACTATAAACGGTAACTGAGCCAATACCACGCCACTATCGCTAGATGGTGCTTGATATTTCCACCAAGTAACAAGTTGCTTATTCTGATACAGCTTAATTAAAATTTGTTCAGAATTGCTGGGAACATACAAAGGAATCTCTATGCGGGTAATAGAAGTGGGCGTATCCCAACGCAATGTTTGCGTGGCAGTAAATTGGGCAAACACTAGGTGCGAAAGCCGCGGCAACTGGGCTGCTTGAATGTTTAAAAAAATGACATCGTGAGATATGAAGGAGTATACAACTGCTGCCCATACTACAACACCCCAATACAAAACAGATAGTGATCCAAATAACCAATATCGAATCTTCATAATACGAGAAGAAAGAGCTTAGCGCTTTAACACTACGCGCCATCTATAAATAACAGCGCAAGCATACAAACTCCATAGGCCATAACTCATGATAATGCCCCACAGCATGTACCTATGAAGAAGCGTCGCCAGAGCAGCTACGAATATAAGTCCGCCTACTGCGCTATGAAACGCCATATACCGGACGCCACTCACGCCATCGCTTGCGATAGCCCACCAATACATTCCGGTAAAAAATTGAATAACAGCAATGACGGCCATCCCGGCGCCGAACCAAAACGACAGATAGTACGCATCCCCATATAAGGCCACCGCCGTATTCGTGATAAAAATACCAGCAATTAATAATGGCAAAGCTCCAACAATCGTCCCCTTGCGCATTCGTTTCCACATTTCTTCACTATCCCCCTCTTGCACTGCAACAGGGAAAAATACGTTAGCAATTAATCCGCCCAAGAACGTCATGACGGTAATTGAAACCATATTATACGCGGCAAACTGTCCAAGAAATTGATTCCCGAGCTCGTATTTAATAATGAACTTGGCCGCAAACCCCAGTACGGTTGATAATACAAGCCAAATGATTGCGCGTGATCCATACGTCCACAATACCTGAAACGCGGAGTGCGAAATTTGCTTAAAGGACGCGTCAAATCGAATCCGTAGCGAATACCACAGAATAAGACAGAATCCGCCAAGAAGCGTGGCAAGCATGTAATATGTATATGAGTGCAGCCCTGCGTACGCCATAAACGCAAATACGCCCAGCACCATACATTCCTCAATAACTTTTCCAACTGCCTGGTAACCGAATAGTCCTAATCCGCGCATCATTCCATCGAATAGTTGCTTAATAGCAAGCACTGTTGCGAACGCCATAACAATCCCTTTCAAAAAAGGGAAAGGCAGAAGATACGAAACAAGGTTAGCCAATACGATAGTGATAATTAAAAATAAAATCGCGGAAGAAATAATATAATTTTGACTCGACACATCTTCCCTCGTAAATGCAAGCGCGCGCACAATGGCAATCTCAAAACTCCACGTAATAAACAGTGCAATGAGTTGAGCTGTTGCTACTGCGAAACTATATTGCCCATATTGATCTGTTCCAAGAACACGACCGGCCCAAACTGAAACGGTAAACGAAATAATAGCAGCAACAACTCCCCCGATCATCGACCAGTGCAATTGCTTCAAGAACTCAATTGTCTTTGGACCCATCGTTACGCCAAAAATCCTTTTATGTATGGAATCCAATATTCCCTCATACAGCGATAAAATCCCCATGCTTTCATCATACTACATCTTGTGTATACTGCAGATATATGAAAATTCTTATTACAGGCGGAGCAGGGTTTTTGGGCATAAATCTAACGAGATACTTACTTGGCAAGGGCCATGAAGTAATTTCATACGATATTGCCGATTTCGATTATCCAGAAAAAAACAAAATTCAAGTTGTTACAAAAGATATCAGAAATAAAGCTGATCTGGATGCAGCTATGTCCGGGGTAGATATTGTCGTCCATTGCGCTGCAGCGCTCCCGCTGTATTCCAAAGAGGACATTTACTCAACGGACGTAGACGGCACGAGAAACGTATTAACTTCTGCATTCGAACATGGCGCACAACGCGTTGTACATATCTCTTCTACTGCAGTATACGGAATCCCAGATCATCATCCGCTCTATGAAACGGATACGCTTCAAGGAGTTGGCGCATACGGCGAAGCAAAAATATTAGCGGAACAAGAGTGTGAAAAATTCCGATCCCAAGGAAAATGCGTTTCCATTATCCGCCCAAAATCATTCGTAGGACCAGAACGACTCGGAGTATTCGCGCTGTTCTATGACTGGGCATTAACAGGCCACAACTTCCCCATGATTGGCATGGGAAATAACAAATACCAGCTTCTTGATGTAGATGATTTGTGCGATGCAATCTACTTATGCATCACCCAAGAAGAATCCGTTGCAAACGATACATATAATATCGGAGCAAAAGAATATACGACTATGAAAGAAGATTACCAAGCAGTGTTAGACAAGGCTGGCCATGGCAAAAAGATTATTGGCTTTCCCGCATCTCCTATGATTTGGACGCTTCGACTATTAGAGGCACTGCATATTTCGCCACTGTATAAATGGGTATACGAAACAGCCTCAGTAGATTCGTTCGTATCTATTGAGAAGGCGGAAAAGCAATTAGGCTATGCTCCAAAATTCTCGAATAAGCAAGCCCTTGTTAAGAATTATGATTGGTATATTGCACACCTCGCTGATTTTCAAAATAAGAGCGGAGTATCGCATAGAGTCCCCTGGAAGCAAGGAATTCTTGGGATAGTAAAATATCTATTTTAGTTCAGTTGGCGTTTTTTTGGCCACCATAACATACCTCCCACTAGGCAACCAATCAAAGAAATAACCACTCCCCAATACACCGTATTGGGATTGTACCTCAACGTAATATCATGTATTCCAACTGCGACAGGGATAGCAATAACGCCATGGTAATTTTCAACTGCACCCCCTGAACTTGCTGTCCACCCAGGGTAATAATTCTGATTTATAATAACCCGTGTCGCTGACTGAATATTCGCATGAATACTATATTCACTTCTGGCATTCATGCTATATGAAATAGTTCCGGCATTTGCATCATCCGCGTATACTTCTCCGCGAGAAATATATCTCGGATCCGTTTCATCAATTGCCCGAGAATACGGCCCCATCTGGTAGAACCTGCACACATCATTCGTTCCCCTATTTTCCAAATAATCTATATAGACTGCGCGATAATACGCTTCATCACCAGAAGTATATGCATGACTTACTCTCCGAAACGTTGTTTCAGTGTGCATTTCCGGAAGAGGAACAGTAAATGTTCTAGAGAAGAGTGTTGCGTCGTTTGAAACAAGATCTAATGTAATGACAAAAATTATCAACGATTTTATTCCAATCTTAATTCGAGATGAAGATATAGTATCAATCGTATACCCAGCAACAAGCGCAATTCCAAATACACTAAACAACAACACCCTGCTAGGCATACGGAATAAGTCAAATATGTGGCTTATAAATCCATGAGTAATAGGCAACGGAAGAAAAGCAATAATAGCCATCACGATACTTGCAACCAAGAACGATCTATATTCCTGCCATATCTTTTTACGAAGCATGAAAGCGCCAAATAAAGTCAGAACGCCCGCCACAACCCCGATATATGCATCAAATTCTCCCCATCGAATTGTTTGCCCTGCGCTTATAACAGGCCCTAACAAGCCCCTTCCAAAAAGTATCTCAGGAAGCATTGTGAGTGCTGGCGCAAATCCTTCCCGAGAACTTATTGCCGTAAGGAGAGAAAGCGCCGGGAGAAGCTTTGCGGCAGATAGAATTATGAAAAATATACCCATCGCCATCCAAATTGCGACGCGTCGGAAAAACTTGTTTTTAACAATGGGGAATGCATACATGATTCCCATAAACAACATGCTATATACGGCCAAATGCATACTTCCAGCACCGAACATGAACGCCAGCATTAATCCAGCAAGAGGAATGAATTTCAAATTTTTCAACGCCAACATCGCGAATAATAAAAACCACGGGACATACGCGCTCGCAACCCACACATAATACCCTTCTGCCAAATGCGCTGACACATATCCGCTAAACGCTAAAATGATTGCAAATAACACAGCCCCTGCAATCTTGAATTTTAAAATGATTCGAGCAAATACATAAAAGCCTATAAACGAACTGAGGAGTACGAGTGTATACGCTATCTTCATCGCCAATACCTCAGAAAACGGAATGGTCAGAAAAAATATCGGGTGCAGAAACCACGATTCCAAGTCTCCAATAAGCGGCATGCCTCCGCAAACGTATTGATTCCAAGCAGGCAAATGGCCGCTGAGTATATCTCGCTTCGCAATTGCGTTATATATAAGGCCCCTGTTTACGTCCCCGTGATTACTTATATAGTTCGGGTGATCATACAACGAAGCTGTTGCGATTCCCGCAAGCAACAGCCCTACGAATGAAATAACTACAAATTCTTTGCGCATAGAATTATCAATACGATTATTCCGATTATTGGCACTACAGATGACTTTAACATTGCAAGAACATGATTCTTCTGCGGATCATGGTACAGCGTCAGCGCAATGTTCCCATGTCGAGTATCAAGTACTTTCCACTGACTGCCTTGTAACGCATATTGCGTAACCGTTCCAGATAAATTCGCATATTTTCCAAATGCAGTAGCAAGGGCAATATCTCTAGTCTTTTCTATTCCAGAAAATACAAATTCAAGCGTAATATCCCCAGAAATTCCCGAACCAGGCAACGCAAATATAACATCTGAAGAAATATACTGATCCTGCTGCGTAATAACCTTGCTATCTTTAAGAACAGTGAGATGAATTATTCCGGATTCGCTAGGCTGTCCAATATACACTGGCAATTCTATGCTATTTGCAGATTGCTCTAACGTAATCTCCTGGTCTATCTTCGTATCATTCGTAACTGCAATACTCTTACTTACCCCATTCGCGGGCAAATCGAGAATAAGTTGTTTCGTATTATTTGCAGGCAAGTACCAGGCGTATAGAAATACGAATACTATCAAAACAACGAAAAATACATACCACGCACTACGCATGGTTGTAGTATGCCTCTTAACTCTCTTGCTTCAAAAGGTTGTTAATGGAATCAAGAACAGGCTGTCTCTGGTCCTGCAGGTTATATATGTCCTGCAATCGATCCGGATAAGTCGGCTGTTTATGGTTATATAACGAATCTTCCGAATATAATAAGTCGTTCGTAGAGCCAATAATCTGCGCATCGTAGTTCACGATTGTCTTTGCTAATGCTTGGCACTGCAACAAGCTTGTCTGAGTCTGTATTTCAGAAGGACTTTTTTCGATAGCAACCTGCGTTCTTGGCACGTCTTTATACATAAAATCCACGAAAAAGACTCCCGCCATAAAGGAGACGAGCACGGGAAATAGAAGATAATATCGATTAGTCATATAAAACGTATCATTATTGCCTATATATTCATATTTGTCAAGTTTTTTGTGGGTAAGTATGCATGCTACTGTAGTATTAATGAGAAACATCAAAAAACAGGCTAAACTAGCGATATTTGCGATTATTGGGCTTTCCGCATGCGCCCTATTCAGTATGCGCGCCCAGGAACACCAATTACCCCCTAGAACGCCAGATTCTATCCATAAGCACCAAGTATTCGCCTCGTATCCACTCACAGAGCAATTCACGGCACTGTCTCGCGGGCTGTCTGCTGTTGGGGTGTATGCAGAATCTTCAAACCCAGAAGCAACCGCCCATGTAGCACTGCGCGATATTGCCAATGATCGCATTGTTTTGCAGCGAGACGTGCCAGTTAAAAGCTTGGGACACGTACCCATCCCTCGCCAAGCAATGAGCGCGGGGCAACGATACAGTATTACTATCAGCGCAGAAGAACTCACGAAGACGCATGCAATAAAAATTGCGTATCAATCGGATGCCACATTAGATCCAACAAGCGTTGTCACTCAAGCAGGAGTTATAAAACAAGGATCGTTAGGATTAATTGAATATGAACGACCGACTATAGCACTACAATTAACTCGCTGGCTTTTACTCCCCCATCAAAGAGGATTATGGCTTGGGGTCATGATATGTGCAGCTGCAATTTTTCTCATACGGAAAAATTCCTTCAAAGCCCCGGCCAGCAGAGAGGTCATAGTAACGCGAGATAGAAAAAAATATGCATACTTTGCGATCATAATTATTGCATCGCTTGTAATATACTGGCCCGCCACGCATTTATTTTTTTATAGTGACGATGTACCCATCCTTGTTCGAGTCGCCCAGTTGTGGCAGCACAATCCATTATTACTCCTTACTCCTCATAGATATACAGACTCAGATCCAGCATCTCAGTTTGGTTTCGATTTTTACCGACCGATAAGCTTTTCACTATACCCCCTTGCACTCCATCTTATTTTTCCACCCAATGCTAGTCTGTATTATTTCTTAAATATTTCACTGTTCTCAGGAATAGCATGTTGTTTATTTGCGATAGCAAGTCGCATAACCGCATCTCGCCCCGCAAGCTTGCTCGCGGTTGCTCTATGGATGTCTCACAGTTCCAAACTCGGACTTTTATACTGGTGGAGTTCTGTACAGGATTTATTGGCTTCATTGTTTGCAATGTTGTCAGTTGTTCTCTATTTCAAATGGAAAGATTCGCGAAATACAAAAATAGTGTATGCCAGTATCGCTTCGTTTGGCATTGCGTTATTCTCAAAAGAATATGTGATCGTTCTACCAATTGCGCTGGCGGGCATTGAACTTGTATCGGGTAGTTCTAGAACGAAAGTAAAGCAAATAGTGACAAACATATTGCCATACATACTGATGGCCGGTATTTTCCTCGTCATAAATACCGCAGTACTTGGAGACCCAACACTCCCCGAACATAAGCATACAGACAAAACATATGCGCTCTCGGCAAACCCCATAAATATTATTCGAAATATCGTTGTATATACCAGCTTTACCGCGGAGCAGCGATTATGGCCCCAATATGCATCTACAAATAATTTGGAATCCTTTTTATCAAATAAACTAGAGCTTTGGAGGCTCAAAACTGCAGGGCCATACTACCCGGGAGTGGTTATTATCGGGATAGCGATAGCGAGCATCATTATATATTGGAAGAATAAACAAACGAGAAATATATTGTTGTTGAGCTACACATGGTGGATAGTATTTATTGGGCCGTTTCTCCTTTTTACAAGCGATTGGCGTTCTCGGTGGTTGACATTATCTATATTCGGAATAAGCCTGGTCATTGTCACTATCTTACAGCGTATTATTCCTAAAAAATTACCTATTAGTTGGTATGCGCTATGCATTATCGTATGTATGTACGGATTTATCACAGCGCGAAACCCGGAGCTTACCCGATTTTTCCGCGAACAATCTGCATATACACAATATGCATATCAACAATTACTTCATGAAGAAATAAATACGCCGCAAGAAAAAAGGATTATTCTTATAGGCATCGTCCCTGATCAAGAAACGAGCTTAAACGCATATCTATTTAGACTGTATGCAAAAAATCCGAACGCAGATATTATATATGCAGCAACAATGCCTGAAAAAAAAGAGCAGGGTGATGTTATTATTAATATGACGGGTATAGTTCCGTATTATCCAGAAAGCGAAAAATAACCTAATGACTATCAAGCCTCAATTTATCGGAATCGGACTCGTACTTATCACCTGGCTGACATTTTTCAGCCCTATTATTTCCGGTCAACAAATGTATTTCTTAGATGATTTAAAAATCATCTACTACCCCATCGAAACAATCTACGCGCAGTTTCAGCACCACTGGCAATTGCCGCTATGGAGCAATGAGTTCGGATTCGGCCAGCCTCTTTTGGAGTGGGGGCAATTAGGATTTTTCACACCCGTACACGTACTGCTCAGAGCTTTATACGTCCCGCCTTTAATACTTCTTCAAGCATCTGTGGTTATTTATTTCTTAATCGGCAGCGTAAGCATGTACGCATACTTGCGCAGAAGATTATTTCACCCTGCAGCAGCTAGCCTAGGAGCAATTTTGTTTGCGTATTGCGGGTTCATGATTGGCCACTTGAACCATGTGAATTTTTATACCAGCACTATGCTGTTGCCATTACTGCTTATTACCATAGATATTTTTCTTGCCAAAGCCACGCTTAAAAATTCAGCAACTATTGCCATTACTGCAGCTGCTGTTGCAATGAGCGGACAGCCGCAAGTTGTGGCCTACGTCTTTTTCATAGCAGGGGTTATCGGTCTCACAACATTTATTCCAACTATCAAACATAATATAAAAGGAGCTGGTAAAAAAATTGCACTTACTATTTTTGCTGGAATTTTAGGCTTCTGCCTTTCCGCTTTAGCAATTCTGCCGTTGCAAGAATTCGTGCCGGAAACAGAACGCGCTGGCGGATTGCCGTATACTGAACTGTTTGAATTCAGTTACCCGCCATACGAAACAATTACGCTGCTATTTCCATACTTCTTTGGCGATCATGACCACTATAACGGCCCGAAGGGCTTCCAGGAGCTTGCAGCATATACAGGAATTATTCCTATCATGCTTGCCGGAATTGCCCTAACATCGTGGAAGAAAAGAAAGGTTGAACGAATCGCAGGCATTATATTAGTTATCACTGGTATAGCGCTCGTGTTGGGCCAATACTCGTTCATATATCACTACTTAGTAGACAATCACTATATTCAAACCGTAGGGGTTGTTGGCAGATTCGTCTTCTTCTTTGATATAGGAATACTCCTCCTTGCCGTTGCCGGACTGCAAGACATCATAGAACAAGTATCAGGAACCGCATTATCAAAAACACTGCGAATTGCCGTGGGAATTATTACCCCAGTACTTTTAATAGCTGCGCCATTCTGGATGTATGCAACGCAGGACGCGAACGCGTTTCCTCATCTTCAAGAACTAGCATCCTTACACCACATCACCATCTGGCTCATCATTACTGGCATTACTACAGTAATCGCATCATTTTTTTCAAGAAAAATACTTTGGGCTATCCCGGTCGTTGCAGCAGTCACGTTACTTGCCTACGGATGGAATTACAATCCTAGAGTTTCGACCCACGAGGCGCTCAGCACTTCTCCGTTCATAGCAGACCTCTCTCAATTCAAAATAGCAACTGGCCTGCCCGCTCGATTATATGCGGCGGAACACCTTCCCGTTACAGGAAACCCTCATGTAAAAATTACGCTCTCGGATTATATCTCTCCGAAGTTTTCAGTGTTTCAACCTCTTCAAGTATTGCGACCTAACTTGTCCTGCTTAGTAGTGCCTATCCAATCCGACTCTGCTCAGGTAACGCATCTTACGGTAATGCTTCGATCCGGCTTCGACGGAACAATTTGGTATCAAACAAGCATTTCTTCAGAAGATGCATTTAAAAATACGGACCAAACAATCTGCTTCCCGCAGATACCGCAAAGCGATCAGCAAAACCTCATGCTTTCCTTTACCAGCGACGAAACTACTAATATGAAGGTGTTTGTAAGCCCGAGCATTAACAGCCAATCAAACGTATACTTTATGAGAGTACAGAAGCCCTCACCGCGGCAAATTACAGAATCCAAAAAGCCGCTTAGCGTTCAATACACTGCTCAATATCCGCTTAAAAATGACTTGGAAAACTCATTGCTTGTGCGCAACATGCAAGCGCTTGCAGGGGCTTCAAGTGCGCGCTGGATTGGAGCATTATCGATTAGGCCATATCGCGCATTCGTAGACGGATTCTTTGCAAACGACTCCGACGCATTCGATGGAGATGGTATTCACGCCCTAACGCGCAACAGATCGCTCGTAAACTTAGTAGGCATTACGCACTTTACGCAATCGCTTGATTATGGACAAACAAACGACCCAATGGTTGATGCTGGATACAAAGTTGTCGATACGGCTGACACAGGGGATAATAACGTTCGACTGTACGAGAATACAAATGCATACCCTAAAGCATTTATGGTTCCTCATGCACAATTTATAGCAGCCGACGACGACACAAGAGCACTAATGCGAGACCCAAAGCTCGATCCTAAATCTCTTGTATACATTTCCGCACCAACGCCTCCAGATCTGACAGATAATCAGCCAAATATTACCATGCAAGCATCTGCAACTATTACCAAATACTCAGAAACGCGCGTGGATGTACATGTAGACACAAATAAAACGGCATATCTCGTACTCAATGACGCTACTCTTCCGCAATGGCAAACATACATCGACGATAAACCAGCCCCTCAGATGAAAGCGGATACTATGTTCAAGGCAGCCCAAGTACCTGCAGGATCGCACGTTGTATCGTTTAGATACTCATCACCTGCTACGAAGAAAGCGGAAATACTTACCATAATAGGCATCGTTATCTGTATTGCGATCTACTCTAGCGGATTGGTGCGAAAAAAATAATACTTATTTCAGCAATTTCTCCTCTAGTTCTGTAGAAATTTTATCCTGAGTATCGTGGTAAAGCAGCTGAACAGCCATTGTTCCTGTTTTCTGCTTCGCTTCAAGCGGATTACCTGTTCGAGAAATATAAATCGGCGTTGTACGAATATCTGCTTGAGAATATCTAATAGAAGGGTACGGGTCTGTGGTTCCAGCCCCTCGAATACTTACAAATAGATGATCGCCTTTTGCAACCTGTACAGAATCCGGAAATAGCACTTGCTCCCATTGCGTATCTTTTACGTCGGTAACTGAAATATTTTTCGTAAATAATGCGGGGCCGTTCAGAGTCTTCGAAACACTCATGACAAACGAACCGGTATCGGACTTTCCAAAATGAGTCGCTGGCAAAAATTGGAAGCCTGCGAGGTTATTATGATCCACGTTTACTTCCTGTATACCAATCGTACTTGCATCAAGATTTCCAAGCGTGCTGGTATAGCTCGGCTTCGCATACACCCATGCATATTCTTTCCCCGCAACTTTTACAACGTATACCGGGATTTGCTTCTTATAATATTCATCAATGAAATCATTAGAGTAATAACTTGGCGCTCGTCCAAACATATTCTGGTACAGAACAATAAATTGCACAGGATTCTGCGTGTGAGCATTAATATGCAGCACCGTAGCAGACGTGAATGTCCCTAACTCTTCCGGATACCACGAAACCACAACTGCATCAGGATGGTTTGCATTCAACCAGGCAGCAACTTGATCGAGCCCCTCTCCCCATCCTAATTCCTGACTCAAATTATCCCTAAAAAACGGATTACTATAAGCGATTTCGTACGGATGGTAGGAAATGATGACAGTGGCAAGGTAAACAACACAGATGAAAGCAGCTATCTTGTCATTCCCGCGAAGGCGAGAATCCAGACGTGGGTTCCGGATCAGGTCCGGGATAACAGACGCTATCCACATAACTCCATATGCAGCTAGTATGTCTAATGCGAAAAATGCCGCTAACACATAGCGATCCCCCTTCTTTGCGCCCAGCGTCATCATAATCGTGAATCCGATAAGATATACAGCTATTAATAGCATTTCTTTCGGCATTTTCTTTTTTGACACCAAAACAATCACCCCAGCAAGCCCTATGATTCCGAAGACGAGCGTTACTGGATTCGATCGGTCAAGCAACGCATATGGATAATGCATTGGATCAAGATTGTAATCTTCCTCAGAATCGTGCGGAGTAACCACGGCATCTGAAATATCACGCTTCAACTCCAATACATTCCCAGAAGGATTTGGCACCCATAACAATGCAGGCCAAATAAGAAGCGTAATAACTACGCCCATCAGCACCCACGTAACAGCATCTCGAATTCTATCGCGTAAAAATGGCCACGAAATCATCTTTTTCGGATGATATACAGCTAACGCAACAATAATGAATGGCAAAATAAATATGGCAGGTATTTTCGTAAGAATCGCCAGCACGGAAAGCACGGCGCTTGCGATAAGCCACGGGCGAGTAAGGTAGCGCGCATAGAGCATGCTCGCCAGCACAGCAAGCGTTAAAAAGCCACCCATAAGCACGTCTACGTGGACCACTCTCGAGTATCCAATAATAAACGGATCAAGTGTAATAAAGAGTGTCGCCAAAACAGCAAGAAAACGATTCCTTAGAATGAGTAGCAACAATACAAAGATTGCCGGGATTGCCAGCGAGTTTAATAATGCGATAGAAAATTGGGTAATTTTCACAAAATAGATTAAATTCGTATCCGCAAATTGAACATGGGAAACGGCTGACTTAAACATGACGGCAAGGCCAGATGCCCACAGCGTCGTAACGCCTGGATGAGTCGTCTGCAACATGTCGTTAAACCGCAAATCATGAAATGCGCGTACGAATTCATACGACCTGCCTATCCAATTTTTTTCATCTGCGGTTAAAAACGTTCCCAAACCCAATACTCTCGGCAAAAAAGCAATAAGAAACAATCCGACTGCCAAATATGCGTCTATTTTATGCCGTTTTAACAACGCTAAAATCATGCAAAAAGTGTACCATAAAAAAAAGAAGCTCCTGCAAGCTGGAACTTTCCATGCTTGCAGGAGCATATTAACGCAACATCAACTGCTAGATGTAAAACAACGCGCCGAATCGTTGATCAGGAACCCTGCTCGTAGGGTCATGATGAGTAAACAAGTGCGCCATGCGTCGCAATTCATCCTCAGCATCCACCAAGGAGATAGCTCCTTGTCGACTCAAAAAAACAATTCGATTATCGACCGCAACTCCCGAGCATACTCCAAGTGCAATAAACAATTCATTCTGCATTAATGGGCACAGCAATTCCCAGGGAGCTGGCTTCAAGCGTTGCATATTCGTACGAGCCCGCAGTTCGCCCCAAGAGTTAAAATCCCCCATCACCTGAACCAGGGAGTAATCCCCCGATTTCATCGTGATTTTAGGAATACGACCGAGTGTATCGCCCCCAAAAAAATGCACTCCTTGCCACTGTGCAATATATTCTTCAATACTACTCGGATCAGCCGGTACCTCAATTCTAACCCTCCCCAAGCTCATTACCGCAACATCAGAATTCTGAAGCACTGCGCTCGACATTCTATCTAGCTCCTTCCTTCGTTTTTAAAACAGCTGCCACCAAACCAATCGTGCTAGCTAGCATACTGATACGGCATGCAAAGTGTCAATAGTTTTTGACAGTTTTTATTTTCTCTCTGTTATGCGGAAATTTATGAGTTGTGGACAAATTGTTCCCGATATTTCTGTCTTCGCGTCGCCTTGTATGCGATAGTCAACGGTGTATTTGGCCTGGTTTTTATGATCCTCATCCATAAACTGAATACCTGAATACTGCCTGCTCCAAAATTCTAGCCTGTTATAAATATGAACATTTTCAGAAGTAACCGGCCCAAGACCGCTTAGACATGCAAATAGTTGCCTAGTATCGACTAACGCAGAGGCGCTGTCAGTTCGATTACCAAGTGAGAATAGATTTGTTGAACCCCCAGCATTCAAATACGGAACGGCAATTCCAAATATCGCCCACACAATAAGAGCTGTGCATATCAGCCAAGGTATTATAGTAGCAACAATAGCGCTGCGTTTTCGAACCAATGCAATAATAGCTTCTAGTCCAATACCCGAAAGCATCCAAAACCCAATAACAAATACAGTCATGTATCGCAAACTGAATCGATCGATGATGCGTAATAAAACGAACATATGAATTATCAGGGCTATCGCAATAATCCATGCGATTTTTCTGTGTTTTGAAAAGAATAAGGGGATAACTGCGAGCACGCTGAGCAACATTGTCACAATCCCCATGCTAATAGGTGACAGTTCTTTGCCCGTATACGATGCTATATAAGAGGAACCAGAAATTATTTCCGGAAATAAGGATGGAAATGTAGAAATACGATCAGAAAATGTTTCTGCAATTGCTTTTTGACTTCCCTGATCGTCCGGATACAGCTGGATAATAGCAAACTGCATGGCAAACCCCGCAATAAACCCAATAATAATTGGCCATGCAGATATAATCATCTTTGGTTTTCGAACAATACATATAATTCCGCATACAACAATCGCAATAAGCGTCGGCAAAAATAATAGATGATTCGCAAGCCCAAGCCCACCGGCTAGGCCCGCTAGTAAGAATTTATGCCTCCACGAAGATTGCAACAGCCATATGATTACAACAGCAAACAACGGTAACAGCGTGACTGCCCAGCCAAGCCGTTGTTGTGTGATATATATTGGCGAAAAAGTGAGAAATAGTAGAGGGGTCAAGCTCTGATATTTGCCCAAATACTTTATAAGTAAATATGCGCTGATTATAAAAAACAGCGCAGATGCCAAAAACGTAACACTTCTAAGCGCAAACGCCGTGTATCCAAACACTACTACAAAGGGTACTCGCGCATAGTCTATGCCAGCACCGATATACGACCGCTCCCCCAGCACTTCTATCTTTTTCTGATCCAGCATATGGAACACATTCTCACCTTCATGAGCCTCGTCACCCATTAATCCCGGAATTGTGGTCAAATATGCGCCGTTTAATGCAAGAAATACGACAAATAGCGCTACATGAAATTTGTATGCAATTAATTTCAACATACTGATATACTACACCAATATGAATTGGCGAGCATGGATAGTACCTGGCATAGTGATTGTAGTCATCGGAATATTTTTTATTCCCGTTATTCAGCACAGGGTACTTTCCTATGGAATTGATTCGTACGCAACCCACGCGCCGTTATTTACCGGACATACTGCTTCGCAAGCGTTTACTACGCAATCAAATATTATTGGCATCGGTACAATTCTCGTTAATCTCCATCACGCAAAGCAACTCACGCCAGTTACCGTGACTGTATTCAATACAGCATCGAACACACTTCTGGTATCAAAAACGATTCTTCCAATAGATATTCACGACGATCAATTTGCATACATTAATTTTCCAAGTACGCCGATTCCAGCAAATACCCCGATTAAAATAGAATACTCTGCTCCAAACTCTACCGTTCAAAATCCAGTTGGAGTGCGATTCGGATCCAATAAGGAAGATATATCGCTTGCGCTTATAGAGAAAGTTCCTGTGTGGCGAGCAATACTCACAGTTGCTCACAATCGTCAAAACGATTGGAAATATGTCGCACCCGTGAGCATATTCGCACTACTCGTTTGCATTCCCGCATTATTCCCAACAAAAAGATCCATAGCATTTTGGATAGCAACGGCTATTATTGCAATTTCTGCATACGCAATCATGCTCTGGATCATCCCACAATTCGGAGGCGTAAGTGGCGGCGACCCATACGACTATTTAGGCATCGCTCAATCGATACAGCACGGTCAAAATCCCTTCTTAAACACAAAACGACTCCCAGGATATCCGCTCTTACTTGTTCCAACGTTTGCATCCAGAGCTTTTGACGATCAATTCGTGATGCGCGTTATTACAAGCACTGCCGGAATAATAGGAATCATTTTAATCGCACTCATTGCTCGCACTCTTACTTCTTCATTGATCCCCGCTATCGGCTCTGCAGCCATTCTCGCATTTCAGAAAGACTACATCTGGACAGCAATGAGGCCGGAACCGTATGCAGTATATGCAATGCTATTGCTTCTTGCGCTATATCTATTCTTTTTATCTTATCAGCAGCAGTCCAAGCTTTGGATACGTATCGCATTTGGCCTATGCTTAGGATATGCCGCCATGACTCGCCAAGAGGGATTCGTTCTTGCGGCAGTACTTGGATCATGCTCTTTTGCCTATGAGCTAGCGCGCGGAAAAAGCATTGTTCGTTTTATAAGTATGTATGTACCAGCTTTTGCAATCGTGCTTCCTTTTTTCATAACAAACACTATTGCATACCATAATCCATTCTATCTGAAATACCTACAGGACGAACGATTACAACCCGTAGATTCATTCCTTGCATTCCAAGATTCTCTAGGGGCAACGTGGGGAATAGTCGGATCAATGTGGAAAGCATCCTGGAGCCAGCTTGAGCGACTATCACTCACATCAGTCCCATTACTATCAGGCATCATCAGCATGTGGGGATGGTATGCATATATTCGATATAATAAGAACAAGACTGTTGGAATGATCGTAACAGCGCTTCTCTTGCTCATGAGTGCTGGAATGATACTGGCGAGCGTATATGCAAAAGCAAATTTTAGCGGACTATTTACGCAGATAAGTGCAGGATTTATCCTCGCCAGCATTCCCGTATTTTTCATAGAAACAAAATGGAAAGGTGTAGTTATCGCTCTTGTTTTATTGTCGCAAATCGGAATTGCAACATGGTTTCATCCATTTCCCAAGCATTACCAGCAATCTTATCCGTTAATTGTGCTAATGATCGGCACAGCATTGCTTGCAAGAGCTCCAAATAAAAAACTTCTTTTTTCATACGCCGCATTAATAACATCTATCCTACCGTTTCTATTAATAAGCACGATGCTAGGACAACAATTAAATACTGCAATAGATAAGCAAAATCAAGACACTGCATTAGATTCTGTAACATACAGAGCTGCACGTTATGCGCGCAACCTTCCTCAGCCAATAGGTTTCGATCAAGCATACTTGCCAGCGCGTCTATATTTCGATCCTGATGCAATATACTTTCCTGCTGAAGATAACCCAACGCCCCAAATGGAAAAAGACTGGCTCGCAAAAAATCCTATCAAGACGATGATAGTAACAAATGCTGAGAAAATATTCTCAAAACCATATCCGAATTGGACGGTAGTAAAAACATTCAAGGCAGCAGGGAATGACGATAAAATTTTTGAAAGTATTGTATATTCAGTACATTGACGTATGGATACTTCACTCGCATTTGAAACATACCAGGGTGCATTGGCAGGGATTATCTTTGGCATCGGAGCATTACTTGCTGCATTATTGCCAAAATACAAATGGTTCGCATCTGCAATTCTGCTCGTACTCATAACCCCGATCGCGCTTGCTCCTTTTTGGTTCAGCGCAGACAAATTGGGTATTTCCGACTGGGATTACTACTTTTCAATGCACACGAATCTGTGGCAAACAATTACTCAGTTTCATCAGTTTCCATTATGGAATCCGTTTACCTGTGGAGGAACATCCGCATTAGGCGATCCGGAATTTCCTGTATTATCTCCCCTATTCTTACTCGAATTGGCTTTTGGAACTCCGGCAGGCCTGAAGCTTTCCATCTATTTCGCAACTGCAATCGGAGCTTTAGGCATGCTGTTTTTAGCAAAAAAGATGAACATGTCGCCACTTGCCGGACTCACAGCAGGAATGGGCCTCGCATTCGGCTCCGTTAATTTACTGGAAATAGTCGAGGGCCATCAAAATATTTTGGCGTTCATGTATATTCCATGGATATTTTTAACCTGGTATATCGCATACCAATCTGAATTAAAAAAGAAATACCTCTATACCGTCATAACGGCCATTTTATTAACGCTCGTCTTTTTCCAGGGCGGATTATATTTGCTCATGTATATGACGGCTGCGTTCATTATCTTACCGTTCCTCGTATCAAACCCGAAAAAAGCAATCTTCATCACCCTTACAGCGGGAATATTAGCGATGGGGTTGGCATCGGTAAAATTAATCCCTGTGATTTATTGGGTACACGAATTTCAAGATAAGGCATATGCAAGCTCTGCATACACGCTGTCATCAATGGATAAAATTTTACTTGGTAGATACTTACATGGCGTAGAAAATGTTATTCCAAACCAAGGAAGCGGCTGGCATGAATACGGTGCATACATCGGCCCTGTGATGCTTGTGCTGGCATTACTTGGATTTATCACCCATCGCAAAAATAGATTCGCGCAAGCACTGCTTATTACTGGGGCAATTGCATTATTTGGATCATCATTTGGACCATACCTAAAACCATTCTTCGACCACGTACCATTTATTCCAAGATCGAACATAGCAAGAATTATTTTATTTACCATTATCCCTCTGTGCATGTTATCCGGGATGGGAATTGACTGGCTTCAAAAAAAATCCAGAATTTTAAAATACATAGCAATCATTCTTATAACACTTGCAGCAGTTGATCTCATGTCACTTGCCTATCCTTTAGCATCACAAGCATTCGTCTTGCCTCAAGAACCTATTACTCTTGGACAGGCGCAATTCCCGATTCAATACGATCCATTTAATTACAAAACACGATACGAGGGCGTCGACTATACTCGAGCATACGAGGCAACCTTAAAAGGGTATGGGACGCTTTCGTATTGCTCCGTACTTGGGCCGGACCCGGCAGTAAGTATTATCACGGACGAGGGAAACAGCTACGTATCATTCCCAAGCAATCATGACGCCAGCTTTACAATAAATTCCTGGGCGCCAAATAAAGTAATCATCACCGTTACGTCGCCAATTGCGTCATCGGCAATAATAAACGCAAACTATGCGGACGGATGGATGGTAAGCGGCAACCCTGCTAAAAATATTGCAAATAAAGTGGGTACGCAAATTCCAGCAGGAACCACACAACTAACATTTCAATATGTTCCGAAAGGCATGCTTCCAGGAATAGCAGTCACTGTACTAGCGACAATTATTACATTACTCGTACTTCTCTTATCGGCTGTACGAAGAGAAAAGTAAAAAGCAAATTACTTGGCCCCGAGAATACTTCGCTTATACTGATCGAGATTTTCAAGCGCAGCACCGGCGCCTTTTACCACGCACACCAACGGATCATCTGCAACATATACCGGGACTTGCGTTGCATGCGATATCACTTGATCAAGATTCTTAAGCAATGCTCCTCCTCCAGAAATCACAATACCTTTATCTATAACGTCTGATGCTAATTCCGGCGGTGTATCTTGCAATACATATTTGATTGCCTGCAACACCTCCATGATTGGATCGCGCAGAGCTTCTGTTACCTCATGAGAAGATATAACCGTTTCCTTTGGTAGACCGCTTGCTAGATCCCTTCCACGAATACTCATTTGCTGAGATTCTTCTTCGATAACAGCAGATCCTATTTCTTTTTTAATAGCTTCTGCCGTAGGCTCTCCAATTGTAATTCCATATCGCTTTTTAATGTGCTCAATAATTGCATGGTCGAATGCATTACCTCCAACACGGGCAGAATGTGCCACAACGATACCGCCTAGCGACAATACTGCGGCTTCTGTTGTACCTCCTCCGATATCCACAATCATATGTCCGGAAGATTCTCCAATTGGAATGCTCGCACCGATAGCAGCAGCGATAGGCTCCTTGATAAGATATGCAGCCTTAGCACCGGCGGATACTACAGCATCAACTACTGCGCGTCGTTCCGTACTTGTGATGCCCGCAGGAACAGAAACTAATACTTCAGGACGTAAAAATCTCACTGATGCACCGATTTTCTTCAATAAATATCGAATCATGGCTTCGGCCACTCGATAATCAGCGATAACACCATCTTTCAATGGGCGATGAACGATAATATTCTCCGGCGTTCGCCCAAGCATAGCATATGCATCGTTTCCAACAGCAAGCACGGCATTATCTATTTGAGATATCGCAACAACAGAAGGCTCGTTTAATACAATCCCCTTGCCCGGAACATACATGAGCGTATTTGTCGTCCCTAAATCTATTGCAATTTTGCGTGTTAATGCCATACCAATTATTCAGCTTTGGTAATCTTTGCGCCCAGTTTTTGCAACCGTCCAACCAAATCAGCATATCCGCGCTCGATATGCTCCGCCTGATCAATGATAGTCTCTCCTGTTGCAACCAATCCTGCGATAACAAGCGTAGCGCCTGAACGAATATCTAGACCAGGTATCCTGCGCCCTGTAAGCTTTGTAGGCCCTGTAACTACAACGCGATGAGGGTCGCACACGACGGCACGAGCACCCATTTTTTGTAATTCCATGATGTGCTTAAACCTGCCTTCATACATCGGGTCATGAATCATGCTATTACCCTCTGCAACGCAGGCAATTACTGCGAATGGTGCTTGCAAATCCGTAGCAATACCTGGGTATGGCAATGCTTGCACGGAAAAGGACTTTAATTCAGCAGGATGGACGGTTACGTCTTTTCCAGAAATCGCATACTTAATTCCAATCTCATCGCACACTTTAAAAAACAATAATAAATCCTGAAGCGGAACATTCTTAACAGTAAGCTCTGACTTCGTTGCAGCAGCTAGAAGGATAAAAAATCCAGCCTCCAACATATCTTGGATATTCGTAAATTCTGCGCCGCTCAATTTTTCGGATCCAGTAACAACAATAGTATGAGTGCCTTTGCCGTCGATTTTTGCCCCCATCTTTTCTAGTAATTCACACAACGCAACAACATGGGGCTCAGTTGCTGCGATAGAAATAGTCGTAGTACCAGGAAGTGTTGCGGCAACAAGTAATACATTTTCCGTTGCTGTCACAGAAAATTCTCGCAACACGACATTTCCGGCATGCATATGCTTACCATCAATACGCACCATTTCGCCGTCATCCTCAACAATTGCTCCAAGCTGTGTAAATGCATCAAGATGCGCATCGATTGGTCGAGCGCCAATAACATCTCCACCAGGCCGTCTCAAAACAACAGAGCGTTTGCGGCCCAGCAACGCTCCAAGCAATAAAATGGATCCTCGTAGCTGCCCCACTAAATCTTGCGCAATGTGATCCTCATCCACATTTTGCGCATGCACCGTAACAACATCACCTTCGCGGCGCATTTGAACGCCCAATGAAGCATATATATCCGCAACGCGATCAATATCTGAAATCCTCGGCATATTGCGCAATACGACCTCGTCCTCCGTTAATAGCGTTGCCGCAAGAAGGGGTAAAGAAGCGTTTTTTGACCCATATACCTCAATTTCTCCAAATAGTTTTGCGGGCCCTTCTATCTTTACAATCATAGGTAGAGAATACATACTATGGAGCAAAGTTTCAATAAGCTTTTTAACGTATGCATCTGAACATTCGAAGATTACTTTCAATCGTGGCTTTTATAGCTTTTATCGCTATAGCGCCTGTAATTGTTTTATACGCTATCGGCTATCGATCCGTCAGCACTTCTTTACCGGAACCTGTTGGAGTTGCGATTATTAATGCGTTACCCAAAAAAGCTGTTGTATCCATAAACGGAACAGCATATGGAACAGTTCCTCGATCTGTGCCAAACCTCCTCCCAGGGACAGTTGAGGTGCAGGTAGCAAAAGACGGATACCAACCGTGGCAAAAAAAGCTAGAAATAAAACCAATGCAAGCAACGGATGCCCGCAACATCAAACTGATTCCAACTACGCAAGATACCGACGAACTTACAGCTGACGCAACAGCATTTGCAACATCTCCAGATGCATCGATTATCGCAATCGTAAATGCCAAAAACGAAATATTTTTCATGGACCAAAATGGGAAATTTAAGACAAACAGCATTGCATTCAAATCCCCTATTACAGAAATGGTATGGTCCAATGATTCCAGCCGCGTCCTGATTGGCACAAAACAATCAGGCTTCACTCTTTTGCAATTTTCAAATCAAGCAATAACGAAAAGCGCATTTGTACTTCCTGCAACCGATACGCGCGCGAAGTGGGATCCAGCAGACAATCAATCCATACTAGCGCTCACAAGCAAGCATGAACTCGTACGCTATAACATCACAACATCGACAAGCGCTATAATAGATTCGAATTGCAATACATACACATTCTCCAATAATCAACTCATATATCAGCGAATCGACAATACGCTTGTAAAAGGATCGTTTTCTCAAGATCTTAATCAGCGAGCATTATCGATATCAGCATCAGTAAATGGCGACCTTGCCATACTACTAGAATCCGGCGAGTTGCTTATCGTCGATACTCGCAACACAATCAATTCCATATCAGGACACGTACTATCCTCCTCATGGTCCACGGACGGTTCTTTATTACTACTGCAATCCTCACCAAGCGAACTGGATATATATAACTTCAGCAACGAACGAATGAGAACGCTCCCGATTCATGAATCTCATGTGCTTGTGCGATTAGCAACAACCATCCTAAACCCGTCATGGTTCCCTGATAATGCGCATATAGTATATCAAACAGGATCCAATCTTATATTATCCGAAGTAGATCCTCGAGATTATGTTATCTCAACAAAAATTGCAGATCTTCCGCAGCAAACGCAAAACAACATATGGATTGCGAAGGATATGAATTCGCTTATTCACATCACTCAAGCAGGAAATACTACAAACCTGATTCGTACGTGGCTTGTAACAAAAGACGATAGATAAAAAAGACCGGTAGCTACATGCGTAGACTACCGGCAAACGTTCTCCTGAAAAATGTTCAAACCTATGCCACCTTTTGCACAGGCACTTGCTCGGATTCTCCTGGGCCGAGCTCGCTGCGACGCACAGGAACATCCGTCGGAGCTTCGATTCCCAAGCGAACCTTGCCGCCCCGAACCTCCAGCACAGTAATGGTAATCAATCCACCGTCAATCAAAATCTGCTGCTTCAATCCGCGAGTTAGCACCAACATTTCAAGCCTCCATGCAAAGGACAACGCACAAGACGAATACCACTTACTCGTCTTGAATCCTTATAGCAAGTCTTGGGGCAAAAGTCAAGACCTACCAGTACTGCTCTTTGTTTTCCTTGTAATACGCTACCATGCGGGCAATACCCTCCTTAAGCCCCACAGATGGCTTCCAGTGCGTTATTTGCTCAATCTTCGTAGTATCAGCAACGTAGTTGCCCGTCTCGTTTTTTTCGTAACTTTCTGGCCACGGAATATACTTTTTCACTCCGCTGCCAACCTCTGCTAATATCGCGTCCACCATTCCTTCAAAGGTCATACGTTCCTGCGTGCCAATGTTATACACTTCGCCTGCAACACCATACTTCGTCAGCTCAATAAAAGCGTCCACAATGTCGTCAATATACAGATAATCGCGTTCCTGGCTCCCGTCCCCGAAAATAGTAATTTCCTTTCCTTCCATTGCTTGCCGAACGAACCACCCTACGATGGAGTATTTATTATGCTTCATTTGCTGTCCTGGGCCGTACGGATTCGGAATACGAACAGAAACCGTATCCATACCAAATGTATGCGCATAATATTTGTAATATTTTTCTGCAAGCAGCTTATGAATACCGTACAAAGAGAGTGGTTCCGTAGGATGCGTTTCCGCGACAGGCGTTGTAAGAATCCTTCCGTAGACCATGCGCGAAGATGAAAACAAAATTCGAGCCTGCGGAGCATGCGCTCGAGCAGATTCTAAGACGGTAAGATGCCCTTTCCCGTTAAAATCTAAATCAGTAAACGGATCATCTTTTGAATCAATATAACTAATTTGTGCTGCAAAATTGTAAATAATATCCTTGCCAGATACGACCGTATCCATCAATTCTTTATTACGGATATCTCCTTCGATAAACTCTATCTTATCTTCAATGGGTTTAAGATTAAAGGCATTCCCACCATACAGAGGAAACATTGCATCAAGAATCGTCACATGCGCTCCTAGCAACACAAGTTTCTTTGCCAACGAGCTACCCAAAAAGCCGGCGCCGCCGGTAATTAAAACATTTTTATTCTTAAAATAATTATCGTTTTCCATACTGATTAATTAATTCATTATACTTGCCCATAATATTCTTCCAATCATACTCAAGCGCATATTCTCGACTCTTTTTACCCATACGATCGCGAAGATCGGAATCATCAATAAGCTTCGAAAGCTTCTCTGCAAGATCTTCAACATTATCCCCCATGATCAAATACCCATTCTCCCCTTCATGAACGATTTCATTGTTACCGCCCACATTACTTGCGATAACAGGTAATCCGCATCCCATGGCTTCCAAAATAACTGACGGCATGCCTTCAGAAAGAGAAGTCAGCACGAAAATATCCGCATATTGGTATGATTTCTCCAACTGATCATACGGAACCATTCCTACATATCGAATTAAATCAGATACGCCCAATTCTTCTGCGAGCATATCAAGCTCTTCCCTATATAGCCCGGTACCAACAACCTCCACTTCAAACGGAACCCGTACAAGACTGCGGACCTTTGGCAATGCTCGAACAACACGATGAAACCCTTTGCGAGGAATAAGCCTGCCAATAAACAATATTTTAACCTTTGGATTTGCAGGACGATCTATGGGAGCAAACCTGGAAGTTTCCACGCCATTAGGAATACAAAGGAAATCCGTTTCCGGGTCTGCCTGCTTCGCTAAATCGCGCAGCTCTTCAGAACACACCGATCGAAACGAGGCTCTGCGCCAAATCGTTTTGAGCAATGGCGTAAGAAGCGGGTACACATGCTTAAATCGCGAAGGGTTTGCATTCGGAATATCGGACCCGCCAAAATATACTCCATACGGAATACCGCGAAGATACGATAGCACCCATGCAACCCAGCCCGCAGGAACAGCAAAAAATGCGAATACGAAATCAACCTTGTATTTCATCGTAAAAAATACGCTGTATGCAAGAGCGCTTATCCCAAACGAAACAAGTTCGATCATCGAGCTATAATCCTTATACTTTCGAAGTGCTGGAATACGAATGACAGTTGCTCCGTCAATAATTTCCCTATGAGGCAAATCTTTGTATCGAGAAGTTATAAGCGTAACAGTGTGTCCATCTGCAACTAAATGCTTAATAGCGTATTTCGTAACAGTAGAGCCCCCTCCGCCAATTGGCGGAAATTCATTGTTAATAAAAAGAAGATTCATGCCTTAAAACCCTTTAGTGCTTTCAACTGAGTAGGGTTTCTTTTCGGCGTAGTACGTATGCGCAACAATATCCGCAAGCACTCCTGAAAGGAGAAATTGAAATCCGAGCAGGACAAGCAATACCGCAAGCAGTGGGGTAGATCGGCCATTTAAACTAATTAATTGCAGCACCCACAGCACTCCGAGTGTTCCACCGAGCAGAAATCCCGCACCAATAAACACCACGCCGATACTTCCGAAGAAGTGCATCGGTCGAGCAGAATATTGAATCCAGAATTTTACGATGAGCAAATCCAAGAACCCTTTCAATTTCTTCCTGATATTATATTTCGTTGTTCCGTATTTGCGCGCATGGTGACGAACAACCATTTCGCCAACCTTAAAGCCCTTCCACGCAAGAAGCGCCGTGATGTATCGATGCATTTCTCCGTACAACTCCAAATCTACTAATGCTTCTTTTTTATACACCTTCAAGGAACATCCTTGGTCGTGAATCTTTTCTCCGGTCACCTTCCTGCGAATCCAGTTTCCGATAACGCTCCCGATCTTCAGCGAGCTCTTATCCTTCCTATCTTTTCTCCACCCAGAGATAACATCGTACTGTTCATCATGCAATTTCTTAATCATGGCTGGAATATCTTCTGGATCATTTTGCAAATCAGCATCCATCACAACTACGATATCGCCCGTTGCAGCAGAAAACCCCGCAGACCAGCCGGCAGTTTGACCAAAACTTCTTCGAAGTTTGATAATTTTTACGTGCGAATCAGTATCCGCAATAGCAGAAATAACACCATAGGTATTATCAGTACTCCCATCATCGACAACAATCAGCTCCCATGTCCCACCCATGCCATCGAACACCTTTTTCGTAGCCTCATAGAGGGGCTTCATTGATTGCTCTTCGTTATGTGCCGGTACTACGATACTGTAATCCATAATTCGCAATTTACGCTATAATATATAATTTGTCAACTACTCATTGGCAACTTCCAATAAATACGCTCCGTACCCGCTCTTGAGTAATCCCTGAGCTATTTCTTCTAGCTGCTCTTTTGTAATATATCCCATTCGATACGCTACCTCCTCAATACACCCTATTTTCAGACCCTGCCGCTGCTCTACAATTTGAACAAAATTGCCCGCTTGCAATAGCGATTGATGCGTTCCTGTATCCAACCATGCGGTGCCGCGGCTAAGCACAGATACGTTCAACTTCCCTTGCTGCAAATATTCCAAGTTAACATCAGTGATTTCATATTCTCCGCGAGCAGATGGCTGGAGGTTTTCCGCAATCCCAATAACAGTATTGTCATAGAAATACACGCCCGGAACTGCGTAATGAGATTGCGGATGTTCCGGTTTTTCCTCAATGCTAATTGCCTTACCCGCATCGTCAAACGAAACTACGCCGTATCGCTCAGGGTCAGACACATGGTACGCAAAGATTCTTCCGCCACCGTTTTCTTCTACTTCCTTTTTTGCATCTTGCAATACTTCCTGAAAATTACTTCCATAAAAAATATTATCCCCGAGTATCAATGCCACGTTATCAGTACCTATAAAATCCTTACCCAATACGAAAGCTTGAGCCAATCCGTTCGGTTTTTCTTGAACAACATATGAGAATTTCATGCCAATTTGCGAACCGTCTCCGAGCAAATTTTCAAACATCGGCAAATCATGGGGAGTGGAAATAATAAGAACCTCCTGTATTCCGGCCAACATTAATGCAGAAAGTGGATAATACACCATCGGCTTGTCGTATACCGGCATTAACTGCTTACTTATTGCTTTTGTAAGCGGGTACAAACGCGTGCCAGATCCGCCTGCGAGAATTATTCCCTTCATACCAGCTGTCGATACATGTGTGCAAGAGCGATCATCGTAGTAGGAACTGTCCATAATAGTCCGATTCCCAATACAATTGCGCCTGCAATATTTATGAGCACAAGCACGATCATAAATCCGAACAGCTGCCATCGGTACCCTTTCGTAATTTCAGCACTTTTCTTCAATGCTTCGACAGGCTGCAATCCCTTATCGATAATAAGATACGTATAAAACATCCATGCAATAGCAATCATAATTCCAGGAACGATAAGCAATATCGATCCTAATGCAACGCTTACTCCAAACAAAATACTTGCAATAAGATATGGCCAAAAAATAGTATTAATAGACCAGACATCGTCATATTTAAGCTCTTTTTTATCTACGGCCTTCAAACTTATCTTCATTACGCCCAATCGGATATACGCTGAAATCAATGCGCCTATAATACCTCCGATTAATCCCAGACCAGCTGCGCTAGTGTGATAATCATGACCGAAAGATCCGCCAAGCATTCTCGGGACCAGGCTGCCGCCAATAAAAAGAATCGCCATGATTCCTACAAAGAATAAGAAATTGCTCGTAGTAGTTTTCCATCCGTATGCTATTGCCTCCTTTGGTTGTAGTGTTTTCATACAAACACTATATCACTTAGGCCCCAATGTGCCTATGGGGAGCCAAATAATCTTGAATATACTCAGCAATAGCATCTTCTAGAGCATAATTTTCTGATATGTCAAATCCCGCACTGGCAAGCTTGCTCGTATCTGCTTGGGTAAAATATTGATACTGGTGCTTGATATGCTCTGGCATATCTATAAATTCAATTTTTTCGGGCATAGCACTTGCCGCAAACATTGCTCGCGCAACATCCAGCCATGAACGCGCCTTCCCAGTACCCACGTTATACACGCCACCAATCTCCTTATGATCCAAGAAAAACAACACTGCACGCACTGCATCTTTCACATAAATGAAGTCTCGCTTCTGTTCTCCGTCTCCATACTTCTTTTCATATGACTTAAATAACGTCATTTCTTTTCCACTTGCAACATCCGGATACTTTTTCGCAACCACGCTCATCATTTCTTCTTTATGCCACTCGTTCGGCCCGAATACGTTAAAGAATCGAAGGCCCACGGCTTCATTCAAAAATCTGCCGTCGCGCGCCCAAATATCTACAAGCAATTTCGACTTGCCATATAAGTTTAAAGGCACCAGCTTATCGAATAATTTTTCATCATCATCGTATCCGTTCTCGCCATTACCATACGTTGCTGCACTAGATGCATAAATACAGCGAACATTATGGGACTGGCACCACCTAATAATATCTTTCGAATATTCTACGTTGTTATCTTCTAAATAGCTCCAATCCGTTTCAGTAGTAGAACTGCACGCACCCATATGAATAATCGCTTCAATATTTTGATTATCAAAATCTCCTGCCAGTAATTGCTCACGAAATTCTGCAATGCCGATCATCTGATCGTATTGCAAATGCGCAATATTATCTTCCTTCTCATCATGATCAACATCATCAACATCATCAACAATAATAATATCTTCACGCCCACGCGCATTTAATTCCGCAACAATTGCACTTCCGATAAATCCCGCCCCGCCGGTAACAATAATCATAGCGCTTTAATTTTTTCAATTATTTCACTTGTAGACAAATTCGGTCGGCGTTTCACTACGTATGCAGTAGCGCCAACAGCTTGCATTGCAGGGTATTCGATCCACGATTCTGCTTGGCCATGATCGTCACCGTTTACATGAACATTCGGCTTAATTGCTGGCAAGAATGATCCGTGCGGCTCTTCGTCGTATCCGCCATTCATAATCACCACATAATCAACGCATGCGAGCGCTGCCAATAATGCAGCGCGCTGATCTTGCGGAATAATAGGTCGCTCCGGCCCTTTTTTATCATGAACGGATTTGTCTGTATTTATACCAACGAACAATACATCGCCCTGCCGCTTCGCTTCTTCTAAAAAGTCCAAATGCCCGGCCTGGAGCAAGTCAAATACGCCATTTACCGTTACCAGCTTCTTGCCTTCTGCATGCAATTCATCAGCTTTTTGCTTCGCCTGTTCAATCGTTAATATTTTATCGTATCTCCATAAGTGTTCGGTCATGGGGTAAGTATGACACGGAAATTATGAACTTGGGAAGATAGTATATTATTCTCTCCTGAACTGTCCAACGCTTTGCTTTAATTCATTCAACCTCTTTAACGTTTCTTCCCTGCAATCATTCCAACCATTCGAGTAAAGAGCCAAAACTGGTACTGCCACCTTACCGCTTAACCTATCCATAAATAACCCCAGAATTTCATCTACAATATACTTAGTGGCTTTCCGAGCACGCTTGTTCAGGTTATACACGTCATCACTTGTCTGCAAACCATGCACAATCTCTCTTCTTAACTTATTTGCATATAAAAGTTTTGTATAAAGCTGAGAATCATGTGTAAGAAATAAGTAAAAACTTATTAATTGATAAGCTTGAACTCGCTCATCTATTTTCGGAACATTTTTAAAAGAAAGCCTATGTGCGACTTGTCTAATTAAACTGGGAAGCATAATTTGTTCCACAAAAGCCCAGCTTAGCAGAAGAGATTCCGTGTATGCACGCCTTTTCACAGACTTATTAATTTGCTCCATTACGGGCCCCACTAATTTTTCAAATTTTTTAAAATCTTCTGTAACTAAAATTTGAAGCGGGCTCTTTTCAATCGGAACCTGCTTTTTATAATTCATACTATTTTTTCCGCCGCTTGTTTAAGCGAATCCACAATCAAGTCGGGCTTTTGAGATAACTTTCCTTCTTCCCAATACTGACTTCGGATGATTGCCGTGTGCGTTCCTGCATTTTTCCCGAACAGTAAATCCGCTTCTTTATCGCCCACAATCCAGCTATTTACATAATCAATCTCACCAATCTTCGCCTCAATCTGCTTGGCCATTCCGATCTTCGGCTTTCTGCAATCGCAATCACTTTGTCCGCGATCGTGCGGACAATATGCGACCATCGCAATATGTACGCCATGCGCTTCAAATTCTGCCAGCATATATTCGTGAAGCTTGTGCATTTGCTCAACGGTATACTTGCCCTGTGCAATTCCTGATTGATTCGTGACTATTGCAAGCGTATACCTGGCATTTTGTAATAGCTTGCACGCATCAATCGCACCATCGCACCACTGCCATTGGTCAGCTTCGTTCACATACCCATGATCGACATTCAGAGTACCGTCACGATCCAAAAAAATAACTTTATTACTCATGATGATCTTCTATCGTATGCAATAACTCTTCAACGGTTATTCCGACTGCGCCCGTTTTCTTTGCCACAGTAGCACCTGCCGCATTGCCTAATTCTGCAGCTTCTACGCTTGTTGCTCCCGCGAGCTTTGCAAGCAAGATAGTAACAGCAGCCGTATCTCCGCATCCGGAAGTATCCACTACTTCATTATGAGAAATATAATTCGACGGAACATACACACCCACTTGTCCTTTTTCTTTCACGTACATACCTTCTGAACTCAACGTAAGATACGCATTCGTATCGAACGACTCCGAAACCATCTCCGCAAGCTCGTGCGCCTTCTTTCCGCCATTGTCGTGCATATTGATTCCCAAAAATTCATGAGCTTCTTTTTTATTCGGAGACATGTACGTCGCTCCCGTAAAGTAGGTTACTCGAGATGGCTTCACATCGACCATAAGGGGAATATTTTTTTCTCGCATAATATTCAAAATAGTTTCGGCAATTTTCTGTGTCACTGCACCTTTTGCATAATCCGACACAATAATGCCATCGACCATATCAGTATGTTTTGCAATCGCCTCCACTATTTGCTGCTCGACAGAAGGGCTTGCTTCAAGAATTTCTTCATGATCAACGCGAAGCAATTGCTGACTCCCAACAACATACCTCTTCTTCACAATCGTAGGCATTCTGCCATCTGTAATAAATTCCGGTTCATACCCTTCTTTTTGAGCAGTTTCTTTTAAAGAATTTCCAATATCGTCATTTCCTACAATGCCGATACACACGACACTAGCGCCGAGCATTGCCGCATTTTTTGCCGTATTCCCAGCGCCTCCTGTGGCATTCTCTTCCTTCTTCGCGTGCAAAATAGGCACGGGAGCTTCGGGGTTCAATCGCTCTACTACACCAAACACATATCGATCTAGAAAAACATCTCCAACAACCAGCAATTTCTTACCTTTGAATTTCGATGTTATTGATTGCGCAGCACCAAGTGAAATACTCATGATAATCGAGGAACTTCTTCAAATGTTTCGCAAATCATATGGATTGCATGGAGATGCAATTCTTGCATGCGTTCCGTGGCATATTTGCTATCTGAGACCTTGGGAGCAGGTGCTTCGATTGCAATGTCCGCAATGTCTTTTAATTTTCCCTGTGTTCCCGTAATCGCAATAACGGTCATACCATTTACCCGAGCAGCTTCTGCGGCCTTGAGAATATTCTCTGAATTACCAGATGTTGAAAGACCTACAAATACATCCCCTTCTTGGCCCAAGGCCTCAATTTGACGGGAATAAATTTGGTCGAATCCGAAATCGTTCGCAATGCATGTAATAGCATTACTATCCGCGGTAAGCGATATCGCCGGATACGGCTTGCGATCAGTTCGGTATCTCCCAATCAACTCTTCAGCAAAATGCTGTGCTTCCGATGCACTTCCACCATTGCCCGCAACAAATACTCTTCCACCTTTCGAAAACGATTCGTGCAAATGCTCCGCAGCATGCGAGCATTGTTCATGAAACTTTTCCAAATCTCTCAATAAATCTCGTAGCTCGTTTGTATGCGCCGCAAATAATTTTTTGTATATCATTCTTTTAGTATGTCCCTTTTCTCAGGTTTTTCAAGCAAGATACTCTCGCAACGCATCTTTCCAATCTCGAAATTCCGGACCTTTCGTGTGCTTTAAAATACTATATTGCGGACGTTTTGCTGGACGAGGGAACTCTGCTGATGAAACAGGCTTCACATCAACTTTCATTCCAGGAACAATTGTAAAAATCATTTCAGCAAACTCAAACCACGATGCACTTCCAGTATTTACACCATGATAAATTCCAAACGGTTCTTGATTTTCCAACAGGCTCCTCACAAATTGCGCCAAGTCTTTTGTAAATGTCGGGCTTCCGAATTGATCATTCACGACACTCAAATTCTTTTTTGTCTTCCCAAGCTCAATCATCGTATCTACAAAGTTTTTTCCATTTGGGCCGTAGAGCCACGCTGTTCTAACTAAGTAAAACTTGCACCCGCTTTCAACCAATGCACGCTCTCCTGCCAATTTGGATTGTCCATATACGTTTACAGCAGGGCCTGGGGAATCCGCTTCACTATATCCGTCTTGTTTATCTCCGGGAAATACATAATCAGTACTAAAATGGACCAGTGTTGCGTCCATCATACTTGCAACATCAGCAAGATTTTTTACTCCCGTTTCATTTACTAAAAATGCGTCGTCTTTATGCTCTTCTGCGGCATCCACGTTGGTATACGCCGCCGCATTTATAATGACATCTGGCTGCAACGGCATAAGCACCTCACGAACGCTTTGAGCATTAGTAATATCAATTTCTTCCCTGTCTAACAAGACGGATTTCGCATCTGTAAACACAGAAGCAAGCATGCTCCCTAGCATGCCCTTTGCACCAATAATCACAATATTCATGCTTCCATAATACCACGAACAAAAGAAGAAAAAAGGGATAAAAAAACCGCTTGTCGAACATACTCGTTCAACAAGCGGAATGCATGCATCGATGCGACTATCTTTGCTCGGGCAACATCGCAAGTGCAATGTCGTGAATGAGCCACATGGTTGCGAGAACAACCTTGCCGTCGACTGGAACGAACTGGTGCGTCTCCCACCCGATCAGATGGTCCGGATTATTCTGCCGACTAACCCATTTGGGAAATTCCTTCAAAGAAACGCTTCCCCATCGAGTGGCACCTTCCACCAACTTCGTTGGTTTGCCGGTGACAAGCGCGAAATCGATGCGCTGCACTTCGTCGTAGCATCCCGACGAGAACTGCATCCAAGATGGGAAGGGGTCATATACGCAAAGCGTTGTCAGATCCGCCTCTTCATCAAATTCGCGCACAGCCACTTCAAGCCGCGTTTCACCGATCTTCGCCGTACCGCCCGGAGCATCGCACTCAAGGCCAGTAAGGAGGTTTCCGTATCGAGGCATTACGACGTAGAGCAATTCGAATTCTGTATCGTACAATTTCAGAGCTCGAAGAGCAGAAAGATAATCACCGAATGTTGGACGATCCTCGACACCAACACGACTTTGCGCCTCTTGCAGGACCTTGGGCATCTGCGCAGAATCTTTCAGCTTCATTCGAATCGGGATCCGAGTTGCGGCGTTTTGCATTCCCTTTCCTCGAGTAACGAATCCATACTTTTTTCCGTCATGAGGAGCTGTGCCCTCGACGAGAAAGTAATATCCGTCACCGATCGAATAAGCATGTTGCAGCAAACCTGAATCAAATTCTTTTGGCATGGTTGGAACCTTTCAAAAATAGAGTGCGTAAAACCTATTCGACATACCGCATTCGCTGTCGCCGAGCTTGCAACCACCGCCTCTCATCAATACGCCGCCTGCGCTGAAAACGATGAAATTCATCGGAAGGTAATCGTATTCGACTCTCAAAGTCAGATCTATAGATTCCCTCATACTCATCATCAGGCTCATCATGAAGGAATTCCAAAGCGACCTGCAAAAGAGAGCAGAATTCGCGCGATCCGTTTACGATATCAAGTGCGCGCAGAAGAACGCGATCATTGTTGTAAAACAAGATTGCACCCCTTTCGTTATATTTAGGAGAGATCAGCCAAAAACAGCCAGATTAATAATATAGCACTATTGCAGTATAATGTCAATCTATTCTATATCGCTCAGCGCCGGATATTGCGCATCTCTGTCCGCAATAATCGGGTTAGAAATCGGCCACATAATATTCAACGTAGGGTCATCCCAACGAAGACCGCGCTCATGTTCCGGAGAATATTCAGCAGTGCAGTTGTACATGAGCTTCGTATTATCTTCTAACGCAAGAAAGCCATGAGCAAATCCTTCCGGAATGTAAATCATGTTTCTCTTTTCGCTTGAAAGGGTTATTGAGATCCACTTACCGTAAAATGGCGAATCTTTTCGAACATCAACCGCAACGTCAAACGCCGAACCTGAAACTACATAGACTAACTTTGCCTGGGCCATGGGATCTGCTTGAAAATGAAGTCCGCGCAATACGCCCCTTCTGCTTATCGAAAAATTTGTTTGTACAAACGGTTTAGTAATTCCATTCTTTGTAAATTCAGATTGCTTAAATAATTCAGAAAACTCGCCTCGATTATCCGGAAAGGTTTTTGGCTGTACGAGCAATACGCCATCGAGCGTAGTAGGAATGAATTCAAAAGGCATACTCAATAAAGCGTACTGCTATTCCGCCTGCTGTTCAACAAGCAAATCGTCCACCCATTTGCGTGCATCCTCCGGAGATAAAGTGGGGTTGTCTTGGTCGTTTTCTGGTTTTTGATCGTCATTCATAGATATATCCTATACCTATCGCTTCAAAATCTGAATATATGCTTCTGGAGGCAAGTCGATGGAACCTGTCTTAGAAAGTTTTTTCTTCCCTTTCTTCTGTTTATCCAAAAGCTTGCGCTTACGAGTAACGTCCCCTCCGTACAGTTTCGCAGTCACGTCCTTGCGCATCGCGGTGACCGTTTCGCGAGCGACGAACTTTCCGCCAACGGCAGCCTGGATCGGCACTGCGAATAACTGCTGAGGAACCAAGTCTTTTAATTTTGCCACCATACTTCGACCAATTGCCTCAGCTTTATGGCGAGGAATAATCACAGATAGTGCTTCGGCTGGCTCATGATTTAATAAAATAGAAAGCTTTACCACGTCGGCAGGGCGCCAATCTAATACATCATAACTAAGAGACCCATAACCAGAAGTTACGGATTTTAGCTGGTCATACAAATCGACAACAAGCTCTCGTAATGGCAATTCATATTTTAAGAGCATGCGATCCGTCCCCAAATATTCTTGTGTTTTTAAAATTCCCTCATGCTGCTGCATAACTTCGAATACCGCACCTAAGTACTTAGCAGGCAACAGAATATCCGCTTTACTCCATTGCTCTTCCGTACTTTCTACGAAGCTGGGATCCGGAAATGCATCGGGAGTGTGCACATCAAGCGCCTCTCCAGAAGTCAGCTTTACGTGATAGAGCACGCTTGGGGTCGTAACAACCATATCCAAACCAAACTCACGGCGCAATCGTTCTTGAATAATTTCCAAATGTAACATTCCTAAAAATCCACACCGAAAGCCCTGGCCGAGCGCATGACTGCGTTCCATATGCACAGAAATACTTGCATCGTTCAATTCCAATTTCGACATTGCCTCGCGCAACACATGGAATTGACTTCCGTCTACCGGATATAACCCAGCGAACACTTTTGGCTGAGGAATTGCATAGCCAGGGAGCGGTGTTACAAGATGCTTTTGATCCGTCTTCGTCATTGTGTCGCCCACACGCGCTTGCCGAATATCTTTTAAGCCCGTTGCGATATATCCGATCTCGCCCGCAGATAATGATTTTGTTGCAGTAAACTGCGGCTTAAATACGCCAACCTCAACAACACGATCATCTACATTTGTTCCCAAAAACGTGATTGATTCCCCTTGCTTAATTTCCCCCTCAACAACGCGTACATACGCAACGACGCCTTTGTAATCGTCGTAGACAGAATCGAAAATGAGAGCACGCAAATTTTTATCTTTTATTTCCGTTTTTGCAGGAGGAACTTTCTCGCATACTCGATCAAGCAGCTCAATCACTCCTTTTCCCGTCTTCGCAGAAATATGCAAAATGTCTTTCGGATCGACCCCAAGCAAATTCACAATTTCTTTTGTAACACCCTCTACGTCTGCTGCGGGTAAATCAATTTTATTGATTACTGGAATAATCTCGAGATTTTGCTCGAGTGCAAAATACACGTTTGACACTGTTTGAGCTTGCACGCCTTGCGTAGCATCAACTAATAAAATAGCTCCCTCAACTGCCTTCAAACTTCGAGAAACTTCATACTGAAAATCCACGTGACCAGGAGTGTCGATTAAATTTAAAATATAATCCCTGTACTCCATGCGCACGGGTTGCAGTTTAATCGTGATTCCTTTTTCGCGCTCCAATTCCATAGAGTCCAACAACTGCGCCTGCATATTTCTCATTTCAACGGTATGCGTTAACTCAAGCATGCGGTCGGCCAGCGTGCTCTTTCCATGATCTATATGCGCAATGATGCAAAAATTACGTATTTCCATACAATTCACCTAAAATATCATAATATGGCTCTCTTGACAAGCGCACTATTTCAAACTACTTTTGATCTACGCGTTTTTTGTTCGCCCTTTCACTTTCCAATTAGATTGCGAGAACAAGATGAGTGGACTTCCGAGTATTCGAGACTTGCCTGTGTTTGCCGACAACCTGCATACGTTCAGATTTGTTCAACCTTCAGTTGGCAATGGGGTCATCGCTCTACACCAAACGGATTCGAAGAGCTCTCCGCATCCGCGACTAGCGGCTATTCGAATACTTACGCTCTACCCATGCACTATCGTGCCCGTGCATGTTCATCGGAGAAAAGAAAAGACCTACATGGTTCGCGGACTTAGCACGCATCTGCAGGTTGTTATTTGGGATAATGGGGTGCCAACAACGTACATCGCGCAACATCAGCATGACTGCGTCACCGTTCCTGCGGGATGCCCCCATGCACTCATATACTCTGCGACCCACGCAAGTGAGCTTACCGTCTATACGACATCGCAAGATGCAGACGACATCGAATGGGAATCCGATCTTGAGACGCTGCTTAAAAACGAACATTTACAACCTCGCTGACCACCAATCCTCGCAACATAGCTATGCCGACACAGAACACTGCTGTCGGCTTTTTTATTCAAATAAAAAAGGAGCGTAGCTTCTTGCTAGCTCCTCGCAATTCAACCAGTGGTGAGTGTTTCTAGCCATTAAGAGCTACTCAATGGCGCAGAATTACCCCTGCAGTTCATTCATCACCTGCCCGACTCTTTACTAGAAGACGGACGCCGAAGGTGATTCCTAGGGCAGGAAAAGGGCTCGTACACAACCCTATGTACAGCATGCCAAACATCCTTCATCAGCATACTAATTCCCTCGCATGTTACCCGACGAAGTCGCCTAGGGAGAATCATAAGGAGATTTCACATAGATCTTGTGTGGAATATCCTCATCATCCTGAACTTAGAGTTCAGACATTCACTCACTACGTTTCGCCGCTAAGCAATTCATAGCAAGCCGCTCGAATTTCACGAGACCACCAGTTTTATAAAGAGCATATTTACGATACCCCCATCATCGCTCACGCGCAACTATTCAATCAATCCAGAAAATCTCGGGGTGTCGGTACCCTTTGGTAACTTTAGTTTACGAGGAATATACCGCTTGATGATTTCCAGCTCCTCGCTCCTCAGTAAAATGCAAATAATAATATATACCAAAATACCTCCAGCAAATGCTCCAATTAATTGCGTTAAAATACCCCAGAAGCGCTGCATATCTACCATATTTGCAATCGGAGTTTTAAGAAGCTGCGTCGTGATTGCAGCAACAATAGTTGCAACAACCATCTTCCCGATACTCAGCAGCACTTTCTTATCATCAAATCCGTCCAGATGAACATGGAGAATACCAAGCAATACTGCGAGTTGAATAATTGTCGAGACAGAAAACGCAATCGCAAGCCCCTGCACGCCGTACATATGCGCGAACGGAAATGCGATAATGCTGTTAATTGCGATACTGCCCAAAGAAATTAAAACGGGTACTCTCGTATTTTGCTGCGCATAAAATGCTCGAGTTAAAAGCGGAATTGTCGCCTGCGCAAAAATACTTACCACTAAAAATCCGAATGTTTCATATGTAGCGGTTGTATCTGCCCAGTTGAATGCGCCGTGTCCGAACAGCACGCGAATAATTTGCGCACGAAGCAAATAGAACAGAGCGGATGTAGGCACTACGAAAAACATAATATATCGAAATGACTTTGTAATCGTATGTCGGAAGTCTGCTCTTTTTTTACGAGCAAATTGCTCCGCAAGAGTGGGAAATGCCGCCTGAGCAAACGCAATGCCAAAAATTCCGATAGGAATATATTGAACATTGTTCGCCAGATGAAACGCTGAAATACTTCCGGAAAGTAGCCCGGATCCTATAATCGTCACGATGAATAAGTTCGCCTGCTGCGCCGCGAGCCCGAATACTCTCGGCAACATCATTTTCCAAATCTGCAACAAATCTTTTGAGGAAGATATTAAAACGGGCTGCCACTTAAACCCAACTTTCAATACGCTCGGCAATTGTACTCCGGCGTGGAGCAATGCCCCGAGGACCACACCCCAACCTAATCCTGCAACGCCGAGATATGGAACAAAATAAACGGCACCCGCTATAATCCCCAAATTATACAAAATAGGGGCTAGTGCATATGCAAAAAACTTTTTATAGGAATTCAAAATTCCAGAAAAGACGAAACTCACGCACAGTAAAATAGGCTGAAGCGCCATGATGCGCGACAGCATCACTGTCATCGCAAGCTTATCTCCAGCAAAGCCCGGGGCAATAAGCGGGATAATTTGCGGAGCAAATAGCGCAAAGCATACGCTGAATAAGCCGATCCCGATTCCCATCAAGTGTAGGATGGAAAGCGCAAAGCGATGAGCATCCTCCTCGCCTTTTTTGCCGGCCACCATTTTTTCTGTGAACAACGGAATAAATGCTGCAGACAATGCTCCGATAACAACCAGATTAAAAATAAGATCGGGAATACGGAATGCAACGACAAATGAATCAAACGTATCGCCTGCTCCGAACGTTGAGGTAAACACCCGATCTCTCACTAATCCAACAATCCTACTCAATAACGAAGAAACGCCCAATAAAAGCGCTGCGGAGACTATCATTCCATTACTCGAATTCTTATGAGTTTGAGACATACACGCTATTTTTCAACAACGGCGCCCACTAACGTGTCGCGCGCTTCATCCCCACGGTAAACGATAGAGGAATCTGAATCAAGAGTAACACCGGAATCTGGCGCATGATCAACAATCCTAAAGCCCTTCGGGAAGGCGATACTTGCAGATATTGTCGTCCTTTGCTGTCCGGGCTGTTTTACCAACGCAACCGAATATGAAGTAGCAGGATGCAATAGGCTCGGCATAACAACTCCATGCGGAATCCTATAATGATACAGAGCAACCGATGTTTGCCCCGGCTTCGTGACCAGCCAATTTGCAAAATACGCATACCCAGATTCGCTGCCAATAGTCGTCCCGTTTATCCCGCCATGCTGTTGCTGCTGCCAGTAGGCAATATCCGCATCCGCAGTTAGTTGCAACGTAGTATCTGGGACAAGGGGATGAGGAACGTCTTTTTCTTGCGTAAACCCTTGCGCATCAAGCAGTACTGCGTTTTTAGGAACAAGCACGCGCTGGTATATAACATTGTCTTTTTGAGACGGATCCTCTCCTGCTGGATAGGGATAATCAATCTTTTCATCAGGTCCGTGATGGGTTCTTCGAATCGTAGTAACTACATCCACATCTCCGTTTGCAAGTACTGTATTGCGCGTGTCTATTTCCTGAGATACAAACTGATCGCTCTTGTGTCCTCCAATATTGGCATTATCGATCATTAAAAATCCTTGAGTATCTTGAGGGATTACCCCAGACCAACCCAGATTTTCGACTTCTTGCTGCGCAGATTCGTTCTTGAAATACAGCAAGATATCTTTGTCTGATAGCGAATTCGTAATTGCCGTAAGAGTCGCCAAGCGATCGGCAGGCTTTGCAGTATCATCAGCTGAAGCAAATAATTTGGACAGCAATATTGGAGTTAGGTCTGCTAGAAACTGCTTTGGCTTATTTACCAAATGATCATAATTATACGTAACCTCTCCTTGTGTAACAGTCACAAAATTATCAGCCGTCACATCTACATCGTACCCAGGAACATGGATAGGCCCAGTTACTGATAATAAATTTTTTATCACATCAGGTGTAAATAAAATCACTCCATCAACCGTAGGGCCGTTTTCCTGCTCCAAGAAGTCGCTGGCTTTTTGCGCATCCTTTTTATAATCAACAAACCAATTTGAATCCCTCAAATACCAACGATCCGTAATTGGGGTAAGAGGTTCTGGCGGCGCAATAACTGTTTTCAATTGCCCATCTCTATCGTAAACGCTTTGCACATCAATATTTTCAACCTTGCCCTTTGAAACATTCACCACTGCCGTACTGCCGATAAACCCGCCCACTGGGCGCAATTCATCGTTGTTCGCAAACATAATCAGATACTGACGATCTCGATCTGCGCCCAATAACGTGAGCAACGTTCCGCTTTCGGAATTTAAATGATGAATAACTGCGAGCAATTTCGGCAACACTGTTTTTAGCGTGATTACCTGGTCTGCTACCTGCTTGGGCAACATTCCCGTAGAAACACCTGCCAGCTGATCATTTGCAGACGATATATCTTGCTCCGCATTTGCAAGTTCCGGCTGTGCCAGCTTCATCGCATCGGTGAGTGATGTTCCCGTATTTGTTTTTCCAATCATCTGTACCGCATTTGCAATATGCTCACCCGCAGAACTAATTTTTATACCGGCAGACAAAAGAGTGGATCCGGATTTAATAGAGCCCGTTACATCCAATACGCTTAAAATATTTTTATTGCTTGCAAGCGCGCTGTCCATTTCATGCTGAGCCGTTACAAACTCAACGCCAGCAGATGCAAACGAGAGTTTGCTCGCATCGCTGCCTGTATCCGCCAATGCAGATCCTGCTTTCGTCATATCAGCGATTGCATTTTTTACCCTGCTTTCAACCGATGCAAGCACCTGCATCCCGCGACCGGCTGCTTGCAGATTCCAAATTGCAAACGATAAAAACGTAAACCCGATAAGCAAGATGATAAGGCCTGGGGTTCGATGCGAAATATTCGGCATTGAGATGCGCGATAAGCTTGGCGACTTCATCACAGAAGACCTACTTGGCAGAGATACGCCACGATTCAACGACGCTCGAGTAAGACTCGGTGCGCTTTCTTTCAAATTTGCAGTACCTGATGATTGAGGGAATCGATAATCGACATCTCGCTCCGCAATAGGCATGTTTCCGAATACCCCAACACTGGAAAATGTATTTTTTGCCTTCTCTTTATTTTTTGCGATTATATCAAAGTGGCGCCCACTTGGTTTTCTTTGCCACTTCCCCTTGCTACTCGCACTATCTGCAAGCACATCTTTTTTCTTCCGATAATTATATCGAAAAGGATCCGGAGTATCGTTGGGCGGAATGATATCGTACACACTCTCATTATAGCGCGTTCTCGTATGCCCGTATATGCGCCGCTGCCGTACTGCCTGCCTGAAAACGTTCCGCATTTTGCCGGCCAAGCAGCTTTAGAGTATTTGCATAATCATCATCCTCCAATACGGCGCTTATCCCTCGAGCAATATCATGAGCGCTTTCCGGATTCGCATACCCAGCGCTCTTTTGAAGCAGTTCCGGCATGCTCGAAACATTTGAAGCAACGACGGGCGTTCCGCACGCCTGTGCCTCAAGTGGCGGTAATCCATACCCCTCATATAAACTTGGGAACGCCATAAGACTTGCCTCTGCATACAACGCCGGCAAAAGCTCATCTGGAACAAAGCCTGGAAAAACAATATGTTTCGCAAGATTTTTTTCTTGCACATATTCAATCAAATCGCTATAGCCATCTTGATACTTTCCGGTGATAACAAGCGTAGTATCAGGGTGCGCCTGTAACACTATCTCAAATGCATCAATAAGTCTGAATATATTTTTGTGGCTCATCCATACTCCCACAAAAAGAATGTAGTTATTTTTTGTGTTTATATACTCGCGAACTTTTTTCCTGCTATCTTCTGAAATTTCTTGAAAAAATTTCTGTTCCAACCCCTCATAGATAACATCTACTTTTTTAGCTTGAAACGGCAATAATTGCATATCACGGGCAGTTGTTTTTGAAACGGCAATAACACTTCGAGCATTCTTTACCGCACTTGCAAACACGTATTCATACCCAACTTGCTGCAATAATGACTGCCGTTTCTGCCCAGGAAAAATAAATCGTGTAATATCATGAATCGTTACGATATATGGTTTTTTGTATAGCACCGGGACATTAAAATGCGCAAAATGAACTACGTCAATATTTTTCAAGTTATCTAATTGCTGCAAAAACATTGTCTGTTCTTTCAAAGAATAATAGCTTGGCTCCACGCCGATATATTCGAATATATTATTCGTATCCCCTAATTCGGTTCGAATTACTTCTTCCTGCCCCTCTGGAACAAGTAGTGTAAAGTGGTGCCCGCGCTGATTGTCATAATATTCAAATGCCAGATTCCGAATATATCGGCCGATCCCTGTCCAATTCCATGCCCTGGCGTCTAGTGCGATACGCATAGAAAAAGCGTATCACGAGAATTTTTAGAAAAGAAAAGAACCCCTTCACGCATTCTCAAATGATGAGAATGAGGGTTCGTACGGGAACATTTCTGTTCCAATTGCGCAACCTTTATGCAGCCACATCTGCTTCGCAACGAACTGGAAGGAGCTCGATCGAATCGGCCAGAAAGCGCAGTTCCATTTCTGCTGCCAAGGCGACTTTGTCAGACGCTTTGCCGCTCCGTTCACCACGCGGCCACACCATAATTGAACGACCAGTAGCCGGATCAATAAGCGGGGTGCGCGCCGTCATGTTCACCATGACGGCAAACTCACCTTCGACAAGCTCATGGTCAACAAACAACGGATTGATATAGGCTTGCGTTGCCCACATCGATTCTTGAAGCATCGCCCCGAGCATTAGGCGAACCTGGTCCCGAATGTTGATGAAAGCTGGCTTTGGTTCGGCGAATTCCTTTCTCGCAAACACAAACCGAACGATGTACGCAGGCTTGCCTCCACCGCTTGCTGGCCTCGGCTGGTAGAATGCGTCCACCAGGACGTACCCAAGCCCATCAAGCTCTGCCAACGCATCAGCAACACCGACATCCTGAGTTGGAGTTATAAACTCCTGGCCAGTCGCTGAATTACTCCGCGAACCTTGTTGTGCGGGCAATGCACGAATGAGCGCTGGAATCAACGCTTCGTTCGTAAACCGAAACTGCAGGCCAACTGTTCGCACTGATTGACCAATGCCACCTACGCTCTGATTCTGGACTTGCACGACTGTTCTCCTTGTAAAAAACGTGCTATCAAACCGAAAATCAAGACATCAACACTTTCATCATAATATTACATAAATTGTATTTTGTCAATATTATTCTGTTTTAGGCAACTTTCTCCAAAATATCAGCCACTTTACTTGCAGATTGTTCCCACGAGTATTTTTCTAAAATCTGCTTACGAACGTTGTGCGGCACGCGCTTGGGGGTGCGCAATAATTCGGCAAGAACTAAGGCTAAATGGGGAGTGTTGTATGGGTCAATTAACGTTGCCCACTGACCTACTACTTCCGGAAGTGAAGAATTAAACGAAACGACTACCGGTGTTCCAGCTAATAGCGCCTCAAGAGGCGGAAAGCCGAATCCTTCATAAAAACTTGGATATATGAATAAGTCTGCAGCAGCATATAATGCGCCCTTGTCCTGCTCTTCTACGAAACCGATCATATGAATCTTGTGCTTGTAATGCGACACCGAGATTGCATCTATAATTTCGCGAGATTTCCACCCGCTCTCTCCCGCCAATACTAAATGGTGAGGAATGCGGTCTGCAATCGCAGAGAACGCTTCAATAATTGCTGGAATATTTTTTCTCGGCTCGAGCGCACCAAAAAATAAAATAAAATGTTCCGGCAAATGATACGCACTTTTAATTCGATGCAAATCAACCTGCGACACAACCGGAGTGCTTGGAACCCCTGGATATACAACAGAAATATTGTTTTCAGAAATACCATAATGTTCCTGAAGATCGTTTTTCGTATGCTCTGAAACGGCAATAACATAGCTGGATTTTTGAAATAACTTCTTTGGTTGCATGGCTATATGCCATATTTTTCGTTTCCACGTTAAAAATTCCGGAAACCGTTCATACGAAATATCGTGCGCAACTGTAACGAACGGCTTTCCTGACGACAAGGGAACCAGCCGAGGATTGGGAACGAAGAAAACATCTATTGGAACCGGCAGCAATTTGTCCCATTTTGGAAAACCGAATAGTAGCTGCAATGTGTTGAATATCTTATTTGGATAGCGAAATGCATGAACTGAAACGTTTTCTCGAAACGTTGGCAATTGCACTGCCTTTGCAGCATTGTAAAACAAATGATAGTGATGACGCGGCCGAACGCGAGAAAGCGTATCGATCATTCTGGTTGTATATTCTTCTACTCCGGTATGTCGCCCCTCCATTAACGACCGTGCATCAATGGCAATATGCATAGAATTAGTCCTCACCCCTTTTAAGTGCTTCATAAAAAAGCACAATAAGCGCAGCTATAGCAAGCGCGAACACGAGAGTAATTAACGCGATAGGCAGCACTGCAACACGAACAGTTCCCGTCCAGGCATTTGTCTGAGTAAGAGAAAATTGAGCCGTGTCTTTATTCTTTTTGTTATAGTCGCTCACCGCGTTTTGGGTAACGCTATCAACGGCGCGTGCCAATGCTTCAGCATTGCTTTTTGAAGCATCGACAACTGTTACCTGAACGAGCTGAGACGCCGCCTTTTCGGCCTTCACCTGCTTTGCAAGATCAATAGGATCCTGAGATGCAAGAGGAATATTTGCAGAAGCGTATGCGCTTACAATTTGCTCCGGGGACATAATAAGCGATGCCAATGTTGCAGAAAACAGTTCAGTGCCGGAAATTGAATAATATCCATCATATCGAAAAGCAGGAGAAGCATCGCGCTGTTGCTGCGCGATCATATATGAAAAATGAACCTCATAGGAAGGCGGTGTTTTACTCGCAACCGCATACGCAATACCAAAAGCTAGTACGCCGACAAGTACCATCATGGGCAAATTGCGCCATAATGCCATAATTGACTGCTCTACATCTTTTTGAGGACTTACATGCATATCATATGATTATGCAAGCATTTTTGATTGCATGCAAAATTGATCCCAAGCTTGCCGAACAGCACCTCGTATTTCACCAATAAAGCGTTCTTTTGAAAATACTAATGAATGCTCGCGAATTGTCTGCGCATTCCATGCAATAGATTGACTTTTTACGATAGCCTCGCACAGAGAAGCTACGGTCTGCTTACGAAATAGCAGTCCCGTTGTATTTGCCACAACGGTTTCAAGTGCCCCACCGGCTCCATACGCAATAGTTGGAATTCCGGAAGCGGCAGCTTCTAGCGGCGTAATGCCAAAATCTTCTTCTTGCGGGAATAACAACGCTTTTGCATTTCGATACAGATTCGGAAGGTCATCATCTGGAACAAATCCAAGAAATTCCACCGTATCTCCTGCTAACTCTTTTAACCTATCCATCTCCGGACCAACTCCTGCGATCTTCAGCGGAATCCCCAACACATTTGCTGATTGTATCGCCAAGTCAACGCGCTTGTACGGTACAAGCCGGGATACGACTAAGTAATATTCTTTTTCACCACTACCTATCGAAAATCGATTCACATCTACTGGCGGGTACACAACAGTAGATTCAGCGTTATAATATTTTTTAATTCTCCGAGCTACATAATCAGACAGCGTTACGTATGCATCCACTCGATGCGAAGCAAAATAGTCCCATGTTCGAATATATGAAATAGCAAGCGGGGCAAACTTTTGGAATATCGCTCCTGATGAAAACTCTCGAACATACCTATGGCTTCCATCCCACGCATAACGAATAGGAGTTAAGCAGTACGAAATATGCATCGTATTCGGCCCCAAAACAATACCTTTTGCAAATCCATGAGTGTTGGATACAACCACGTCAAAGTTGGAAAAATCGAACTGTTCAATAGCAAATGGCATCATCGCAAGCGGAATATATCGATGAGATCGCTTTGCCCCGGGGAACCGCTGTAAAAACGACGTGCGAATTCTTCGAGGATTTATATCGAGTGCAACAGTCTCCTTGTCGTGCACAAGCGTAAAAATAGGCGCATCAGGAAATGCCTCTGCAAGAGCCTCAAGTACCCGTTCCCCTCCGCCAACATGGGTTAAATAGTCATGAACGATGCATACGCGCATACATTCATTACACCGCGTTCTTGTCAGAAATCAAAATGAGAAATGTTTTTACCAACAGCACGGCATCGAGCCATAATGACCAGTTTTCGATATATGCGATGTCTAATTTAGCCTCTTCTTCAAATGCAAGACCGGCATTTCCTTCCACCTGCGCCATTCCGCTCATCCCCGGCTTAATAGCGAAAAGCTTGCGATGCACTTTGCTATATTGCGCAACCTCGCTCGGCAAATGAGGGCGTGGACCTATCAGGCTCATGTCGCCTTTTAAAACATTAAATAATTGAGGAAGTTCGTCGATGCGAAGCTTGCGAATAATTTTTCCAACTGGAGTAATTCGCGGATCATTCCTCATCTTAAACAATGGGCCCTTTCGCTCATTTGCCTTCCCGATTAATTCTTGATATTTTTCTTCCGCCTTCTTCCCCCCATACTGAGCGCCTACGCAATACTCCATATACATGCTTCTAAATTTGATAATTTCAAATGGAACCATATTTCTGCCTGCTCGAATTTGCGTATAAAATACCGTACCGGGAGAATTTTTCTTAATAATAAGCGCCGTAATCACAAGTAGCGGCGACAAAATAATAAGCCCCAATACTGCACCGATAATATCGATACTTCGCTTTGCAATTCTTCCCCAGCCATCAAGAGGGGTGCGAGATAGTTCGAGAAGCGGAATCGTCCCGATTTGGCGATATCGAACGTTAATCGCATGAGTTTCGAATATATTCGGAACATACTTATAATCGATCTTGTACTGCTCCGCAAAATCCAGCAGCACTAGATTATCTTCATCGGGAAGTGTCGGGTTTGTTTGAATCACCTCGTCTAATCCATGACGCTTATAAATTGCCTCAAGAGAACTATACTCAACATTACTGAGCTCTCCAACGACAACGTATCCAAGTTCTGGCCGCTTGCGAAATAGTGACGCAAGCTCTACTGAAAAAGGACCATTTCCAGCAAGCACGACTCGATGAATCCCCAAGCCGCGCTGCAGAAGAACTCGTTGTAATTCACGAATCATTGTTCGACCAAAGGATACAAACAATATCGCAAACACATACGCAATAATTAAAATAAATCGAGATTGGAATAATTCAGCGCGTAAGAAAATAAACAAGATAATAATCATGAGCCCTAACGATATCCCGGAGAATATTTTCGTCACCTCATCGAATGCTTTTCGAGTAACTCGCATTGCATAGAGTCCCTGCGTTGCAAACACAAATAGAACAACAATAGATACGATGCTCGCTAACTGCATGTACTGAGAAAATGGCAAATCAACTTCAAACAATACAGGACGCAGGCCTCGCACAAGTTCGCTCAAGCGAACGTAGTACGCAGCAGCTCCTGCCGTAAGAAGCATAATATAGTCGATCGGCACAAGCATCGCCCCGAAAAACAATTCAGACCGTTTCATGCAATCCATTATACGCTAGGCGCCCAGATTGACAAATAGCGTTTTTTCGGTACCATATAAAAGCTGATGGATGGATAATCGCCCGTAACAGGGAGGAAAGTCCGGACACCACAAAAAGGGTGACAGGTAACGCCTGCCCCCTCGCCCTAAAAAGCAAGGGAGGGATAGTGCAACAGAAACATACAGCCCCTCCTCGGAGGAGCAATGGTGAAATCGTGAGGTAAGAGCTCACGCCCTGTATAGGTAACTATACAGGGGTGAAAACCCCACCTGGTGCAACCTCAAGTCGACCCGCCTTAAAACGGGTCAGGTAGAGGGCAAAGATTCTAGTAGCGATACTAGAACAAGACAGATGATTATCTTCAATGACAGAATCCGGCTTACAGTCCATTAGCATATATGCAAACCCCCGCCTAAAGCGGGGGTTGCGTTATTTCTGCGCGTCGAGCGCTTCGTTGACGAGTCGATCTGCAATTTTATTTTTACTCCTTGGAACATGCTGAAACGTAAGGGAGGTAAACGCAGGAAACAGTTTTTTGATTTCTGCGAGCAACTCTTTGAGCTCGTCGTTTTTTACGCGATATTCTCCGCGAACCTGCTTTACTACAAGCTCGCTATCTAAAAAACATTGCACACCTTGAATACCTTGCTTTTTTGCTTCCGTGAGCCCGGCAAGCAACGCTCGATACTCTGCCTGATTATTCGTTGCATGGCCGATATACTCGCCATATTCAAGCGGGACATTCCCCATTTGGGATAATATAAAACCAATTGCGGCGGGGCCGGGATTCCCCCGTGCTCCGCCGTCGGTAAATAACGTTGCTACTTTCATTGAACTAGCAACACTTGCACTTGCCCTTCATTAACTTCGTAAACCCAATTCCAGCTAGCAGTACTGGCCAAATAATAGACACTGCGCTCTCAGATAACACGCCCCATACTCCAAGAAGGAACGTAAGAGCAATCAAGATAATCATTACTGGCACCGCCTTGTGGTGAGGGCAGTTACACCCTTTTACGCCACAACACTTTTCACCCCCTGGGCAATTAGCGCAATCACATCCTTCGCATTTTTTGTCCATGTTTTCCATAAAATTATAGTTCATTAAGAATAGATTTATACATATATGTTACACCGGATGAAGTAATTTTGAAACCGCTATTTGCAGATGCTCCCAAAAAATTTCTAGGGACGTTTTTTTACATTGTGCAGTCAATCCGCCAATATCTTGAATAGACAATTCTTTAGAAGCCAAGTTTTTCGGATTGACCATGTAATACATGATAGATGCGGGATTTTCTACGTGCCCCAACCCTAGAGCATGTCCCAGTTCGTGCTCAAGCACTAATTGCAAATCGTCATTTTTTGAAAACTCATAAATCGTAATCGTATTCCCCTGATACTCTCCTTGATCAAACTCACGCTGACCGGCATACGTCGTATTAAATTGCTGAACATTCGCATTATATGTGCTTACAATTTGCTGCTCTTTGGTAGCAAGGCCGTTTACGGTATCTGCAAGCTTATTCACTGCAACCCGCTCCTGCTCAAGTTCGTCATAGCTTTTATTGCGATCCTTAACATCTTGCAGATATGCATTTTTTGCCGAGGTATATGAGGCATACGCTTGATCATATTTATTTTTTGCAGACTGTTGCTGAGCAGAAAGAGTATCAAGCTGATGGGTAAACTGATTTGTTTGATCCACTACTTGCTGGCGCTGATCATATACAAGATTAACAGTAAATTGAGCGTTCGAATCATATGTAAATAATTGCTTCCCGGATTCATGCTCCCAAACCTTCTCGGCATCTTGAACATCCTTTAAAAAAGTATCTCTTGAAACATGGAATTGCGGATCTACTCTCCCTATAGAATACGCAATCGGACGAGCGCATGGGGCGGGAAATTCCAGGCTTACCGCAAGATAAAACCCGCCTGTCAGCACTATTGGCCATACGAGAGCTCGCAATATCTTCATAATCATATATACAGTATACTGCAGATAATTATGGAACGAGATGATCAATTTTGGAATATCGATACGGCAGCCGGACAATTGCTCCAAGCGCTTGTTTTTACGCATCAGCCAAAAAATATCTTAGAAGTAGGAACATCCAATGGCTACAGCGCTATTCTTATGGCCGAAATAGCATCCCAATATGGCGGACATATAACAACAATTGAATTCCACGAAAAACGGATTATTTTAGCAAAAAATAATTTACAAAAAGCAGGACTATTAAATTTAGTAACTATATTGCAAGGCGATGCGCTAGAAATATTGCATGGCTTCGAAAAAGAACGATTTGATTTCTTCTTCATCGATGCAAACAAAAAACAATACGGCGAATACTTTAAAGAATGTATGCGCTTGGCAAACCACGGAGCCATTATTGTTGCCGACAATACAATATCTCATCGTCATAGCTTGGATAGTTTTTTTAAAGAATTGGAAATAGCAAAAGATTTAGATGTTCTTGAGTCTGAAATCGGAACAGGATTAGTAATAGTCAAAGTAAAAAAATAACCGCCATCAAGTACAAAGACTCGACGACGGCAACAAGCCTACAGAGCTACGCCAAAAGGTTTGGCCCACTCGGAGGATGCATTACAAAGACCACTTCTTTGCGATCGCCTGGATTCCAGATCGTAATCATCAAGCTGGACCCAGGCTCGGTGAGTAGCAAGACGTTCTGCGACAATTTGCATTCAACGCATTTGTAACCTTCTTCCATCGAAATAATTCCGATGGAAGTGCTGGGGCGACCAGGTTGAGAGTACTGCCACCAAATGCTTTTGATAATCGGCATCGTGCCTGATCGAGTGTATGGCAATCGAAATCCTTGCACATACTCCCGCGATCGCAACTTAATAGTGCCAGGACAATAAGGTCCTTCACGTAATTCGAATGGACTGTTCACCGCACTCATTATCACGTGAATTGTCTTATCCCACCTTTTCTCAAATCCGCCGGCATAGGCAAAACCAAGAACGCACGCGCCCAGAGCGATCGCAATAACAATAATCGTGAGCATATAACGCCTTTCTTGTGGCATTTTAAGCTGTGAAGGTGCCTAGCCGCCCAACGAGCGACTAACTTTTAAATATACACCTATTTACTAGAAATGTCAAGTATTCGCACCTCAAGCGTTTGCCGGCCTCTAAATTCGTTAATTCCCAGAGTTGCCAATATATTCATTGGCTTTTCAGCAATGTCCGCTTTTTCCGCCAACCCGAATCCAATCGCCTCTACGTCTTTATCGCCAAAAGACAGTCGCATTTTAAGATGATCACCCGATGACCCTATAGTCCGAACATCGTATGCTTGGGCGTTTTGGATAATAAATGTCGGCTCTGGATTCTGTTCTCCGAAGGGCTCAAATTGCTTGAGCGCTTGTACTGTTTCCCATGTAATGAGTCGCGGATCCAAAATTCCATCCGCATTATGGTCGACAGGAACGCTGTCGGCGCTTTTTGAAGAAAAATATTCCACTAAGCCGTCCTTCATATACTTTACCGATTCGTGCATGACGGAAAATCCAGCAGCCCCAGCGTGCCCACCTAGTTTTAATGTATGATGACGAACCGTTTCTAATGCATGGAGCACGTTCGTATTCCCCGCCCCTCGCGCTGATCCGACTGCATGGGTATTCATGTCTGGCAGGCCACCTAATACGAACGCCGGCTTTCCGAATTTAGACGCGAGCCTCCCGGCAACTAGGCCAACAATCCCAGCATGCCAATCTTTATTTACTGCAAACACAAACGGAAGCGCAGGATCAACTGAATCTATTGCATCATCCATAATTTTCTTTGTCATGCTTCTTCGCTCGTTATTCAGCGAAATCAATTCTTTTACGGCAAGCTGCGCTTGTTCGGGAGTTTTCGCAATCAGGGCATTAAGCGCACTTTGCGGATGACCGATTCTGCCTGCCGCATTAATAAGCGGAATGATACGGAATGCGATATCTTTTGCAGTCATCACAGAAGGCTCTATACGAGCTTGCTTAATAAGTGCCAAAAGTCCTGGGCGTTTTGTGCGCATTAACACTTCTTTGCCGAACGTTACGATTGATCGATTCTCTCCGAGAAGTGGCATCACGTCCGCGATTGTTCCGATCATGGCTAAATCAAGTAACCATTTCTCTTTATCCGGATCTTTTGCATATCCAGAATCTTCATGACGAAGCAATGCTTGTGCGAATTTCCAGCTCGTTCCGGCCCCGCATAAATGCCCCCACCCATACGCGCCGTCCGGATACCGAGGGTGCAAAATTGCGGTAGCATTTGGAATCGTCTCCGGCAATTCATGATGATCTACAATAATAACGTCTTTTCCTAAGTTCCGAAGCATTGCGACAACGTCCGCATTTCCGATTCCACAATCAACGGTGATCAATACGTCAAACTCCGAACTTGCCGATTGCAGAACATCGCCGTTTAGTCCGTATCCGTCGTGATATCTATGCGGCAAGTAAGGCACCGCATGCGCGCCAATGCTTTCCAACACGTCCAACATAATAGCAGTCGACGTAATGCCGTCTGCATCATAATCGCCGTATACCATAATTCTCTCCTTATTCTTTACGGCACGCATCACTACCTCAACTGCCATCTGCATACCTGGCATGTCATATGGATTATGAATCGACGACAAATACGATGGTGAAAAGAATGACTCTGCATGCACAGCATCCACTCCGCGATTTGCAAGCAGTCGCTCGATCAATTGCTCTTGCGTCGCTACAACCTCCTTACTATTTCCTCGTATCGGCCACATGCTAAACGACGACACGGTTAGGAATAAATTCCACTCCACCTTCTGTAGCGTGCACATACCTACTGGATTGATGTTCATAAAACTTCTGCATACTATGGCCCATCGGCGCGCGTGTTTCATCTTCTATTTGGAGCAATCTGTTATATTTACTCGTTCTATCGGAACGAGATGGAGCTCCTGTTTTAATTTGCCCCGCACCTACTGCAACAGCCAAGTCTGCAATAAATGTATCTTCTGTTTCTCCGGAACGATGCGAGATAACGATATTCTGCCCAGCTTCTTGAGATGCCGTTATTGCCTGTATCGTTTCCGAAAACGTCCCAATTTGATTTGGTTTAATTAATACGGCATTCGTAGCATGCAGTTGCACTCCTTGAGCAATACGTTTCGGGTTCGTTACGTACAAGTCGTCTCCGACTATCTGAGTATTTACTCCATTGCTCGCGGTGTATTTCACCCAATCGTCCCATGCGTCTTCATGAAATGGATCCTCTATAGAAATAAGTGGGTATCTTTCTTGCCATGTCTTGTACAAATACGCCAAGTCGTTCGCATGTACAAACGATCCATCGATCATGTATCCATCCTTTTCTGCTTCGTAAAATTCTGATGCAGCGGCATCAATACCCAAGCATACGTCCACCCCGGGTACATATCCTGATTGCTCAATCGCTCGAACGATGTACCCAAACACTGCTTCGCTATTTTCTAACTTAGGAGCAAATCCGCCTTCATCACCAACTTCTGTTTGAAACCCTGCTTGAATTAAAATATCGTGCAGGCTGTGGTGAATTTCCACACCCATACGCAACGCAGTAGCAAAATCTTTCGCACCCACGGGCAATACATGAAATTCTTGGATAGAAAGCTGATTGCTTGCATGCATGCCTCCATTAATTAAATTCATCTGGGGCACCGGCATCATCAATTCCTGTTTTGGCATTGCCTGTCGAATCACCTCATACAACATTTTTTGCTGAGATACTGCCTCAGTCCGAACACATGCCAACGAAACAGCAAGCATAGCATTCGCACCTAGCCGAGATTTTTGCTCTGTTCCATCAAGCTCTATCAGGCGACGATCGATTTTTTCCTGATTGCCCGTATCAAGCCCCGACAATGCGGACGAAATTTCCACGTTCACATTATGCACTGCAGTTAATACTCCTTTGCCAAAGTATCGATGCTCATCACGATCGCGCAATTCTACCGCCTCATGCGTTCCGGTAGAAGCTCCCGAGGGAACCATAGCAGATGCCATAATACCACCCTCACACACCACCGTAGCCTGCACAGTAGGCGTGCCGCGAGAATCTATAACCTCCCGAGCCGTAATGAGCTTAATTCTTGCCATATAAGGGAACGAGCCCAGGCAACGATTTGCCTTCCAAAAATTCAATCATGGCGCCTCCTCCTATTGAAACATGCGTATATGCGGATATCAGATTCATTGATTCAATCATCGTAACAGTATCGCCTCCGCCAACGATACGATTTGATTGCATGCCGGCTAGGGCGTGAGCTACTGCGCGTGTACCTTCGCCATATTCCGCAACTTCATACCTCCCGACAGGGCCGTTCCAAACGATAGTCTGAGCAGCCGCACACGCATCAACAATCTGCTGAACCGATTTCGGCCCGATGTCCCATACCGGACCCGAGACTTCATCACCAGAATCAAGCTGAATAACTCTTTTGTTTGTCCCATCCTCATTGCCAATCACAACATCTACTGGCAACACAATCTTAGCGCCATGATCATCCAGCAGCTTCTTTGCAGTAGCAATCTCCTCCTCAGAAAACGCAGCACTGTTCCATCGTCCCTGAGCTACGAGAAATACGTTTGCAATCTTTCCACCAACACAGAGAATATCCACCTGAGATAGCAAATACTCAAGCACTCCGATTTTTGTTGAGATTTTTGCGCCGCTCGTGATTGCCACATACGGATGCTTCGCGTTATTGCGAAGAGATGAAAGCGTAGCAACCTCGAGGACAGTTCTTCTCCCCGCTACGCTCGGAAGTTTTTTCGGAAGCACCGACACCGACGTTTGATCGCGATGAGAAACACTAAATGCTTCGTTGATATATGCATCCGCAGAAGATGCCAGCTCCTGAGCAAATCGATCATTCGGTGCCATCTCTCGATCATCCATCCGAACATTCGGAAATAAAGCAACCTCCCCAGGTTCCATCCCCTGAATAATTGCATCCACTTGCGAACCGTATAATTTAGGAAGCAGGCGAACATCCTCTTGTATAAGCGTCTGCAGTCTTCTATGAATCGGCGCGATGTCGACAATGCCGTCATCTTCTCCTGGTCTCCCAAGATGCGTTAATAGCAATACCTTGCATCGGCGCTGGCGCAGCTCGTGAATCGTTTCAAGCGCAGCTTCAATACGATAATCTTCCGTTGCATCAACAATGCCGTCTGCTCCAGCGCTCACATTAAAATCGACACGCACAATAACACGCTTGCCATCAAGCTGCATGTCATCCATCCCTCTCAATGCAGGAGCGACGGTATTCATATACTATTTTGCCCCCAACGCAAGCACTTGCTCCACAAGTCGATTGGAATATCCCCACTCGTTGTCATACCACGCCATCACCTTCACTAAGTTTCCTCCAATCACGCGAGTAAGTTGTAAATCAACAATTGCGGAATGCGTATCACCGATAAAATCACTTGAAACTACATCGTCCTTAGTAACAGCCAAGACACCCTGATATATGGAGTTTTGAGATGCTTCTTCGAATGCACCATTTATTTCATCAACAGTAACGTCCTTCTTCAATACGCACGTAACGTCGATAATGGATACTACGGGAACTGGAATTCGAAGCGAGATGCCGTCAAATTTATCCGTAAGCACGGGAATCGCCTTCGTTGCAGCAATAGCCGCTCCCGTGGAAGCAGGTACGATATTTTGAGCAGCTGCCCGCCCTCTTCGAAAATCTCCTTTTCCGCCTGGACCATCTACAATACTTTGCGTTGCAGTATATGCGTGAGCAGTAGTTAAAAGCGCTTTTTCAACTCCGAATACATTTTCAAGTACCGCCATCACTGGAGCAGCACAATTCGTTGTGCAAGACGCATTCGAAACAACGTCATTGCCCGCCAGCTTATCATCATTCACGCCCATCACAACCGTAGGCACATCTTCACTTTTCGTAGGAGCGGAAATGACTACGTGCTTTGCACCCGCAGCAATATGCTTGCGCGCCCCTTCTGATTCGGTAAAGAACCCGGTTGATTCAATAACAACGTCGATATTCATATCGCCCCACGGCAATGTTTCCGGATCCTTGCTTTGCAACACCTGGATTCGCTTTCCTCCGACTACTAAGAAATCACCATCCACAGAAACATCTGCGCCATATCGGCCATACACCGTGTCGTATCGCAATAAATATGCGAGGTTTTTGATATCGCCCAAATCATTTATCGCAACGATTTCAGCATCTTCATGAGCGAGCGCAATTTTACATGCCGCTCGTCCAATTCTTCCAAATCCGTTAATCGCAATTCGTGTAGACATAATAAGTAATAATTAGTAATTAAATTAAAGCGTAGCAAATACTCGAGGCGTAATATCGGCATGCTCTTTGATCATGTGCTCGATTGCCGGCCGCTCAAGCAGCCCCTCTCTTGCGCCGATATATTGCACGACGGATGTGGAATTTGCATTCCCCCAGCGCATCGCCTCAACTAACGTTTGTTTGTGAATAAGGGCTGCGAGCATTCCGGACCCAAAAGCATCTCCGGCTCCTGTTCGCTCTACAACATCTCCGGGATAAATATCGAGGTGATATATTTGCCTGCTATCAGACGCATAGGCGCCATCAGGACCGTCAGTAATTACAACCGTTGCAATACCTATATCATGAAACCCCTGTGCAAGAGTCTTAATATCGCGCGTTTCATTCTCTAATACTTGCGCGGCCTCTTCTCGATTCACAAAAAGAAGATTTGTCTTTTTCAATACCGGCATCAACTCGTCTTTCCCTAAATGAATTTGATGCGTCCCCGGATTAAACGCCAGTTTTGTTTCCGGATGCTTATCTAAAAATTCCAACGTTTGCGCGTGCAAATCTTTTACCCCACTACCAGAGGCAGATGTTAAGTATATCCATTTCGTAGGCGAAATATCTGGCAGCTGATACGTTCTCGGTTCATGATATACAAGAATCGTTCGTTCAGTACGAAAGTTAATGACAATAGATAGGTTCGTTCCTCTCTTTTCATCGAATGAAAGATACGAAGAATCTACATGGTTTTGCTCAAATACCTCTTTTGCCTTTTTACCCTGATCGTCATTTCCGACAACGGTATACACCCCAGCCTGCAATCCAAGCCGAGCAATACCGATTGCATGGTTCGCAGCATTCCCTACAGCAGGAACGACCGTTTTGCTTTCTACTGCAATTTTATCCGCATAGTCCAGACACAGCTTGCAACTGCCCCCATCAATATCGCACTGCAAACTTGCATCATGAAGACCAAGAAAAATATCTTCGGTAGTATCTCCGACGGCAACGACATCCATATCGCTTAGTATATACCAGCAGTACCAGACGAGCCAAACAAAGCTATCTTTTCCTCAACAACCACCTGAACAGCATCGCGCGCAGGGCCAGTAATTTTCCGCGGATCGTATGAATCATGCGTCTCATCAAAATATGCCTTCACTGCACGTTCAAACCCTATGCGAAGCTCCGTATCAACGTTCACTTTGCAAACATGCGTCTTGCACGCTTTTGCTAAATGGTCAGACGAAATCCCGGAAGCCCCGTGCAACACAAGTGGCATATTTGGAATTGCTTCCTGAATCTGCTGAAGCAATTCAAATCGTATATATTCTTGCCCGGAAAATGCTCCGTGAATTGTACCCACAGAAACGGCAAGCGCATCTACTCCTGTAGATTCCACAAACTGCTTAGCCTGGTTTGGTTGAGTGAAAAAAGAATCTGGAGTTTGCCCACCATGCAAATCTTTTACACCCTCCTTACCCACAATCGCTCCAAGCTCAGCTTCAACCCACACTCCTCGAGCATGCGCATAGGCGACCACTTCTTTTGTTTTCCTGATATTTTCTTCAAATTCCAATACCGACAAATCGATCATTACAGACGTGTATCCAGCTTCTATGCATTTTTTTGCCATATCTAGGCTTTTCCCATGATCCAAATGCAAAATAACTGGCACAGGAGATAATTCCGCAATTTTTTTATTAATGGCAGTAATTACTTCCAAGCCAGCATATTCTATAGCCCCTTCCGATGTTTGGATAATAACAGGGGCATTTAGCTTTTCCGCAGCCCGGGCAATACCTTGGCTCAATTCCATATTAGATGTATTGAATGCCCCGATCGCATAATCGGATGCAAGAGCATCGGCAAATATCTGATGAGGCTTAACGAGCATAGTGCTTAGAAACGTTAGAAATAATCTCAAAAAAATCTCGCGGATGAATAGACGCCCCACCAACCAGAACACCATCGGCCCCTGCACCCGCTATGTACTGGCCTACGTTATCGCTTTTTACGCTTCCTCCGTATAAAAGGCGCACTCGATCAGCAAGGTCGCCGTCGAACTTTTGAGAAATGCGCTTCCGTATTAATAGCATCACTTCATACACTTCGTTCGAATCAGGCATTTCTCCGGTGCCTATAGCCCAGATAGGCTCATATGCAATAACAGTCTTCAATAAGGACACCCTGTCTAGCGCGCTAATCAAACTGTCAATCTGCTGAAGCAATACCCGTGTTGTCTGCTCATCAAAACGCTGTTCCTGCGTCTCGCCGATACAAACGATTGGAGTAATTCCATGCGTAAGAAGCAATCTTGTTTTCATTGCAACCATTTCATCCGAATCATGCTCCCGCTGGCGGACTTCTGAGTGGCCCACAATGCACCAAGAAACGAAATCCTTAATCTGTGAAACGGAGACACTCCCCGTATATGCTCCTCGGTCTTCTTCGTGAATATTCTGCGCACCTATCGTAAGAGAGGTATGTTTTGCAAGATCGGCAATTGCATGCAATGCCGGAAAAGATGGGCACACAGCCACATCAACCTCAAATTCTTTTTCTTTCATCATTTTTTCAAGCGCAGAAAACACTTCAAGGGCACTCTTATGCGACAATTCCATTTTCCAATTGCCAACCACGACCGGTCGTTTATCCATATATACAGTGTATGCTATACTCTTTACATGAACAATGTCGTTCCATATATATCAGTTGTCATTCCTGCCTACAACGAAGAAAAGCGACTCCCTCACACGCTTCGAGCAACGATCGCATACCTTAAAAAACAGCCGTATTCCTGGGAAATTGCCGTAGTAAATGACGGATCGAGCGATAATACAGCTCAAGTAGTACGAACATCTGCCGCCGAAGACTCTCGCGTAATGCTCTTAGAGTATGGGCAGAACCACGGCAAAGGATACGCAGTGCGATTCGGAATGACGCACGTACATGGAGAGATTCGCGTGTTTATGGATGCAGACAATTCAACATCCATAGATCACTTAGAAAAATTCCTTCCTATCCTCAAGTCTGGCTACGACGTCGTTATAGGTTCTCGAGATATCGCAGGAGCAACCATAAACGTCCATCAATCAAAAGTAAAAGAGATTCTTGGGGATTTAGGTAATTTATGGATCCAGTTTTGGGCAATAGGCGGCATAAAAGACACTCAAGCAGGATTTAAAGTATTCACCAAACAAGCATCAGATGACGTGTTCCCATACCTCACGATAGATCGTTGGGGATTTGACGTTGAAGCTCTAGCCGTTGCCCGTATGCGCGGATACAAGATATCGGAACAGCCTATTATATGGGTGAATGATCCGAATAGCAAAGTGTCGCCTTCTGCTTACATGCAAGTACTCAAGGAAGTGGTACAAGTCCGCATGAACATGCTGTCGGGAAAGTACAATCGCCATGAAACAGTTTAGTCATCCGCTCGGACAACTTCGCCAAGACCCCATCACCGACAAATGGGTAGCCATGGCAACAGAACGATCAAAACGGCCGGACGCCGAGACGATTTTAAAACCAACAAATATAGCTCCCCTACCTCGATATAAAGACGATTGCCCATTTTGCAACTTAGCGCACTATCCACAAGAACCGGATGTGCTGCGGCTTCCAGACGATCCGCACCACTGGCAAGTACACATGTTCGCAAACAAATATCCAGCATTCAAACCCAGCAAGGAATTCCACGCCTGGAATGAAGGCCCTTATCGAGCGCTCGACTCTGTCGGATACCACGATATTCTTGCGACAAAGTACCATAATCAAGATGAAGCCCTTGCTGACAGAAAATTGATAGCGCTTGAGCTCGAAGCAATCATCCTCAGATATCGCCAGCTCCAAGGCGAGCTTGGAGTTAACTACATTCAAGTCATCAAAAATCACGGGAAAGAAGCGGGGGCATCCGTCGAGCATCCTCATCACCAATTGTTTTCTATCCCAGTATTACCTGCGGATATCGCAGAGCTGCTTCACGGAACCGAACGCTTCGCAAAAAAGCACAACGAGAAAGCATTCACCGTTATTCTTGAATACGAGAAAAGAGAGAAAAAGAGAATCGTATTTGAAAACGAATATTTCACAGCGTTTTGCCCGTTTGCTTCCCGAGTGCCGTACGAAACGTGGATCATGCCCAATACCTCAAATCCGTTTTTCGAAAGCATCGGCCCAGAAGAGCGTGAGGCGCTTGCCGAAGCGCTTCAGCAAGTATTGGGCAAGCTATATACGGGCCTTAATAACCCATCATATAATTACTACATCCATTCCGCACCCTGCGACGAATCTGGATTCGTATGCGACAAAAGCGTATTTGGGCATTTTCGATGGCACGTTTCAATTCTTCCCAGAATTACCACCTGGGCCGGGTTTGAACTAGGGACGGGAATTGAAATCAATACCGTGCTCCCAGAAGACGCAGCTGCGTTCTTGCGGGAACAACATTTACCTTCTCAACATTCATAATATATTCCTATGTCAATTGCGCTCACTATTGCAGAAAAATTATCTTCGCTTCCTCCAGAACTAGCAACAATCCTTCTAGGAATGATGCCCGTGGGCGAACTGCGCGGAGGAATCCCTATCGGAATCGCCATATTCAAGTTACCGGCATACGAAGCACTCATATTGGCAATCATTGGGACAATGATTCCAATTTATTTCATCTTATGGTTATTAGAAGACGTTTCGAGTTGGCTTCGCAAGCATTTTGAAATATTTGAAACATTTTTTACTTGGTTATTCGAACATACACGAGCAAAAATGCATGGCCATGTAACAAAGTATGGACTGTTTGCAATTGGGCTTATTGCTGCCATTCCAATTCCAATCTTGGGCGGTGCTTGGACGGCAGCCTTAGCAGCATTCGTATTCGGATTCGACAGAAAAAAATCCTTCTGGGTTATTTTTGCAGGAACGATTATAGCCGGATTAATTGTATTGGCGCTCACTGAAGGCGGACTGCTTGCAGTGAAAACGATTGGATAAATTATTACGCCCCTTTGCGTCGCACTCTGGTAGCGTATTCTTCCAGCGCTTCATCGAAATCTGCCGTACTAAATTCCGGCCACAATTTTTGCGTAAACCATAACTGCGAATCCGTAACATCCCACATCATAAATCCTGCGGATAAATGCGGCTCGCCACCGGTGCGAATAATCAAATCAACAGGAGGCATGTCTTTAGTGAATAGATATTGCTTTACCGTTTCTTCGGTTATATCCCTATCTCCATTTTTTACAATATCCTTGATCGCTTGAATCATTTCATCGACCCCATTATATGCCAAAAAGAAATTCAGAAAATGCTTGGAATACCCTTTGCTCGCTTCAATTGCTTTATCAATATTTGCTTTTACCGGAAATGGAAACTTTTCGCGCCAGCGGCCCAACACGGAAATTTTTACGTTCCTACTATGAATATCATCACTAGTAATTAAATCTTTAAATTCGTTCCTAAATAAATTCAGTAATCCCGTTACTTCAGAAATATCGCGCTTGGTAAAATTATCCAACGACATTCCCCAAATAGAAATATGCTCAACTCCCCTATCTGCAGCATGCGGCATTATTTTCTTTAACACTTCCGACCCTGCCGTATGCCCATCGATCGCGTTCTTGTCGTGCGCCTTCGCCCACCGACGGTTTCCGTCGGGAATAATTGCAACGTGCCTTGGAATAGATTCGTTCATAGAGTAAATGATGCGTACGTATAATCGACTATATCATGAAGTTGCTTGGTATTCTTCCCCAGAAACGACAACTCTTTATATGACTCTGCCTTATATTGCTCAGCAAGCCTCATTGTTTCTTCACGACCAATAACCTTCATAGTCACCGGATCATTATCGCACAAATCGTCCAATAATTGGAATGCCTTGCCCAGCGCTTCGCCAAATAATCTGGCGTGATCAATGGAGCTATCTGAAGCATTGGCACACCGCGCGCCCATCACGCAAGAAATAGCAATAAGATTTGTAGTTTTTCGTCGTTGCATCTCAAGCAATTCCTCTTTTGTCGGAGCAGCATCCTTCATAGTCATATCATCCTGCTGACCACCCATTGTTCCTAAGCTCCCAGCTGCTTGTGCAAGATCAACAACTAACTGGGCATTTCCGGATTTCCCCAGTATTTCAAATGAGAGCGTGAGCAATGCATCTCCAGCCAAGATTGCTGTAGCTTCGTTAAATTGCACATGACAGGTTGGTTTGCCATTGCGGAGCGCATCGTTGTCCATAGCAGGCAAATCATCATGAATAAGCGTGTACTTGTGAAGCAGCTCAATTGCACAAGCAGGAAGAAGCGCATCCTCTTGCCTACCCCCTAGCGCTTCGCACATAGCGACACATAAGACTGGTCGAATTCTCTTTCCTCCGCTAAACACACTGTAACGCATTGCGGCGTGTAACAATTGAGGAGAAGTATACTCACTCGGAAGAAGTTCACCTAGCTTTGCATCCACTGACTGCAGAATTGATTCCATACGTCACTTTTTACCTTGATTATGAAGCTTGCGCAAGGTATTCTGCGAGCAAAATACGCGCAGCCTCTGCATGCTCTTGAGAGATATCAGCCTCTTCAATGGCGAGTAATCGCTTTGCCTCCTGACTGGTAAGCGTTTCATCAATCTCTATATATTCTAAAATATCAGGTAAAACAGCTTTTAATTGTGCGATAAATTCTCGAGTCTTTATGGTTTGCCGTGTCTCACTCCCATCTTCAACATGAAATGGCACCCCCGCAACAATGTGAGTGATTTGCTCTTGCTTACAAATTTGTTTTATTTTTTCAAAAACATCTTCTCGCTTTCTGTCGATAGTTGCAAACCGATACGGGATTTTTCCAGAATGATCGACCGTCGCAACGCCAATATAACGCCCGCCAATATCCAATGCGATAATATTAGCCATTAGACACGGTTAATATTCTTGGCCCTTTCTTCGTGATTGCAATCGTGTGCTCCTCATGCGCAGATGGTTTTCCGGATAACGCAACAATACTCCATCCATCGTCTGCTGTAATCACATCAGGACTAATAAATGTAACCATAGGCTCAATAGCAATTACTAACCCTTCTTCCAATCTTGTTCCTGTGCCCGCTTTACCAAAATTGGGAACCTGAGGCTCTTCATGCAAATCGTATCCAACACCGTGTCCTACAAGAGCTCTCACAACTTCCAGCCCTTCCGATTCTACATACTGCTGAATAGCGTGTCCTATATCGCCTGTAGTATTACCGACTACTGCCTGCCTAATTCCTATCTTCAAAGCTTTTTTCGTCACCTCCATAAGATGCATATTTTCTTCAGATGCTATGCCAATACCGACTGTTCGTGCACTATCTACAACAACGCCATCAAGCCACAAACCTGCATCTATACCAACTATATCGCCATCGGCAAATGGAATATCACGCGGGAGGCCATGCACTACCTCTGCATTGACAGACACGCAAATTGCTCCCGGAAACGGAGGCTCCCCATATCCCAAAAAGGCTGGCTTTGCACCCGCCTTTTTAATTTCTTGCATAGCATACGCATCGAGATCTTTTCCCGTAACGCCAATGTTCGCCATTGCAACAAGCCCATCCAAAATAGAACCTAATAATGCTCCAGCTCGTGCAATTTTTTCAATGTCCTCAGGACTTTTTTTCGAAATCATAGCGAGAGATAATACCCATAACTTCTCGATTTACTTCCTCGATACTTTGCGTTCCATCAATCGTATACAAAATCCGTTCTTCTCGATATTTTTCAACAACAGGATACGTGTGCTCCATAAATTGGTTATATCGCATCATAAATTTATCTGGAGCATCATCAGGACGTTGCCCTACAACACCGCCCATATCTTGGCACCTTTTTTTATCCTCTTCATCTAATACGGGAAATCCGCCCTCAACATCCATGCAATACAATCTCTTTGCGTTTCGCTCCATCATGATTTCTTTTTTTACTTCTAGATAAATAGCAAGCGGCCTACCATAATTGTGCTCAAGGAAAAATTCATCGATAATTTCAGATTCCCGAACAGTGCGAGGAGTACCGTCGAAAATTAAACCAGCATCTTCTGTTACTAAATCCTTAATCGCAGCCATAACAACTTCAGCAGCAAGCTCTGGAGGACACAAAATTCCATTATCGATAATATTTTTTACCTTATGCCCAAGCTCAGTATCTTGGCGAGAAATACTTCGAAAAGCATCTCCAGTAGAAAATTGCTTATACCCGATTTCAGCACAAAGTTTTTCTGCCTGAGTACCCTTTCCAGCACCCGGCATTCCCATAATATAAATTACTTTTGGTAGCTTCATAGGAATCCTTCGTATTCACGCATTGTAAGCTGGGATTCGATTTGTTTCATCGTCTCCAGCACAACAGAGACAACGATCAGTAGCGCAGTTCCTCCAATCGTAAGCGTTCGAAGGCCGGTAAATGCCTGCACAATTAATGGCAACACGGCAATTGCCCCTAAGAAGATTGCACCAGCTAACGTAATCCTTCGCACCACATATTCTAAATAATTTTTCGTTTGCTTGCCTGGGCGAATACCAGGAATAAATCCGCCCTGCTTCTGCACATTTTCAGCAATTTGATCCGGATCGAACGTAACCGACGTATAAAAATATGTAAACAATACTACGAGAATAAAGTAGAAAATTCCGTAGAACCATTGATTTTGAAACAACGAAACAACGTATTGAGCAGCAGCGGCAACTTTCGCATTGCTTGCTGCCACGAAGAAGTTCGCCACAATTCCGGGAAATAGCATAATGGAAAGCGCAAAGATGATTGGCATCACCCCTGCCTGGTTCACGCGAAGCGGTAAGTGAGTAGATGTTCCTCCGAGCATTCTATTTCCGCGAACCTGTTTTGCATAATTCACCGGAATAGACCGCTGACCTTCTGTAATCACTACAACACCTGCGATAACAACAAGGGAAACAAGCGCGAATGCTCCATACGTAAACAACTGATCAGGAGTCCACGTTGATATAAGCTGCGTAATCGCGCCAGGCAATCTACTAATAATACCCACGAAAATAATAATGGAAATTCCATTACCGAATCCTTGCTTAGAAATAAGCTCACCAATCCACATTAAGAAAATCGTACCCGCAGCAAGCGCAACGAGCGTCAGCACCATTTCGTATGGCGTAAACGTCAGGCTTGCAACGCCAGGAGTTCCGCTATGAGTAAGCAAGTTTAAAAATCCAAACCCCTGAAGAGCAGAAAATGGCACCGCAAGCATGCGTGTCCATTGGTTAATCTTTCGTCGGCCAGCCTCCCCTTCTTCTTTCTGCATCTCTTCCAATCTTGGAAAAATCATCGTTGATAATTGAATGACAATAGATGCTGTAATATAGGGCCCGAGTCCAAGCATTACTATTGAAAGGCGAGACAATCCTCCACCGGAAAAGATGTCTAACAATCCGAACAATTGATTGCCTTGAAATAATTGCGCCAAGCTTTCCTTAGGCACTCCCGGAACAGGAATAACGGCAGCTATTCGAAATACGAGAATAAGCCACAATACAATAAGCAACTTCTTCCGAAGCTCCGGAATTCGTACGATCGCCGTAAATCGCGATAAGTCAATCACGCCGTTTTTCGTTCAATCAGTTCTATTGTTCCGCCATTTTTTTCAACAACAGCCCGCGCTCCTGGCGTGCATGCATGAACTCGAACAGTATACTTGCCTTTCAATTCTCCATTTCCGATAAGCTTTACGAGATCGGTTCTCTTTGGAACATATCCGCGCTTATGGAGTTGGCCTGGTCCTACAATGCTTCCATCCTCAAATGCTCGAAGTACCCCTAATGTAATCGCAATCGGTTTCTTAACCTGAGAAGGATTGATCTGCTTAACACCTCGACCCTTTGGAAAACGCATGTACAGTGGAGTTTGTCCGCCTTCAAATCCTTTTTTCGCGCTATATCCAGCACGAGACTTTTGGCCTTTTTGCCCACGACCAGACTTGCCACCATTACGGCCATGTCCTCGGCCTAGGCGATTCTTTTTCTTTGTTATAGCTGGAAGTGTAAATACTGACATATGATTATATTATACTAGCTCTTGAAAAGCCTTGATAGTTGCTCGCGCATTGCTGATTCTATTCGAAGAACCGTATCGCTTAGATACCAAGTCGCGAATTCCAACAAGGTCAGCAACTGTTCGAATAATACCGCCTGCAATAACTCCCGTTCCAGGACGAGCTGGTTTTAATAAAACTTTTGCTCCTTTAAACTTTGCGACTACCTCATGTTTGATCGTACCATCGACAACAGGGATTGTTACAACTCTCTTCATCGCACGAGCCTGCGCCTTTTGGATTGCCTGCTGAACGTCTCGACTCTTACTAATCCCAAGCCCGATCTTGCCCTGCCTATCTCCAACAACTACCGTTGCACGGAATCTGAATCTGCGACCACCCTTTACTACGCGCACGACGCGAGAAATCTCTAACACTTCGTGTCCGAATTGGTTGTCATCAAGTTGTCCTGGTGTAAACGCCATAATGTAATTCAATATTAAAACTTGAGTCCGCCTTCTCGCATTGCCTCAGCCAATGCCTTAACTCGCCCGTGGTATCGATATCCACCTCGATCAAAGACAATAACGGAAATGCCTTTTTCTTGGGCAGATTTTGCTAAATCTAGTCCTAGCTGCGTAGCAATTGCCGTCTTATTTGTTTTGCCATCAGCAATCTTTCGCGCAGATACAAGCGTCACACCCTTTGCATCGTCAATAATCTGCACTTCAAGCCCTTTAATGCTTCGATATACACATGCTCGAGGACGAGCAGCAGTTCCAACCATTCGTGATCGGATTTTGCCATGTCTTCGGTTTCTTCGTAGGTGATTCATAGTAATTATGTATTATGCTGCAGAACCTACAATTTTACCAACTTTTCTGCGAACATGTTCGCCAACATATCGGATACCCTTGCCCTTATATGGTTCTGGCGGTCGAACTTTTCGAATGTCCGCTGCAATCTGCCCAACCATATATGCATCAAACCCTTCAACGGTAACGATTTCTTTTTCCACAGCAAATGTAACCCCTTCAGGCGCCTCGACAATAACCGGATGAGAATATCCAACAAGCAACTGAAGATTCTTGCCCTGCATGGATGCGCGGTACCCTACTCCTTGTAATTCTAGCTGTTTCTTAAACCCAGTAGAGACACCCTCTACTGCATTAGATAAAATTGCTCGCATTGTTCCCCATAGCGCTGAAGATTTCTTCGTTTTTCGCGCAATAGAACACGTAAGGACATTATCTTGAACAGCAACACCGATAACGGAGTGCACCGGTACAGTAATTTCACCCTTAGGTCCTTTCACAGTAACGTCAGCACCATTAATCGTGACAGTTACGCCAGCGGGGATTACTATTTCTTTTTTACCAATTCGTGACATAGGAGATTACCAAATAGCGCAAATAAGTTCTCCGCCCACTTTCTTACCTCGAGCATGCTTTTCATCCATAAGCCCCTCAGAAGTAGACACGATGATCATGCCGTTATCTTGCTGAGAATATGGCAGATTATCAGAACCTACATACACTCGTCGCCCTGGCTTACTAATTCTCTTTGCGCCAGCAATCTTTGGCGTTTCATCATCTTCGTATGCAAGAGAAACAACTAGTTTTGCAATTGGTGTTTCCTGAAGTCGAACATCGCCAATCAAGTTCTCTTTCTTAAGAAAATCTAGAAAATTCTTTGCAAATTTTGAATACGGCACAGCCACGCGTTCTTTACCAACACGCTGTCCGTTTAATAGTATTGTTAAAATGTTTGCTACAGAGTCCATAATCGTAAAATTACCAAGATGATTTTCTAATTCCAGGAACTACCCCAGCCTCCGCTTGTTCTCGGAAGCAAATACGGCACATTCCAAAATCCCCCATGTATCCGCGAGGGCGTCCGCAGAGCTTGCATCGATTTCGAACACGGGTCGAAAATTTCGCCGGTCTCTTGCTCTTTGCAATGGATGATGTTTTTGCCATAGGTCGTTAGATAGTGAGAATACTGTATTTGTTATTTTTCATCAAGTTCATCTACTCCGCGGAACGGGAATCCGAGGGCTCGAAGCATCTGTTCTGCCGTTTGATTATCTTTCGCCGTACTTACAAATGTAATACCTACGCCGAAGATAACGTCTGTTTTATCAGCATGAATTTCCGGGAACGCAAGCTGTTCCGTAAGACCAATGCTCGCATTTCCATATCCATCCAATACTTTCAATGAAAGTCCTCGGAAATCACGAACTCGAGGAAGAGTAACGTCGACAAATCGAGTAATAAAGTCTTCCATACGCTTTCCGCGAAGTGTAACACTGTATCCAACAAGATTGCCCTCTCGAACGTTGAATCCTGCGATAGATTTCTTTGCGTGAGTTTCTTTTGGCTTTTGACCGGTAATAGCAGCCAAGTCTTTTTGAATAGCTTCAACGTATTGTTTATTGTCTCGATTCTTTCCAACACCAACAGTCACCATTACTTTCGTAATACGGGGAACTGCATGAATATTTTCAATCTTCATCGCTTCAGCAAGCTTTTTTGTTGTAGGGGTAATAACGGGCATAGGATTATTCAATTACTGCATTACATTGCTTGCACGTGCGCTGGCGAACGCCGTTTTCTCGAGTGATAGAAACCTTTGTTCCTTTTTTGCATGCTGCGCAAATAACTTGAACATTCGCAAGAGGAATAGGAGCAGAAATGCTTACGCGTTGGCCCTTCTGGCCTGACTGACGAGGCTTCACATGCTTAAACACGGTATTGAGCCCTTCAATAACAACACGATCTTCTTGCGGAAGAACAGCAACAACTTTTGCCTTCTTGCCAGCATCTTTTCCGCGAAGAACGCGAACGGTATCGCCTGTTTTAATTTTTGGAGTAATCATAGTCATAGGGTTTACCAAACTTCAGAAGCTAGTGAAACAATCTTTTGAAAACCTCGCGCTCGAAGCTCTCGAGCAATTGGCCCGAATACGCGAGTTCCGATCGGTTCTTTTGATTCTTTATTAACAATCACGGCTGCATTGTCATCGAACCGAATAGCAGTACCGTCTGGGCGCTTGTGCTCCTTGCGCACACGAACAATCACTGCGCGAACAATATCACCTTTCTTTACAGAGGCGCGAGGTTCTGCAACCTTAACTGCAGCAACAACCACGTCTCCAATATATGCATACCGTCGATTTGTGGATCCCAAAATACGGATGACCTTAATCATCTTTCCGCCGGAATTGTCCGCAACTACTAATTTAGCTTCTTCCTGAATCATACCGTTTTCTTAATTACTACCCAACGTTTGCGCTTTGAAAGCGGTCGGGATTCTTCAATTAACACTGCATCTCCAACAGTAATCTCGTTGCTTTCATCGTGAGCCAAATATCTGCTCGTTCGATTCATACGCTTTCCGTAGAGTGGATGAGCCACTACGCGAACGATTTCAACAGAAACTGTCTTTGCCCCAGACTTGCGCACCACAGTACCCGAAAGCTGTCGCTTTCTTGTGCCTTCCTGTGTTGTATCTGGAGTACTCATAAGAAATTACTATGAATGAATAAGTGTAAAAACGCAAGCTATTTAGCTTCTTTTGCCTTAATTGCCGTAAAAATTCGAGCAACATCCCCTCGAAGACCTTTGAGCTGTGCAAAATTCTTCTCTTTCCCCGTGGCAACGTTCTGCGCCATAGCGAACAGCTCTTGGCGAGCGTTCGTCAATTTTACAGATAATTCCTCGAAAGATAGTTGTGCGAGTTCTTGCATGTTCATAGTCTTAAATCTTCTTTACAAACTTGGTTTTAATAGAAAGCTTCTGAGCTGCTAGGCGAAGCCCTTCGCGAGCCGTTGCTTCGTCCATTCCGTCTACTTCGAATACGATACGTCCTCGACGAACGACTGCCACGAAGTGATCAACGGACCCCTTTCCTTTTCCCATCGGAGTTTCTGCACCCTTTTGAGTAATAGGCTTATCCGGGAACACGCGAATCCATACTTTTCCGCTTCGCTTTGCATGGCGAGTAACAGCGCGGCGAGCAGCTTCTAGCTGGCGCGCAGAAATCCATCGGCTTTCCATCGCTTTCAACCCATACTGTCCGAAATCAACAGAAAGAGAACCTTTGGAAGCTCCGCGAACGGACCCCTTTTGGTGCTTTCGATGTTTTACTTTTCGAGGAATAAATGCCATATCAGTTCAATTATTTCTTCACCTTATCAGCCAAAGACGGACGAGTGCGTCGAGGCACAGCCTTTTCTTTCACTGGCGCACCGATAGCCTCTCCTGGCTTATCAGTATTTTCCGTTTCATACTCACCTCTGTTAATCCACACCTTTACTCCGATTGTTCCGAATGTGGTAAATGCTGTTTTTGTAGCATATGAAATATCTGCTCTGAATGTGTGCAATGGAACATTTCCATCTGCAAGCCATTCTCTACGAGCGATATCAGCACCATTAAGGCGTCCAGCAATCGCGATACGCACTCCGCGCGCACCTGCCTGCATAGAACGCTGCACAGATTGCTTCAACACTCTCCTATAGGGCATACGTCGCTCAATCTGATCAACTACTTGAGTTGCAACAGCAGTTGCGTCAGTGTCCGGATTTCGAACCTCTTGAACGTTAATGCGTACACGGATCTCGTTACCCAAAAACTTCTTCAAATCTTTTTGAATTTTTTCGATTCCGCTTCCGCCTCGGCCGATTACCATTGCAGGACGAGACGTGTGCACGGTAAGAGCAATTTCCTTTGCTTGTCGCACAACTTCAACTCGAGAAATAGATGCTGATCGCAAGCTTTTCTTTAAATACGTTCGGATCTTAACATCCTGAATCAAGTTCGTACTGAAATCTTTTGGATTATCTGAAAACCACTTCGCATCCCAGTTATGGAGAATGTTACCGATTCGTAATATATTTGGATTTGTTTTTCGTCCCATAGGAAATTATATAGTCTAGATATTATCCAATACTCTTTCTGCGATGTGTCTTCTTGTCCCCACCCTTTTGATTCATTTTAATCTTACCTGATGCTAACTGCTTTTTGTCTTGAATAGTTTCAACACTGCGTTCTTCCGTCGCATCATGTTTATGTAAATGCTCCTCAGAAACCACTTGCTCTTCTTCCTGCTCCTTCTGCTGGGATTGCATAAATTCATTTGCAGAAACAGTCTTAATAGATTCAGCTTTCTTGGCTTTCTTCGTGTCTGCTTTTACAACAGCGTCGCCCTCTACTACAACCGTAACATGAGCAGTGCGCTTTAAAATGGCATGAGCCATACCCTTGGAAACAGGGTTGAATCGCTTCATTACCAATCCTTGATTAATAAGAACGCTAGAAATTTTCAAACTGTTCTTATCAAGTTCGTGCGTATTTACAGCATTCGCAACAGCGCTTTTTACTACATGCAATAAAATTTCAGGAGCTTTGCCTGTAGCAAACATAAGCTGGCTGATTGCCCTATCTGATGCCATTCCTTGAACCAACCGTGCGTATGGACGGATTTTTCGAGGAGACATTCGAGCGTGTTTTTGTGTAGCAGAAACTTTCATAGGAGATTATTTCTTAGCAGCTGCTGAAGCTGCCTTAGGAGCAGATTCAACTTCCTTTTGAAGCTTTCCACCATGTCGAACAAATTTTCGAGTCATTGAAAATTCTCCGAGCTTATGACCAACCATATCCTCAGTGATCATTACCGGAATATGTTCTTTTCCATTATGCACGCCAAATCGAAAACCAACCATCTCCGGGAAAATAGTGGATCTGCGGCTCCATGTCTTAATAACAGTGCGGTCGCCCTGTTTCAAATTCTTCACTTTTGCTAGCAAGTGAGCGTCAATGAATGGTCCTTTTTTAAGTGATCGTGACATAATAGGTTATTTTTTCTTCTTACTCTTTCTTCGTTCTAATATAAATTGATTCGAATACCTGTTCGGCTTGCGAGTCTTAACTCCGTTCGCATGCTTTCCCCATTTCGTCTTTGGGTACTTCAATCCAATAGACTGAGCACCTTCTCCACCTCCATGAGGATGGTCAACGGGGTTCATTACTTTTCCTCGTACGTTCGGACGCTTTCCAAGGCGACGATTTCGACCAGCTGAACCAATTGTTTGGAGACGCCAATCTGGATTGCTAACCGAGCCAATTGTGGCATAACATTCCTTAGAAATCAAGCGAACCTCTCCTGATGCCATCTTAATCTGAGCATGATCACCCTGCACGTCCATCACCATTCCATATGATCCTGCGGATCGGAATAAGATTCCGCCTCGGCCAGGCATAATTTCTACATTGTGCACAGAAAGCCCTGGTGTTACGTTCTTTAATTGCATACGGTTACCGTCTTTTTCCGGGGTCTTTTCATCGGCAATCATCATAGATCCTTCAACGGCGCCTGCCCACGCAAGAACGTATCTGCGCTCTCCATCCTTATACACAATGCGCGCAAGATATGCCGATCGGTTTGGATCGAATTCAACGTGCTCCACTCGCCCAGGAATGCCAAGCTTTTCTTGTCCAAAATCTACCATACGAACAGCTCGCTTCACTCCGCCTCCGCGATGTCGTGTCGTAATCTTTCCAGCACTTCCACGTCCGCTTGTAGCAGTCTTCTTTGTAAGCTTCGCCTTCATCGGCTCACCGCGATACAGATCCGTTCGGTCTACGATCGATGCTTTCTTACGAGCTCCGCGACTTGATTTGTAATGTTTAATAGGCATAGGTTATGCGTGAGATACAACAGCTTGAATATTATCAACTTTTACGTATGCCTTTTTGAACTTATTCGTAACACCTTCCGTAATCCCTCTTCGGCGAATACGAGGATGAGACAATGCGGTTCGTACAGCAAGTACATGAACGCCATATGTAGCTTCTACCACGCTCGTGATTTGAGACTTCGTAACATGCGGAAGCACTTTGAATACAGCAGTTCCTTGCGTCTGTTGCATAATGCCTTTTTCGGAAACGACTTCCGTAAGACCGATTAAGCCAGTAGATAGCGCATGAGTATCAACAGGTGCTTTCTTTTTCTTTGCAGAATCAGCAACTGATTTCAGTTTCTTGTTTCGTACGGGAGCTTTTTTAGCGTCTTTCCCGAGAATTCGTTTTGATAGTGTAAGAAGTGACATAGGGCCGGTTATATTGAGCAACGATTTTCAATGATAGGAAGAGCTGTTTCATCAACCCACACTTCATGAGCGGATACGATATCAGACAACAGCACCTTGTGCGCATATCGAACATGCACTGTAGGCACGTTGCGCATTGCGCGCTCTACTTGCTTGTGAGACTCATCAAGAATGATCAAGAGCCCAGCTTTGCCAGCAATGTCTTTTGCAACATCTTTCGTCTTTACCGGCATATCCTTTGGCAATCGCATAATCATCATCGATTCATTCTTTACATGCATTGCAAGCACTCCTGAAAATGCGCGTCGTCGTTCCTTGAGCTGTGTTTTTCGAACAGTCGGCTTGATACTTCGTGGTCCAAATGTAATTCCACCGCCAACCCAAATAGGAGATCGAGTTGATCCGTGTCGAGATCGTCCTGTTCCTTTTTGCTTCCACGGCTTTCGTCCTCCGCCTTGTACCTCAGAACGTTCTTTTGTGTGCGCCTTTCGAATACGCATTCGCTTGCTTGTAGTATGAATTGCTCGCGCAATTAATTCCGGAGTATCAACACCAATAATGTATGCAGGAATAGCAACCGTGTCCTTAGAAGCTTTGGATCCAAGTTCTCGTACTGGCAACGTTTTTGTTGTAGTTTTGGTAGCCATAATTATTTCGATTCAATACCACGGATAGAAACGATGCTGCCGCGCGGCCCTGGCACTGCGCCTTTCACAGCAACAAGATTGTGCTCAGCATCAACCTGCACAATTTCCAAATTCTTTACGGTTACCTGATCAGCACCCATTCGGCCTGCCATGCGTCGTCCTTTTACTACGTGCTGCGGGAATCGACCTCCGATAGAACCTGGTCGGCGAAGTACGTGTCTATGACCGTGAGATGCTGGACCTCCTGCAAAATGATGACGCTTTACCACACCCTGATTTCCTTTTCCTTTTGAAACGCCAGTTACTTCGATTGCATCGCCTTGTGCAAATTGGTCAACACCAACAGATTCGATATCTGCAGGAAATTCTCCTTTAAATTCTTCTCGTTTTGCGAACACTTCTTTATATGCGTTCGGGGTTCGCTTCTCTCCAAGTTTCGCTCCCTCTTTCTTTGGGAGTGCTAATTGGACAGCAGCGTATCCATCTTTTTCTACTGTTCTGCGAATAGTAACGGTATTAGGAAGCGCGGAAATTAGGGTAACAGGAATAACATCTCCTTCGGGAGAGAATACCTGAGACATGCCGATTTTTCGTCCTAGAAGCGCTTTCATAATGTGTTACTCGCATGGAGCTGAAAATAAAAAAGCTTATGTAATTAAAAGCTTATAAAACGACTTTCCCACACCTAAGCACGGGTATTTGTCAGGATAGAACATGCTCAGAAAAAAGTCAAAGAAAAAAGGGGTGAATTGGGCAAATCGCTGCACCAACCACCCATTGTACTCAAGAGAGCTCATCTGCATGCCCAGAGGTACCCCTAAACACGACTACATGGAGTATCTTACCTGGCGGATCCCGAACAAGCCAAAAGCGTTGGCCTACTAGAGGACAAGACTCTGTCATCCCCTTCCAAATCACCCACTCCTTATGTATCTCTCGTGGATCTTGAAGCGATGCACGATACACCACTACACCACGCGCCCATAATCGATCAGCAATATAGCACTGACCACTTACAAGCTCTGTTGGCATAATTGACTTCTGCACCCCGCGAGATCTAGGAATAACTACTACTAGAAAGAGTAGAAAAACCGGAATAAAAACCAACCAAGCAATAATCAAGAACTTAACAATCAGCATCGCTATTCTTCCTTTCGAAATACTTATCTTTTCGGACAAGAGCCCAGAAAAGAATCAAGGGGAACGCCAATGGCCAGATCCTAAACAAAAAATCAAGCGTATCTTCATCGATCTCCATGATCTCATACTCCCTCTTCTTGAGGATAAAACGAGCTATTTGCACATATACCCGTTGTATATTGCTATATCATAATATATTAAAAAGTATTAATTGTCAAGTATTGATAGATAAAAAAACGGCAGTCGAATCACGAAGTGAAACAACTGCCGAAAAAGAGCTGTCCGCTATCCTACTTCACAAGAAGCCCCGTAGACGGATCTGCAAATCGCTCGAATAAACATTTCTGAGAAACCTCTTCTCCATTGGAAAGCGGAACAAAAGCCCCGGAACCATTCGGGCAAAACTCGCGACGGATGTGTTCCGGAATTCCTTCTCGCAGTACTGCCAACCAGATTTCTCCGCCAACAGTCACAACGACAAACTTACCATTATTATATCCGGAACTTCCAAGTTCGTTCTGTCGAACCTTTTCACCAATAACATACTCGGGAGATCCTTTGTGACCGTAGACCTGAAGGCCAGTCACGTGGACAAAGCCGGCATGACGGAGAGTTTCTCTTTGCTCTTGCGTCGTCGGCGTTCCTTGAAAAATGGTGAATTGCTCAGTTGAAACGGACATCTGTTACTCCTTCGCGCCTGCTGGCACTTCTAGCATACTTAAGCCCAAGACGGTTACCTGCTGGCACCCTATGCACTTCTCAAGCTCGATTGCAATTATACATAATTATATAAATTTGTCAACTATTTATATAAAAAAATCCAGATAACAAAAGACCCCTTTCTAAGGGGTCTTTTGAGTGGCTTTTACGCCTACTAGACAGTCTTCATTGATACATCCACTCCTGCCGGTAAGTTAAGACTCATGAGAGTATCAACTGTTCGGGGTGTAGCCTGTACAATGTCGATCAATCGCTTATGTACTCGGATCTCATATTGATCTCGTGCGTTCTTGTGAACGAACGTAGATCGGTTCACCGTGTACTTTTTCTTCGCAGTAGGAAGAGGGGTTGGACCGGCAACTTTCGCGCCGTCCCGCTCCACCGCATCCATAATCTGCTTTGCAGACTGATCGATCAACTTGTGATCGTATGCCTTCAGCTTGATCCGAATCTTCGGAACAGCTACTGGCGCTTCAGATTGTTTGGTAGCGTCGCTCATTATTCAATGATTTTTGTAACAACTCCGGCACCAACGGTTCGTCCACCTTCTCGGATAGCGAATCGCATTCCGTCTTCCATCGCAACCTTTGAACCAAGTTCAACAGTGATTGAGATAGTGTCGCCTGGCATTACCATCTCTGTTCCTTCAGCCAAGAATACTTCTCCAGTTACGTCCGTTGTTCGGATGTAGAACTGTGGCTTGTATCCCTTAAAGAATGGAGTGTGGCGTCCGCCTTCGTCTTTTGTAAGAACGTATACTTCAGCTTCGAACTTCTTGTGAGGGTTGATAGAACCTGGCTTTGCAACAACCTGTCCTCGTTCAACGTCTTCTTTCTTCAAGCCTCGAAGAAGAACACCGGCATTGTCTCCAGCTCGTCCTTCATCTAATTGCTTGTTGAACATTTCGATACCGATAATTGTTGTCTTCTGCGTGTCGCGGATTCCAACGATTTCAGCTTCGTCTCCAACTTTGATAAGTCCTCGTTCGATTCGACCAGTAACCACAGTTCCTCGACCCTCAATAGAGAACACGTCCTCGATTGGAAGCAAGAATGGTTTGTCTACATCTCGAACTGGTTCTGGAATTGCTTCATCCAATGCTTGGATCAAGTCAAGAATAGGCTTAGCATCTGGATCGTTCAAATCCTTTGAAACCAATGCCTTTGTAGCAGATCCGCGAATGATTCGCGTATTAGCTCCATCGTATTCGTACTTTGTAAGCACGTCTCGGATTTCTTCCTCAACGAGGTCGATAAGTTCCGGATCATCAACAAGGTCAACCTTGTTTAAGAATACAACGATGTTAGAAACACCTACCTGACGAGCCAAGAGAATGTGTTCTCGAGTTTGCGGCATCGGACCATCCGTTGCAGCTACTACGAGAATTGCTCCATCCATCTGAGCAGCACCGGTAATCATGTTTTTGATGTAGTCGGCGTGGCCTGGGCAGTCTACGTGTGCATAGTGTCTGTTGTCAGACTCATATTCACAGTGAGCGGTGGAAATTGTAATTCCACGAGCCTTAGATTCTGGAGATTTATCGAGATCATCGATAGACATCACCTTTTTAACTCCGCCCTTCATGTTCATCACATGCAGGATTGCAGCAGTCGTGGTCGTCTTTCCATGGTCAACGTGACCAATGGTACCTACGTTCACGTGCGGCTTGTTTCGTACGAATTTTTCAACAGCCATAGGCTTAAAGTACTTAGAAATAAAATAATAAAATGCCCTCTGGCGTTTTATCCAGTTATTTTTCTTCCCTACAAAAAGAGCAGAAAAACAACCGCCTCAAGGTCGTATATATTTGTACCAGAAGATAGTTTGCAAGTCAATAATAAAAAAGGGCCGGATGAGTATGCACTCAAACGGCCGCTATTAATCTTTCAGGGTTACCAGATAGTCGAAGAAATCCGTGGCTACGTCCAGGAATTGTGCTGGCTCAGTCTCCAGATACTGGATGCAGAAACTATTCACCCGGGCATCGTTTCCTGCTCGAGTCCTTTTCACAAGAAAATCCAATACCGTTTGCGCATTACTAGCCACAGCATCCCTGCTTTTTGCCAGAACGAGCCCTTTTTCAAGAAGTTTTCGCCACTCATAGACCTCGGGCAATAATGCCACCGTGGATCGCAATGTATGCGCAAGAGGGTTTGGATAGTTGGCGAGCTTACTTGCAACTTCGTTGCTCCGGTATAGCACTATCTCAGATCCATCTTCAACGAACTTTGAAAACGCGTACCCTTGCGCATCAACCTCAAGTGGCGCGGAAAGGAATTTCCACATCTCCTGCACAAGACCGTTCGCCTTGCTTTGAACAATACGCACGCGTTTTCGCATGTATTGCTGCCACACCAGATCTTGCAACGCCTGATACGCGTGTCGAAGTTCGTGACAGAGGACAAATCTCTGCACACCCTGCTGCCGAGCAAAGAAGTACTCACCCAATGCGATATGGGGAGCTGGATTCATAGAAAACCCAGCACTACTTGTTTCAGGGTTGCAAAGCCGCGTACCAACCGTCTCCCACCCCTGAAGACTGCAAACATCCGCATATTGAAGCGGAGGAATTGCAAGATCTTCTAAGGCCATAATGATGTCAGCATTACAAATCAAATGCATCGCATCCTGCTGCCTTCCAGGGAGAGTAACAATGCGCAAGATGTTCTGCATAGCACTCGCTCCTTTCTCATAGAAAGTGTTAACGATCAGTCAAAATAGGGAAATCACACTATACCCTATCTCCTCAAAAAGTCAATCTATGATCAGTCCTGCAGATGCGGGCTTAAGTCGCCTCTATCAGATTCGAATCGGATTTTTGGTACAGGAGGAGGTGTTGGGCGAGTGTACATATTCAAATCATCATCCTCATGCACCTCTTCTGCAATATCATCAATTTCATCCTCTTGTTCAAATTGTTCCTGCGCAGCAGTTAAGGCAATATCCCGGTTGATACGGTCAATCACATCATCCCCGATTTCCGCATCAATATTTTTCCGAATAGCACTTGCCATCGTATCTGTATCCAAAAATAACTCTAATTGCTGTTCTTCTTGGTGCATTGCCATATGCTCTTCTTCAAGCGCTTCTCGAGATGCCAATACGAATTCCCGACCCTCATCGTCCATAAATGTAAACTTTCCGCCTAAATCCGATAACACCTGTAAAATCGGCTCTAATGTTTCTTTAATTGTTTTGGATTCTGTTTGCATGTATTTAAAGTATAGGGAGAACAAAAAACGCGCAATGCGCGTTTTTTGTATTATTTCTTTGCTCGTGTTCCTGCAATTTCTTCTTGAATGTTTCTCGGAACTTCTTCGTAATGGTCGAAGTGCATCGTATAGTTCGCACGCCCTTGGCTCATAGAGCGGACCGTCGTTGCGTATCCGAACATTGATCCAAGCGGAACAATTGCATCGATAACTTTAAGATTGGTTCGATCTGTAAGAGATAAGATTTGTCCCCGCCTGGAATTCAAGTCTCCTACAACATCTCCCATGTATTGCTCAGGAGTTACTACTTCAACTTTCATGATTGGCTCAAGAATAACCGGATCAGCATTTTTCATAGCTTCTCTAAATGCCATTGCACCCGCAATCTTAAACGCGATTTCAGATGAGTCCACATCGTGGTAACTTCCATCAAATGCAGTTGCCTTTACGTCCACAACAGGGAATCCGGCAACAATACCGTTCTTCGAAGCTTCATCAACACCCTTTCCAATTGCTGGTAGGTATTCCTGTGGAATAACTCCACCCTTGATCGCTTGCTCATATTCAACACCTTTTCCGCGATCCTGCGGTTCCAATCGAATCCATACGTGTCCGTATTGTCCGCGTCCTCCAGACTGCTTGATATACTTTCCTTCTGCTTCAACGGTCTTTCGAATTGTTTCCTTATAGGCAACCTGCGGCTTTCCAACGTTTACTTCAACGCCGAATTCTCGCTTCATACGGTCAACGATAATTTCCAAATGCAATTCTCCCATTCCTTCCATAATCATCTGCATCGTCTCTTCATCAGTATGCGCTCGAAGGGTCGGGTCTTCTCCCATAAGCGCCTTCAATGCCATACCCATCTTTTCTTGGTCTGCCTTAGACTTCGGTTCGATCGCAAGAGAGATAACTGGTTCATGGCCCACGATACGTTCCAAAATAATCGGCGCATCTTCCGCACATAGCGTATCCCCTGTCGTCGTCGCCTTCATACCAACTAGGGCACCAATTCCACCGGCAGAAATTTCCTCAACTTCTTCTCGCTCGTTAGCATGCATGCGCAAGATTCGGCTAATACGTTCTCGCTTTCCGTTCGAAGCGTTGAGTACGTAAGATCCTGTCGTAAGCTTTCCGGAATATACACGGAAGAATGTAATCTGCCCGACGTATGGGTCGGTCGCAACTTTGAACGCAAGCGCTGCGAAGGGCTCTGTATCTAAAGGCTTTCGAATAAGAACCTTTTCCGGATCATCAACATCAACACCCTCAACTGGAGGAACGTCAGATGGTGAAGGCAAGTATGCAACAACTGCATCAAGCATTCGCTGTACGCCCTTATTCTTCAACGCCGTTCCGCACAAAATTGGAACAACCTTGCTTGCAATAACAGCAGATCGAAGTACTGCGTTTAATTCATCAACAGAAATATCTTCTCCGTTTAAATATTTCTCCGTAAGAGCATCATCAAACCCGGCGATTACATCAACCATTTCTGCACGTCGAACCTTTGCATCTTCCAATAATTCTGCAGGGATATCTTTTTCCACAATCGTCGTTCCCATTTCTCCTTCGAAGTACCACGCCTTCATAGAAAGCAAATCGATAATACCTTCAAACGCTTCTTCGGATCCGATTGGGAGCGTTAAAATCACGGTCGTTTTCGTAAGTCGTTCGTGAATAGAATCAACTACTTTCCAAAAGTCTGCGCCCGTTCGATCAAGTTTATTTACGAAACACATGCGCGGAACTTTGTGCTTGTCCGCTTGGCGCCACACTGTTTCTGATTGCGGCTCAACTCCGGCAACGCCGTCGAATACAACCACAGCTCCGTCCAATACGCGCAAGCTTCGCTCTACTTCAACGGTAAAGTCTACGTGCCCTGGTGTATCGATCAAGTTTAATCGGTACCCTTTCCAAAATGCCGTAGTCGTCGCAGAGGTAATCGTAATACCGCGCTCTCGTTCCTGTTCCATCCAGTCCATGACGGTATCCCCCTCATGCACTTCACCAATCTTGTGAGTTAATCCTGTATAAAACAAAATACGCTCCGATACCGTTGTTTTTCCAGCATCGATGTGCGCAATAATTCCAAAATTTCTTACCTTCTCAATAGGTACCTGTGGGAACTTTGTATCGGCCATATGTAATATAAAAAATTAACGAGCAAAATGAGAGAACGCTCGGTTCGCCTCAGCCATTCGATGCATGTCTTCACGCTTCTTCATAGCTCCGCCTTCTTTATTCGAAGCTTCAATAAGTTCTGCGGCAAGCTTTTCTGCCATCGATTTTCCACCGCGAGATCGCGATGCATCACGAAGCCATCGCATAGAAAGCGTGTCTTTGCGAGCAGGGCGTACTTCTTGCGCGATTTGATAGTTAGCACCACCAACTCGGCGAGCCTTTACTTCAAGTACTGGCGCAACGTTTCGAAGCGCAGCATCAAACACCATAAGAGGATCGTTCTTTGTCTTCTCAGAAATAATCTCAAGAGCATCATACATTACTCGCTGAGCCGTGCTCTTCTTTCCATCATACATGATGTAGTTGATAAACTTAGACAACGCCAAGTTTCCGAACTTTGGATCCGGCTGCAAATGTTTCTTATTCTTATATACTCGCTTTTTTCGTGGCATAAAATAGATTATTCAGATTTTGGTTTCTTAGCTCCGTATCGGCTTCGTCCTCGTCGTCGAGCCTCAACTCCAACAGTATCGAGCACGCCTCGCACTACCTGGTATCGAATACCTGGCAAGTCTTTTCTTCGTCCGCCTCGGATTACTACGATGGAATGCTCCTGGAGGTTATGACCTTCGCCTGGGATAAACGCAGTAACTTCCATTCCGTTCGTAAGTCGCACACGAGCAACTTTTCGAAGAGCGGAGTTCGGTTTCTTTGGAGTCATCGTCTTTACCTGCAAGCATACTCCACGCTTAAACGGGGATCCTTTAGGAAATACCGTTGGCTTGTCGATTAATGTATTAAAACCTCTCTGCAGGGCAGGAGTCTTGGATTTCGATGGTTTCCGTTCTCGGTTTTTTCGTACTAATTGATTAATAGTTGGCACAGAATTGTAGTGTAGGCAATCGGGGAAAAAATGTCAAAGAATATGCACAAGATCCGTAAACGGCACCCCCATAATGTACGCCGTAAGGCTGAATGCGGGCAAGAAAACGAATTGAGTCAAGAACCCAGGAGCTAAAATAATAATGCCGAGCAAGATAAACATGCCATACTGCTCAAATCGAGCGATCAGGTCTGGGCGCTTGTCAAAAAACAAGAATAAAACCTTCGACCCATCGAGGGGCGGGATCGGCATCAAGTTAAACATCATCAAAATACCGCTCACTAACCCGATAATGAGGAATAAATATGGCATTGCCGTATTTTCTGGGGAAATCCTATACAGCAATCCGGAAACCAAAAGAATTATAAAGTTCGTCACTGGCCCGGAGAGCGCCACGATAACAGGTCCCCATTTCCCATATTTTAAGTTGTAATAATTCACTGGTACCGGCTTTGCCCATCCAAAGACGAATCCCGCATGACTAACTATAAGTAATAGTGGAATAACAATAGTTCCCCACATATCCACATGCTTAATCGGGTTTAAAGATAGTCGGCCAGCATATTTTGCCGTGGGGTCTCCAAGCTTGTTTGCTACCCAGCCGTGAGACACTTCATGCAAAATAACGCCCACTCCTAAAGCTACGATAGATGCTGTAATACTAAGACTTTGCGGGATTTGAGAAATATCAATCATACAATTACCATACCATAGTTGCATTTTATTTCTATCTTATTTATAGTAATCCCTATCTATGGCACGAATTTGTGAAATCTGCGAAAAGCGAAAACAATCGGGCAACCACCGAAAGCTGTTGCGCGGTCATTATAATATCACCGGAAAGCGTTTCTTTAAGCCGAATCTCCAAAAGACACTGCATGAGGGTAAAAAAGTACTCGCTTGCGTAAACTGCATCCGCACCCAAGCGAAACACGCCGCAGCGTAACCCAAATAGCCTAAACACCCCGCAAAGGGGTGTTTTTATATAGAGTACTTGACTTTTTATAATATATGGATTATAATAGTACGTTGGTCTTTTTTCAACCTTTGGCACATGCGTGCCCCGCCATCTCAACGGTTTTGAGGCAATGCAAAGGATTGCATGATGAGAAAAGTCTTGGAAGAATGCGTGCTGATTTCAATCGTTCTCGGCTTTCCGCTAGCAATGATACTAGCGATACCCGGAGATGGGAAAATCGCCATCCTATCGATGCTGCCGATTTTCATACTCGGCGGAATTGCATGGATGAAGCTGGGTCTTCGCGAACAACTCTTCTTTGAGCCATGGATCGCTAAGTGCCCAATGTTCGGCGTACCGATTCTGGTAACACTGCTTGCAGGTATCGTCTTCGGAGAAATGCGGATCATTATTCGCACAAAACTCCCCGAACTTGCTATCCAAAAGCCAGCAACCCAAAAAGAAGTCCAGCAAGCGCTCGCAGAAGAATTCCCTGAGTTTCGCTAGAAAGTATCAACGTGATTTGCATCTTTGATTAGTCGCCCGATTGGTTTACTCCGACGGGCGATATTTATTTTGTTAAATAATATTGACAAAATTTTTCACCATTCGTACATTGATAATGGTTAAGTAATTCGATGCTGTAGGAATCTTTCATAAGAAGGAAGCAGCAAAGAGAACGCACATTTGGAAGGATCTCGTAATGTTTCTCGGACCGCGCCTCATCGACCTAGTCTGCCTCACTGTTATTGCAGCTATTATTGGCAGCTCCTACATCCAAGAATATCGGTACCACAACACTACCCCATCTGAAGTAAAACAATTTCATACAACAATGGCCCGCAAGCTACGGCAAGCCGAGAATAGCGATTTTTTCGAATTGATCGATAATCGAATCGGCATAGTCGTCATGCAAAAACCAAAATTCGACGCCATCTTTTTCAAGCTTCATCCACATGACAAGGTTCGAAAAATGAGCTGCTTTAAGCTTGGCAAACTAACGAAAAGAATTATACAAAAAGATACTGACGAATGGCATGATATGGCAGGGCTATTCTTGCGACATTAGCATTACTTACCTCAAGTCCACAAGACTATCAAATCTTGTGGGCATTTTCTTACTTCAGTTTTCTTACCCTGCAAATAAACGATTTCAAATACAAACTTTCCGGAAAATATACCGAGAGCGGGTGATCGGATGCCTGGCGAACTACTTCAAGTACATCTAGCTGCAATCCAGCCTGCACAGACGCCCTGCGCAATGTGTATGCAAAATCATCTTCTGTAAAAAAATGAGAACAACTCGAGGTTACGAATATACCCCCATCCTTCACCAGTCGCATACCCGCACGATTTACAAAGTGATATGCTTTTTTTGCCTGCTCTATTTCTCGCTTTGTTTTTGCAAGTGCAGGAGGATCAATAATAACCATATCGTATGCAGTATCCTTTTGAGCACCGAGCCACGCAAACGCATCCCCTTCTTGAGTAGTTATTTTCTTACTATCAATGCCGTTGAGCGTTGCGTGCTTTAGGCATAACTCTAACGCGGCTTTCGACTCATCGACGTTATGAACGCTCGCCGCTCCGCCGAGCAATGCAGCGATTCCTGTTGCTCCGGTATACGAAAAAGCGTTCAATACAGATTTTCCGTGCGCATATTTTTTTACTGCTTGGCGTAATTCTTTTTGATCAAAAAAGAATCCCGTTTTTTGTCCACCCATCACATCTGCTGTTAATTTTATTCCATGCTCTAAAAACCCAACTGCCTCGACAGCCTTGCCATCGACAACATTCGATTCACCTTCGCTGCGATCAATAATTGCAATCGGATTAAATAGTTTTTTACACGCGCGTATTACAATCGGAGACAGATTACTCATACCAATAGTCGAAATCTGAACGACGAGGACGTCCGCATATCGATCAATAACAAGGCCCGGCAGATTATCTGCTTCACCGAATACTATTCGATATCCAGTAGTATCCGTATCTGGGCCATACCCAAGCAATAGTCGCTGATCATTCGCCTGCTCAATTCGATTCGTAATCCATTCCTCATTTATTTCAGTTTCAGAAAAATCAAATACGCGCACTGCAATACTAGAATCGCCCTCGAATGTTCCTGTGCCAATAATTCTGCCATTGCGATCTGCAATATGAACAAGCGCCCCTTCTTCAAGATTATCCGGGATAGATTCTATTGCGCCAGAAAATACCCATGGGTGATGAAACCCAACGCTTGCCTCTCGCCCCATCTTTAATTGAATTACTGGATATGCCATGCTATTACTATACCCGACATGAAACAATATTCGCTACAAGACCGCAAACTCCGAGCTGAAATTATTCACCACGAACTGGAAAAGTTATTTCCTGGCAACTTAGCAACGCCGCTTGATTACACAACAGAATTTCAGTTACTCGTTGCCGTTATCTTATCCGCACAATGCACAGATGAACGCGTAAATATAGTAACTAAAGCGTTGTTTAAAAAATATAGAAGTGTAAAAGATTTTGCGAAAGCTGACATTCACGAACTAGAGCAACTCGTTTTTTCTACAGGATTTTATAGGAGCAAAGCAAAGGCAATTAAAAATAGTGCAATTATTATTCATGAAACATATAACGACAAATTACCAAGCACGATGCAAGAATTATTAGAACTACCTGGAGTTGGCAGAAAAACTGCAAACGTTATCTTGGGACATATATTCGATACCGTGGAAGGCATCGCAGTAGACACGCACGTAAAACGCCTGGCATATAAATTCGGCCTTACCCAAGAAACAGATCCAGATAAAATAGAGAAGGATTTGTGTAAGCTGCTCCCGCAAAAAGATTGGTGGAATTTTTCCTATCGCCTAAAAGCCTATGGCCGACAATACAGCAAGGCGCATCAGAAAGATTTGAATACGGATCCGGTGAGTATTGCCCTAAAAAAAGAATCCTCTACGTAGAGGATTCTTTTTAATTCAAACTATTCGAGTATCCCGTCCAGATTCACGTCGTATAAGATTTGTTCCTGGAGGAGTCGGTATGAAACAATGTCTTCCTTATTAAACCATAATGGAATTTCTCGCTGAGCTTCTTCTGGGCTATCTGAACAATGAACGAGATTTCGAACTGCTCGATTATCTAAACTAGAAAGAGAATATGAGTCTACTGTCAGGTCTCCTCTAATAGTTCCGATGTCAGATGTTGCAGGCTCTGTTTCACCAACGAGCTTCTTCACAATTGCAACAGACTGGTTCCCTTCAATCACAAATGCTAATACTGGGCCGGATGTGAAGAAATCAACGTTTGACTTAATAATGTCTTTTCCATACTCGATTACTTCTTTTTCAATTGGCATTCCATGAGTCTTTCGATCCTCAACGATACGGGTCCCCTTTTTCATGAACCATTCCTCATCTTTATTATAATGCTTCCAGCACTGGTCAGCTTCCGGAACTAAAAACTTAATAGCAACAAACTTAAGGCCGGTGCGCTCAATGCGTTTCATAATCTCGCCCATAAGCGAACGCTGTACTCCGTCTGGTTTTATGATTACTAATGTTTGTTCTGACTTCATAGGATATTTATTTATTCATACAGTAATGTTGCAAAAAAGGCAAATCAGTTTCATGAACACACTTCATAAACCACGAATTGACGCGGAACGCAAGTGTAGCGTCGTACGGCAAGTCAGAAAAAGAAATGTTAGGTGAAATTGCCTGTAATAGGCCTGGAATAATGCTTGGCGGTTTCGTTCCGTGCTTCTCCGCGTACAGTATTTTTGCGGGGAACGCTTCCGTAGGAACACTTCCAAGCAATTGTTGCTGCATTTTTGCATTCGCATCACCCAAAACAATAATCGACACATCCCGTATATCAGCTCGAAATGCAATTGCAGGACCCCCTGCCATAATACGCAGCGTTATCCTGTTAGCTGTAATGCGCTGGCCATATTCAGCAAAACGATACGGGATATGCCGACGAACTATTTCACTAATAAGCATTTCGCCCTGAGGGTCTATTTTACCTGATCGTGGCAACACGACCGCGCCCACATCGTATCGATCAAGAATTGAAACAAGGCTCATAATATCCTCTGATTTCCACGTAGGGACGATAATAACTTCAATCCTTTTATCAAACCAAGACATTTTTGAAGGAAGTGAACTTAAAAGTGATTCATCCCCTCCTCCGCCAATAAGCATCTGAACCGTTCCGTCCTGCACAAGAAGTGTATTTCCATGTTTCGGATCAAATCGCGTAATACCCACTCCCTGTTGCGGCGCAGAAGACACGAACACAACATACACAATCAACAGAGCACACCAAACAATCCTGCTATCTATATCCATAGTTCTCTAAGATGCATTCTTCGCTGATGCATAAAAAGCACCACGCCACATAGAAGGAGTGCGTAGAAAGCAAAAACGCCCCACCCCGGCATGCTCAGGTGATCGATATATGCATAGGGAATATACTGAACACTGGATGTGATTCCAATTGTCCACAAAATAAGAATATGAACAACATACGAGAACATGAGGGAGATGATGGGAGAAATCACGCTCCCCGCCAACACCAAAAGAATAGCAATTAGCAGTGCTGGAGTAATAGGAACAATAAGTATGTTCACCAAGATGCCGAGTGTTGGAATTCCGCCAAAATAGTACACAACGAGCGGAAATGTCCCTATAGTAGCTCCGAGAGAAACAAAGAAGAGTGATGAAACGGGGTGCAGCCTAAAAGAAACAAGGCGTAGCATAAGGAAAATTCCTGTCACAGCCGCCATGGAAAGTTGGAATCCTGGTGATAAAATCGCTCGAGGATCAAATGTCATGAGAAGAGCCAAGACAGCAAGAGGGACGGTAGATGCACCAATAAGTACTCGCGCCCGGTAGGCGAGCGCGTAGAGGGTCCAAAACACGCCCGCCCGCACAGCAGACAACGGAGCCCCGATGCTCGCTATATATACCCACATAACAATGGCCATAATTCCAAATCGGAATATGGGCGGAATTGGCAACAACTGAAGCACGAGCGCTAAAACTCCCACAAGAATAGAGACGTGGAGCCCAGAAATGGAAAGCACGTGACTTATTCCACTCACACGAAATTCGTCTTGAATATTTTGAGATATCGTACCGCGATCCCCCAGCAACATTCCGATCGAGATCGACGCATCGGGCTCGCTTAAATACCGAGATAGCGTCTCAATTCCCCTTATTCTCAATGTATCAATTATAGATGTCCCTTTATGTAACACCTCTACGTTTGCATGCTTAACGATTAAATCTATTCCATCGTCTTGCAAAAATATCGACGAAATAACTTGAGAGCCTTGAATATGCGCTTGAGTGCCGCGGGCAAGTAGCGGAAATCGATTCATGTATACCAAAATTGAACATCCATCATTTCTCTTGAACACATATACTGCTTGGTCGAATGATATCGAATATGCATGATCGAGCGTAGCATATGAAGTTGTTTCACCCTGGCATACAGTAGCGCGCGGTTGAACAATGCCCCCACCATAGATAAATCCGAGATAGATCAATGCAATAACTGCAATAAAAAATTGCGTTCGAAGACGCATATAATATGCTATTGCCAACATACTCAGCCCGCAGGCGCCAAGCAACATCGGAACTGCTTGAAATACTCCAGCAGTTATCCCAACCACCCACGAAACAACAAGTATGCAAACAGAAGCTCGCATACTTGTAACTCTACATCAGTTGCAGATCACCTACACCTCTTCTTGTCCGAGATTCTGTTTGCGCTCGCGCATTTTCCTGCGGATAAACGTCGGTACTTCCAAATCCTCATCCTCTTGCTGTTGCTGCATTGGCATGATTCTTGGCTTTGGAGCAGGCTGATTTTGCTGAGACAAATTCACAGAAGGCATACCATACGGGGATCTCATTGGCTGCACTCGCGGTTCATTCTGAGGCATCTGTTGCTGTTGTTGCGATTGCTGGTTAGTTGCATACCCGGGCGTATTTCGAGGACGGATAATTGCTTGTGGCTTGTCAAAACCAGTAGCAACAACGGTAATCTTAATCTCTCCCTCTTCTACTTGGTCCGAATCAATTACCGCACCAAAAATAACCTTTGCATTCGGATCCGCATGTTCCGTGATCGTTCGGGCCGCAGCGTCCACTTCATACATACGAAGATCGGGGCCGGATGTAATATTGAATACAATTCCCTTTGCGCCATCAATCGTCACGTCAAGCATAGGACTATCAATTGCCGCGCGCGCAGCTTCCACCGCTCTATTTTCCCCAGAAGCTTTTCCAATACCCATAAGAGCAGATCCGGCATTTTGCATAATCGCCTTAATGTCCGCAAAGTCTACGTTGACCATTCCGTGATGAGTAATCAAATCGGAGATACCTTGAACGCCTTGTCGCAATACATCATCCACCACTCGAAATGCGTCAATGAGGCTTGTTTTCTTATCGATGATTTGAAGCAGCCTGTCATTCGGGATAACCACAGATGCGTCCGCCCTGCTCTGTAACTCTGCAAGCGCTTCTTCTGCAATAGTCATGCGCTGCTGTCCTTCAAACGAAAATGGCTTCGTTACAACTGCAACAGTAAGAGCTCCTACTTCGCGAGCAATTTCCGCAACAACGGGGCCTGCACCAGAACCGGAACCGCCACCGAATCCAGCGGCGATAAACACCATGTCAGCTCCTTTTAGTAATTCATAAATTTCTTCTCGACTTTCTTCTGCCGCTTGCTGCCCAAGCAGAGGATTCATTCCAGCTCCCAAACCTTTAGTAACCGTTTGTCCAATATGAAGTTTTGTAGGGGCAGCGGAATAGTGAAGCGCCTGCGCATCGGTATTCACCGCGATAAATTCAACGCCCTTAATATTCGCCTCAACCATTCTATTAAGCGCGGCGTTTCCGCCTCCACCCACACCAACAACTTTGATGTTTGCTACGTTTTCAATACTGGCTCGTTTTAGTGGCATATCATCTTCATCGTACGAACGAAAAAAAGAATGTCAATAACAATATGTGTACAACCCGTACACACTTTGTGTTCACGAATATTTTTTTACGGCAGGAATGACTTAGTCCAATCTCTCAGCTTTTGCACGGTACCACTAATATCGGGTAAAGATAGAGATTTATGAGAAACTTCTTTGCCCTCCTGATCAAGCGCAAACGCAATCAGTCCGATTGCAACTGCAAATTCCGGTCCATCTGTTTGATCGGATAATCCAGCCAATTTTTTCGGATGACCAATTCGAACCGGCAAGCGTAATCGCTTTTTTGCCAATTCAACAATCCCATCCATGTACGCTCCTCCGCCAGTTAATATCACTCCCGCGGGCAACAATCCAGACCGTCCTATGTTCTTAAGTTCACGATCAACATGAGAGAATAGCTCGTCTAATCTGTCGGAAATAATTTCAGCAACTTCTTTTCTTGAAATAGATTCTTGCTCGCCGTCCTGCCCTTCAACAACAATCATATCGCTTTGAGAAATACCTTCTACCGTGGCAGTACCGTGAGATAACTTAATTGCTTCTGCAATCTCTATTGAAGTGCGAAGACCAATTGCAATGTCGTTCGTAATATGTGATGCGCCCACAGGCAGCACACTTGTATGTAATAAAATATTCTCCTCGTATACCGCGAGGCTCGTTGTACCGGCTCCCAAATCAATGAGCACAACCCCTAACTCTTTTTGACGTTTTTCAAGAACGGCAAGTGCTGCTGCGAGCGGAGCGAACACAAACTCGTCGATATGAACACCAGATTGATTCACAACCTTGGTCAGGTTTTTAATTGCCGGGGAAGATCCTACGATTGCATGCGCCTCCACTTCGAGACGCACTCCCGTCATACCAACAGAATCCTGAATATGCTCTTGCCCATCAACAATATAGTTTTGAGGCAGAATGTGCATAATCTCTCGATTAGGCGGAAGAGATATTGCTTGAGCTGCATTAATAACTCGGTCAACATCATCCGGAGTAATCTCACCGTCTGCACGACTTATAGCAATAACACCACGCAATTCTTGGGATACTAAGTGCGCACCATTCACGCTCACCACCGCTTTTTCTACAGGTATTCCGGAAATACGCTCTGCTACATCGAGAGCAGTTCCCAGGCAAGCGACAGCTTCTTCCACGTCTGTTACAACGCCTTTTTGCATTCCGCTCATGACAGCCTTCCCAACACCGAGAATCTTTACCTCACCATCTTCCGATTGAGGATTTTTTTGCGCAACAACAACACGAACAGCACTGGATCCAATATCAATCGCGGTATATATATGCGGTCGGTTCATAATGAAGATATTCTACACCTATTGTACCTAAAAAAGATTGGGAAGAAAAATCAATACCCCAACAACGCAAGCTGCAATAGTAACGACGAGAACAGCTCCTGCGGAAATATCCTTCACATTCCGAACAATCACACTGTATTCAGGATGCACCATATCGGATAACAACTCGATTGCGGTATTTACCATTTCAAAGGCAAGCACAAGCAAAATAGCAATAATGCCGATTCCTATGCCTGCTAAAGATACATGCAAAAAAACCATCATGAACAAAATAATTGTTCCAATAAAAAGTTGTATGCGAATATTTCTCTCGCGCAAAATTGCGGTTGCAATTCCTCGAAGGGCAAAAGCAAGTGCTTCAAAAAAAGATCTACTTCGGTGCCAGCGCTTCATATTGAAAATAATGTTACAGCAGAAAACCCTGTCTCTGCCAGAATTTGCTTTTCCAATTCTTCCGTCTTCAATTCTTCTGCATCAGATGCCTCATGATCCATTCCCAGCGCATGCAAGAATCCGTGAGTCGCAAGCAATGCAACATAGTCAGCAAGCCCGACTCCTCGTTCTTGCGCCTCATCCATTGCAACATTCATGCAAATAGCAATATCGTGCTCGTTTTCATCATATGAAAATGTGAGTATGTTTGTCGGAGAATTTTTGTGCCGATAAGTTGCGTTCATGTTTGTTATTTCATCAATTCCAACACAGCGCAATGTCACGTGCCCATCGTGTCGCATATTCAGCTTATCGCATGCGCAATCCAATATCTTCATTACCTGCTCATGCGTAAGTGGAAATTGTTCGCACTGCAACTCAAGCGTCATATATTACATGCGCTATTACAGCTTGTCGTTCGGTGCAGGAACAAGCGGATTATGCCCGTGCGCAACCTCGCTTCCATCCGAATATCCATCTCCATCTGTATCAGGATTAAACGGATCAGTACCCATTTTACGTTCCACTGGATCAGTCAAACCATCATTATCAGAATCAAGCGCACCAGCTCCAAGCGGATTATATCCATTCTTCACTTCCTCGCCGTCATTATATCCATCTCCGTCAGTATCAGGATTATTCGGATCAGTACCATACAAACGCTCCTCCGCATTATTTACCCCATCCTTATCAGGATCATCGCCATCGGATCCGACTTGGGCCGAAGATGTGGGCGGGGGCGTACTAGACTCCGTCACTACAGGCTGCTGACTTTGAACCGGAGCTGCGTCGGGAGTAGGGGTAATATCCGTAGCAGTTTTTTGCGCAGCAGGTCCGGAAAACATTTTCATTGCAATCGCGACGCCCACAACAACAAGTAAAACCACAATTCCAATAACTATAAATACAAGCGTCTTTGCGCTTCGCTTTCTTGTTGGCATTTCTGGCTTTACGAATACGGGCTGGTCGGTCTCCAAGGACTCATCAACCTCTGGAGGTGTAATAAGAGGGTTAGGCTGACTGGTTTTATCAGGCATTGAAGATACATCCTCAAAAGGGTCCGGCACATCGAATCCAGTTGCGGGAGCACCCCCTGCAGGAGGGATCGGCGGAATCGGTAAATTTGGGGGGAGTTCATTGGCCATATAACTTCTTCATTATACCTATAAATACAAAATAAAACACCCGGGCTTTTACCCGGGTGTTTTTATCTGTTAGAACCGCTTACCTTTCTTTTGAGGATATGCGAATTCGTCTATTTCCCCCATCTTGATTGCTCGTTCGCGTTCGGTCTGCAATTCGCTTCTTCGTTGCGCAGCTTCACGAACTTTCATTTTGCTTTGTTTTTTTTCGTGGTATCGAACCTTCTTCGCCTGTAACAACACTCCGCTTTGTTGCACAACACGAGAAAACCGACGGATTAATCCTTCGGAATTTTCATTATCACGTTTCTGTACTTCTAACACAGGAAAAAGTCACCTCCTAAAAATAATAACAAACTCTAGTAAACATCCTACCACGTGATAAGTTGCATGTCAATGACTATTTCCCCGTACTTCCGCTGACTGCAGTGCCGTTAAAATAATCTGCCGGCTTAGTAACACCCAAGACAGTAAGAAGCGTATTAATAAGCACGTATGCAAGCAATATAATAGCCAACCCAATCAATGCCTCTATGACCGTTTTCTTGCCTGCCGCAAGATTATCTTCATCCACTGAATAGAGGAACATTTTTATCCCGCCATAAATCAAGAATACAAACGCAACAATAGCGCCCATACCTAATAGATAATTAAAGATATCGACAAATATCTTGAAAAAGTCATTAATATCGCATGGCTTCCCTCCAGGATTACCGCATTTAACAAGCCCCGTATCTTGCGCAAGCCCAGCAAAGGGCAATGTTGCAATAAATAAAAATGCATACATTCGCATTATGTATTTCTTATTCATAACGATGACGCATTACAAATAAGCGGTCCCAAATCTTCTCCGCCAACAATATGAAAATGCAAATGACGCACTTCTTGTCCCGCATGCTTGCCCACATTTGTAATCACGCGATATCCAGATTCAAAAATACCCGCATCGCGAGCAACATGCGTTGCTTCATGCAATAGCTTGCCAATCATTGCATGGTCATCGCCTTGAATAGCATCGAGTGATACCAAATGCTTTTTAGGAATTCCGATAATATGCACAGGAGCCTTCGGATTGATATCTTTGAAAAATAGCGTATCCCCGCCATCAAACAAAACATCTGCAGGAACAGCTTGTTCTGCGATACTACAAAAAATGCATTCTGATTCAGTCGACATACTAAGCGTAGTATATCGTTTTTTACTACTCGCGTACAATATGCAGCCGTTTTTCCAATTCTTGCACGAGCTTATCCCGATCAACAACTTCTTGCATCCCGCTTTCCATGTTTCTCAAAATAACAGTATTATCGATTACTTCTTTTTGTCCGATAATAATCGACCATTCAACCTTCAGCCTGTCTGCCATATGCAATTGTTGTTGCATGCCGTCCCTATCAATACTTTCAGAAAACGGAATATCTGCATCGCGAAGCTGTTTCATCACCTTAAGTCCCACAATCTTTGCTTGCTCTCCTAATTGCGCAATAAACAATTGAGGCTGATCCATAATCATCAAATCGATTCCTTCCGCCTTCACACGGTCGATCACGCGCTCAACTCCGATCCCAGCACCAATCGCAGAGGCCTCTTTGCCACCCAATTCCTTAATCAAGTTATTATATCGACCACCGGCAGCGAATGAACTTTGCTGACCCTCTCCGCGAGTAGACTTTGGCACAAACTCGAATACAGTGTGCGTGTAATAGTCCAGTCCGCGAACAAGAGATGGGGAAACCTCGTGCGGAACTTCCAATTCGCGCAAGCTATTGAGAATAAATTCAAAATGCTTTTTCGATGCATCAGACAAATGATCAAGCAATCGCGGTGCAGTATTGCTTACTTGTACACATTTTTCCTCTTTGCAATCAAGCAAGCGAAGCGGATTCGTCGTAAGGCGTTCTTTGCAATCACGGCATAATTTTGTTCGATTTCTTCGAAAATGCTCTTTTAACAAACCAATATACGTTTTTCTCTCGGATGGCTCGCCCAATGTATTAAGCAGTACAACATAATCCTCTAAGCCAAGCGACTTAAAGTAATTATGCATCACGTAAATAAGCTGAACATCGGTAATAGGATTGCCTGCTCCAATAATTTCCAAATCAATTTGATGAAGTTCTCGAAATCTTCCAGCTTGCGGACGATCGTATCGGAAAAATGAACCAATTGTGAATAACTTCACCGGCTTCGGCCAGCTTCGCATGCCGTGCTCGATATACGCTCGAATAATTGAAGCAGTTGCCTCTGGACGCAGTGAATAATTTGCGCCTTTTCCGCGAGATTTCAATTCAAATAATTCTTTATCAACAATATCTGTACCCTCCCCAATACCGCGCGTAAATAACGCCGTTTCTTCAAACATAGGAGTTTCGAGCTGCTGGAAGTGCCATCCACGCATGAACGTCTTTGCATTTTCTGTTACATATTCCCAATATTTCTGATCTTGAGGGAGAATATCTTGCGTACCCCGAGGGCTGTGCAATGGAAATTGAACGGTCTCGGCTGGTGATGTTTTCTTTTTAGATGGCATATGAATGCTCAGTATAGCGATGAACGGGGTAAAAATCAAGCCTACGACTGAGGGGATACGAAACTTGGTACCAAGGAATGAAACGTCGTAAGTCGATCAAACGGCCACGCGCGAACCCAGACTCTCCCGACTATCTCGCTTCTTTTTACCAGCCCCCACACTCTTGAATCAGAACTAGACGGGCGATTATCTCCCAAAACAAAATACTCGTCGCTGCCCAAGCGAACATCTACCTGGCCTCCCGTAGTAACATCAGATGACAAGTACTGAGATTCATTCAACAATACCCCATTCGGATATGAAGTATTTTTTATTTCAATCTGCGAATTATCAATAATAACTTCGTCGCCGGGCAACCCTATAATCCTCTTAATAAAAAATTGCGACTCATCAAGGGGGTATCGAAACACAATAACATCATCTCTCTTCGGCTGGCTTAATCGATATGACAACTGATCAATGACCAAGTATTCACCGTTATGAAAATTCGGCTCCATCGATGCGCCACGAACGAAAAATGGCTGCGCGATGAAGTATCGAATCGGTACAATGATGACCATCGCAAGCAAAAATGCTTTCAGCAATTCCCAAAAGAATGAGCCTACCACCCACACAAACGACCGGTTCTCAAACGACTCTTCATCCATATTGGCAAGTTTACTAGGATGCAGTATGATATGCAAGACATGGAAGAACCACATAAAGGGCATTCAAACGCATTTCGCATTACTCGAGCCATTCTTATCGTTCTCGTTATTTTCCTATTAACTGGCGCGGGCGTATTCGGATATAAAATTCTTTCTGCAAGCAATAGCATTAGTACTGCGAACCAAACAATCTTCGGACAACTTTCAGACCTCCTGTTTAAATCTGGTAACAAGCTAAAAGGAGAACAAGACGATCGAATCAACATCCTTCTTATGGCAATTGGCGGAGATGGTCATGATGGACCGAACCTTAGCGACACCATCATGATCGCCAGCATTCAGCCAAAGGAAAAACGGATTGCTCTCCTCTCTCTTCCGCGCGACTTATACGTACAGGTACCAGGCCAGCAATTCTACTCAAAATTAAATGCAGTGAACGCATATGGAGAGGCAGCGAAACCTGGAAGCGGAGCTTCCTTGCTCGAACAAAAAGTGGAAGAGATTACCGGACTTAAAATGGACTACTATGCCCGAGTAGACTTTACGGCATTCAAAAAGATCGTAGATGCAGTTGGCGGTGTCAACATTAAAATTGATAATGGATTTTTTGACTACTGGCACAAAATCGCCTTCCCTGCAGGGACAGAAACAATGAATGGCGACAGAGCGCTTGCATATGTTCGAGCCAGGTACGTAGAAGGTCCTGAGGGAGGGGACTTCAAGCGCACGGCGCGACAACAGCAAGTCGTTCTTGCAATCCGCGATAAAGTATTCTCCGTATCAACTGCGCTTGATTTCAATGCGATCAGCGGAATTTTCTCGTCATTATCTGAAAACATCCGAACAGACATGCAAACATGGGAAATGAAGCGATTCTTTGAATTGTTCCGGCAAATCGACCCTTCAAGCTACAAATCTGACGTCATGAGCACTGGCCCGAACGGCATCTTAAAAAGCGACACGGTAATGCTTGGCGGTGTTCCCGCATCTGTATTAAAAACCCGAACAGGAGATTTTTCAGAAATTAAAACATTAGCCCAAAACATGTTCTCGTCATCAACGGGAACGGATTTATCTGCGAATCAAGCAGACACGTCAGTGCATAACATTGATGCAAACGGAGATATTATTCCAAGCATTTCTCCATCAGCATCGCCTACTCCAGATGCAAGCTCGACACCAGTATCCGCATCCGCAACGATCGAGGTTCGAAACGGAACAAGCACTTCGGGTCTTGCAGGAAAAACAGCAACGAAACTCAAGAGTCTCGGATATAAAGTTATTGCGACAGGTAACGCCGCATCAAAAACGATTACAAAAACAACAGTGTACTCTCCAAATGTCACTCAATCAGACAATGCTACAAAAATCGCATCAAGCTTAAACGCATCATCTGCAACAGATATTCCATCTACCGAAGCAAAAACAAAAGCAGATATACTCGTTATCGTCGGATCAGACCAGGCGCAGTAATTGCTTCAGTTATCGCATCGAGCACGCCTTGCTTCTTGCTATCAAAAATCATTCGTTCTTGTTCCGTAAACTTTTCTAGTACAAAGACATCGATAGGCTTCTGATCCGCTGGCCTACCAATACCAATCCGCAATCTTGGAACTTCCAATGTTCCCAAATATTCATGAATGCTGCGGACGCCGTTATGGCCTTTCGCACTTCCAGATTCTTGCAACTTCACTTCGCTTAATGGTAATTCCAAATCGTCATGAACAATAAGAATATTCTTATGATCAACTTCGTTATATCGCAAATACTGCATCACCGCTTTCCCGGATTCGTTCATAAAAACATCGGGATATAAAATAGTTATCTTTATATTATTAAAAACAACCTCTTGAATACGCGCATGCAACGATTCTTTCGATTGAACGACTTGCACATCTGCGCCCCTTTCTCTCGCCAACTCAACCCAGCTCAACACAATATCTTGACCAAGATTATGCCTCGTATTCTTAAATTTTTCTCCAGGGTTTCCTAATGCAACAACTAAAACATGCTCCATTACCCTATCGTACTATTGTCCGCAATGTTCCGCCAGCAAGGTATCTCCTGGAATCTAGGAGGGGGTGATTCCAGTGAAATATTCTTAACTGGCAGAACGCTAATGACAATAGTGAAAAGGACTCATAAATGTACCCTGAAACAGAAAAGTGTGTCAAAAGAAAAAGACCCGGAAGCGCAACACGTGCTGCGCCCCGGGCCCCCCTTACAAAGCGGCGAGCACCTTCCAAGGTACCCTGCGTTTGCCGCTTTGGAGCAGGAGCCGCTACTATAACACTTTATGTGAAATATGCAAGAAAAAACCCGAAGGAAACCGGAAGGTCTCAATCGGGCGAGTCTGAAACTCTGCGCAAGTTCGCGTAACGCATCAAGCGAACTTATAAAATGTGCACTCCTGCTCGGGTCGCTGGTCTCTTCTTCCATGAAGAGACGGATACGGTCAATGAGTCATGACGCATTTCCTCCTCCAAAGAATTCGGCCTAGTAACGACGCCCTTTGTCAGAGAATGAATCTCCGACAATCCGATTTGGGGTCTCGAGAATTCCCAATCGAATACTTAGAGTGTAATCCATTTATTCTTTTTCGTCAATACCTTTTGCAGACTCCCAAGCAAGGTCAAACAATGCTCGCATCATGTTTGCCATTTGTTCACTTTCAATGATTACACCAAACAATTTACCAGTAAACGATCCAATAGCAACCCTGTCTCGATAAATTGTCATACCTGCTGGGACAGGAAACTTATTATGGGGGACGTACCTTCGTTCTGTGTGTCGGCTGAACTCCTGAGATGACCAATATTTTCTCAATTGTTCAGAAGTCGTGGAAAATATCGTCTTACCCTTGATTCCCTTTGCAACGCGTTGCACATAATTCGTATGTTCATCATCAGGAAAAACTCCCACGAGATGGTCCGCAGGGGTAAAATTATATATCGTATCCTCTGGGCGCGAATACATAACTAAATCTCTTCGAATTGCAGCCAAACCCTCTTTACCTTCGAAATATCTAACGGATGGCTTGTCGCCCAGCGCTTTTGTAAGCATCTGCAATTCTGGCAAAATTTGCTCTAAATCTTTTTGTCGCTGCTCAATAACCTCTTCTTCTTTTTCCAGTAAGCGCATCAACTGGCGCGGAGCTTCGGCAGAAAACATCGTTTTCTTGCCTTCCTTATATTTTGTGACCAAGCCCATAGCCATCAGCTCTTCTAAAATCACATAGGTAGTAGCCCTCACTACGTCAGCCTTTTTTGCTATATATTGAGCAGGAGAGGGTCCTAATTGCAGGCACGAAAGATACACGGATGCTTGCTTATCCTTAAGACCTAAGCTCATTAATTCTTGGATAAATTCCATAGGGGGGTTGCTTGAAAACAGAATGTACAGTAACAATATAAGAATGTCAATCATAGACCTATCTCAATTTTGTCAAAGTATTTTGACAAAATACCAACCAGAATGGGAGGAGTTTCTGCATGACGTCTCAACAGAACTGACAATTTCTCATAAAGAAGTGGGTATTTCACTGCCGGAAAACCTCAATTTGATGTTCGCGAGCACCCTTTCGAGTAAAAACCCTCTCCCAATTGCACTTACAAGCTCGCACACCGAGCCTCATTCGGCAGAACAATGGGGAATAGAATATATCATCACTGACCATCTCACCGAACAAGAGCTAGATGGGACTATTTCCACCCGGCTTTCAACATCTATCCATGCCCTGCTCAATAGTCTTCCAGGATCGTACTATATTCCGGAAATTATGCTGGATATGCAATTTCCAAGCAGTAAAGAATATCAAGCAAGCACCCTTCACCTCACCCTCGGCCAAACATACTCCATTACAGAACTTGCAAAAACATTAGTATCTACAGGATATATTCGCCACAACAGCAAACAAGCTGGCTCTGGATTTTATATCATAGGAGATGAGGCGCACATCTCTCATCCTCTTTTTGAGCATCCGATATCTATTTCTTTTTTTGGAAATACGATTGATAAAATTATTGTCCGAAAAAATAATCGCGCAAAAAACGAATACTCAATCGCAATTCCTCCCCTGTCGTTCCCACAGAAAACAGAGAAACTCGAAACAGCCTTTGAAAAATTCGTTGTCATAACTCCTCAGCAAGCACACTTCCCTACTGCCGCAACAATTCTCACGACCTCGAAACAACCAAACGTCATATTGCCGCAGCGACTACAAGAGATTCAAATGCCCGTAATTCCTGGGGCTACGAGCAAATCATCAAAAACATACTCATCACCGATATCACAAGAACGAGCACTGGAATTAATCGGCGCACTTACCCCCGGCAGACCGGCGGTGCATACAGATCACGGTATTGGAATATTTGAAGGCCTAGAAAAAAGAATGATCGACAGTGCGGAGCAAGAATACATTGTGTTGCGATATGCGGACGGGGACACGCTTTCCGTACCGGTAGCATTTGCGCATAAAGTATCTCCATATATAGGAGAAAGCTCGCCGGCATTATATCGCCTGGGCGGAACGCTGTGGCAAAAAACAAAGAAAAAAGCTCAACACGATGCTGCTGTATTCGCAAAAGAATTGCTGGTAATTAATAAAGAGCGAGAGCGGGCAAAGCGTAGTCCATATTATATAGATGCAACTATCGAGAAAAAACTCAACAATACGTTTCCATATGAAATGACCCCAGATCAAGCAGTTACATGGCAAGACATTCAAGCAGATATGCAAAAAGACATCCCTATGGATAGGCTCATGGTCGGTGATGTTGGATTCGGAAAAACAGAGCTTGCCATGCGTGCAGCACGCCACGCGTTCGCAAATGGCAAGCAAGTCGCCCTACTCGCGCCAACAACGCTATTAGTCCAACAGCATGCAGACACATTTAAAGAACGACTATCCGATATCGCCGATTCCATTTTTTTGATTTCAAGATTTTCTTCCATAAAAGAAATTACGAGAGCAAAAAAGATTATTTCAGAAGGCAAACCAGTCATCATCATCGGAACGCATGCTATTTTAAGTAATAAAATCCCATGGCAACATTTATCTTTACTCATTATCGATGAAGAACAGAAATTTGGAGTAAAACATAAAGAACACTTAAAAAAAATGCGCTCAACGATCGACGTGCTATCTCTTTCCGCAACACCGATCCCACGCACACTTTCAATGGCACTATCTGGCCTGCGAAGCTTGTCCGTCATTGCAACGGCTCCAAAAGGCAGAAAGAATATTGAAACGAGCATTAAAAAAGTTTCAGATAGCGCGCTCACCCAGGCTCTCTTTCAGGAACTAGACCGAAATGGGCAAATCTATATCGTCTCTTCGAAAATTCGCAATCTCCCAATGATCAAAGAAACGGTGCAAGCGCTCGCGCCCCATGCGCGCATTGCTATCGCGCACGCCCAACTTCCCGATGAAAAACTGAGCGCAATCATTCACGCATTCGACACGTACGAACTGGATATCCTAATTTCATCCAGCATCGTTGAAAACGGCCTCGACCTACCAAATGCAAATACCATGATCGTCTGGAACGCTCCGCACTTTGGATTAGCTCAGTTGTATCAATTACGTGGCAGAATCGGCCGGCGCTCAAGACAGGGCCATGCACTCTTTTTATATTCCCAAGAAAAATTAACAGACATGCAGCGCCAGCGATTAACCGCCCTTACAGAAAGCACACGACAAGGTTCCGGCTGGGATATTGCACGACGCGACCTAGAACTTCGCGGTGCGGGCAACCTCCTTGGCGCAGAGCAGAGTGGATCCGCTAGCGCAGTTGGTATGTATATGTACCTAGATATGGTTGATGATGCAGGAGAGGAGGAAGTGCAACACGCAGACATTCACACAATGCTGCCCGCCTACATTCCCGCAAGCTATATCCCAGATACCGACACGCGAACGATGTGGTATATCAGATTATCTCGCGCAAAATCAAACGAACAGTTACAAAATTATATAAAAAATCTAGAAGAAGAATCTGGAGTAATTCCACAAGAAGTACAAAATCTATCACTCATGATTCAACTAGAAAAATCCGCAACAACAGTAGGCATTACCGCAATGCAAACAAAAATAATTCGGCCAAACGATGAGGATCCATATGTTCGATTATTAGTAACAGGAAAAGACCCGGTTAAAATCTTGGAAAAATTATCAAATATAAAAAACGAAAACGGCACTCCTGCCCGCTGGCAAGCTCGCGAAAGCACGCTCTCGTGGGACACCGACGCGATAACGCCGGAATTGATACAGCAAATAATTTCCTCGCTTGCTGAATAAAAATATGGTTGAATAATAGCATGGGAGACGATATCTCTGTTATCAAATTTGAAGATAAAGAATATCCAGTATTATTGCGCGAAATTCACAAGGCGCCAGAACAATTATATATACGGGGCAACAAAGAAATTTTATCTTCAGAGTTTTTGCTTGGCGTAGTTGGGAGCAGGAAAGCGACGATGTATGGTCGACAAGCATGTGCAAGCTTACTCCCGCCGTGCGTACGCGCAGGCGTTACGCTTGTATCTGGAATGGCATATGGAATAGATACGTTCGCACATAGAATTTGTGTCGATCAGAACAAACCAACGGTTGCTGTGTTAGGGTCGGGAGTTGATGACAAATCACTATACCCAAGAGGCAATAAGACCATTGCACAGGAAATTTTAAAAACGGGCGGAGCAATTATCTCGGAATATGAACCGGGTACTCCTGCATATTTAGGCAACTTCCCTGCACGAAATCGCATCATTGCCGGATTGTGCAAGGCAACACTTATTATACAGGCAGCAAAACGATCCGGGTCACTTATAACGGCACGTTTGGCAATGGAAGAGAATCGCGACGTTCTCGCAATCCCCGGGCCCATCACCGATCCTGCATGCGAAGGGACAAATATGTTAATTAGAGATGGCGCAGGCATGGTGCTTGATGCAACAGACATCCTTACTCGATTTGAATTATCTGAAAGCGATACAGAAACGCTCACCCATGAACCAATTCGAGAGGAGTTGGAAATGATCGTATCAAAACTATCGGCCGACCCAACTCATATAGAAGATATTGCGGTGCTGTGCAATATAACCATTCAAGACGCGTCCGCTAGCATATCCGAGCTTGAAATGATTGGCGTTGTAGAACATGTTGGCGGGATGCAGTACGTGAAGAAAATGTAAATAATTTTGACATTACACTCGTTTCCCTGTTTACTGCCCACATATGAACTTAGTGATCGTGGAGTCGCCCGCAAAGGCGAAAACAATTCAGAAATACCTTGGGAAAGGCTTTATTGTAAAAAGCAGCTACGGCCATGTTCGCGATTTACCAAAGTCAAAAATCGGTGTTGATGTAAAAAAGAATTTCGTTCCTACATATATTATTCCGGAAAAAGCAGAGGAGCGGATTAAGGAATTAAAAAAATATGCTTCCAAGGCAGATATCATCTACTTCGCAACTGACGAAGATCGTGAAGGAGAAGCAATTGCCTGGCATTTATATGAGGTACTTGCCCCAAAGCCAGAAAAAGCAAAGCGCATTACATTTCATGAAATCACAAAAACCGCGATCCAAAACGCGATCCAAAATCCGCGAGAACTTGATATTAACCTCGTAGATGCACAGCAAGCCCGCCGAGTATTGGATAGATTAGTCGGATACGAACTCTCCCCCCTTCTTTGGAATAAGGTGCGCAGAGGATTATCCGCAGGTCGCGTACAATCCGTAGCCGTTAGATTGATTGTGCAGCGAGAAGAAGAAATTAATGCGTTCAAGTCTGATGAATACTGGACACTTGAAGCATTATTAAATAAAAATGGCACTGAATTTTCGAGCTTACTTAAAGCAAAAGGTGGCAAAGCAATTCCGAAACTCGGCATCACATCAAAAGAAGAAGTACAAAATATCGAAAAAGAATTATCTGATGCGAAATATATCGTTTCCAATATCGACGTAAAGCAGCGCAAACGAACGGCGCCGGCACCCTTTACCACAAGCACATTGCAACAAGCAGCGTTCAATCAATTAGGATTCTCCAGCAAGCGCACCATGATGATCGCCCAAGGCTTGTACGAAAATGGACACATCACATACATGAGAACAGACTCGCTCAACCTTTCAACAGAAGCTACTACTGTTGCAGCTACGACTATTAAAACATTATTTGGCGAAAACTATGCGCTTTCCGCGCCGCGCGTATTTTCAAAAAAATCCAAAGGTGCACAAGAAGCCCACGAAGCCATCCGCCCTACCGACCCATCCAAGACTCCGGAAATGCTTTCTGCGGAATTCGAGCCAAGCCAAATCAAGCTATATCGGCTCATTTGGCAACGCATGATTGCATCTCAAATGGCAGATGCAGTGCTTAACCAAACAGCAATCGATATTACTGCAAAAGACTATACGTTTAGAGCGAATGGCATGACTGTACAGTTCGACGGATTCGTACGCGCACTTGGAGAAAAAGCAGCGCTTCAGGAATCCGTATTACCAGAACTTGCGCAAGGAGATGAATTACAACTTTCCAAACTTGCGCCGGAACAGCACTTTACCCAGCCACCTGCTCGATATTCCGAAGCTACGCTCGTAAAGGCATTGGAAGAACATGGCATTGGCCGGCCAAGCACGTACGCACCAACTATCGACGTTATTCAGAAACGAGAATACGTAATAAAAAATGAAGAAAAGCGATTAGCGCCAACGGAAATTGGAACGCTAGTAAATAGCGTGTTAACAGAACATTTCCCGAACATTGTCGACATCGACTTTACAGCAAACATGGAAGCAAGCCTGGACGATGTAGCATCCGGTGATAAAAAATGGCAACCAGTCATCAAAGATTTCTATGGGCCATTCCATAAATTAATTGGCGAGAAAAATAAAGAACTTAAAAAAGAAGACCTAACACAATCAGCAACAGACGAAAAATGCCCGAAATGCGGAAGCGATATCGTCATTAAGCTTGGTCGATTCGGAAAGTTCAAAGCATGCAGCAATTACCCAGAATGCAAACATACGGAACCGATGGGTGATGAGAAAAAACTAGAAGAAGAATACTCTGGCAAAATTTGCCCAGATTGCGGAAAGCCGCTCGTTGTAAAACGAGGACGATTTGGGGCGTTCTTAGGATGTTCCGGATACCCAGATTGCAAACACATTACGCCGATCGTTAAAGATACTGGGGTAAAATGCCCACTGTGCGGCAAGGGCAGTATCATTGAAAAGAAATCAAAACGAGGAAAAACATTCTTCGCATGCGACCAATATCCTGAATGTAAAAACGCATATTGGAGTAAGCCAACTGGAGAAAAATGTCCGCAATGCGAAAGCCTGCTCGTCTATGGCGCAAAAAATACCATCCGCTGCAGTTCCAAGACGTGTAAGTTCAGCAAAGAGAACGAACAGGAGTAAAGAAAAACTCCTGCAATAAACTTTCGTTTACTACAGGAGTTATATGTTCAGTGAAAGGACAGCTTACTTAGGCTTGCGGACGAGCAAGAAGTGCGATGAAGCAGTATGCCAATCAGAGCCATTGTAGCAAACGATTTCAAGAACAGTTTTTACGCAATTTTGCTTTAGTGCAACAGCCTTCCTCATGCCATAGATACTTGCAACAGAGCCCAGGGCTACTACACCGTCCCAACGAGGTTCTTTTAATGCAAAATTCCGGCACTTTTTGTTTCTCGCAACGGCAAGTAGATCGTCAATAAGAGCGAATTCATATCCATTTGCATACACCCACCTTTTGAGTTGGCCGTTCGTAATACTCTGATGTTGATCAAAGTGCGCCACAACTAGCTCACGAGACCCAGAAGGGAGTGTTAGCTCGAAAAGCTCTTTAATGGCTTTGTACGAGAAATCCTCCATTGGATCAGCATCTCGTCCCGACCATAAAAAACTCCATTTTGCAGTATCATTTACTTGCTGAGCAATCGATCGTTCTTCCCCAGGCAAATCAACGAAACCTAGTTCCGTAATCTGCGGGTCATACGGCATGGGCAAATCAGCAGGATCCAGCCCAAGAACTGTACGAATTTCATCACGATCAAACCGTCTTGCGTTGAGAACATCAGCAAGAATCCCCGTTTCCAGGAGCTTTTGCAGCTGGTTCGACTCAACCGTCTTTGCAAGTTCCAACACTTTCGTCGCTTGAGGCAGGGTTGCAAAATTCATTGCAAGTCCTTTCTTATGAGTGGGGGTATATTGGGAAAGCAACTAACAATCCTTCCATACGTCCCAGTGAAATGAACTTGAGATATTATAGTATAATTTATATTATTTGTCAAATTCAATTGCGTAGTAGCGCAGAGTAAATGAACATATTTAGTATAAAAATGACTATATAAAGTATTTTTATCACCTCTGCCTACCGAGCAATCCCATCAAACCAGCCCTGGCATTCATTAATACCTTGCGGCGTACCTGCGCACATCTGGTGACTTTGATCAGGAAGCGAACCGAATGTGCATGAGCGCTGAGGTGTTCCTTGAATATTCGCACATAATTGCTGTATTGGCCCGGCTGGCAGAGCATCTCCCGCTGTTGGATTGCCCGCTACTCCGCAAGCAGATAGGGCGCTTCCGCACTCCACCAGCTTCCAGTTAGAAATAGCGAATACCGACGGATTCGTATTTACAATCGTATCCTGCGCTGCCACGGAGTTACTTCGTGTAACAGCAGGACAAAAATTGGGCGTATTAAAATATCTCGCACATGCAGTTGCAGTATGCAGCGCATCACATTGCGCACGAGGGGTGCCAGCCTGCAAAAATGCATCAGCAGCAACAGGATCATACATTCCATCTAAAAAACACGCCCCTGTTGTTTTTGTTCCTTTCCATGCTACCTGATCATCGAGCGTTGTTTGCGCCATCGTCGTCACGGGAGCAGTTGCACCATGACTAACTCCTGAAAAGAGCAGCTGCTGGCCGTTCCATGCATTGCGAATATCCGCGGACGCGCGAATATCTTTTACAAGCGTATCCACTCGAGTAGCCTCTTGAGAATACGGCGTTGATTGCCCACCCTTATTCGTTATAAAAGTTCCTGCGCACACCGCAACATATCCATCTTGCGCATAGGAATCTAAAATTTTCCCATATACAGTATTTGAATTGCCGTATGAATCGTCGCAGTTCATTTCTCCGCCGCTAAAAAAGATGACCATTTTCGAACAAGCTCCTCCAGCACAAGCATTCGCGTTGTACTCGTATCTCCAATAACATGGTTCGCTCACGCCATTCATGCCGGAACATGATTGGACAGTGGTTTGACCCTGAGAAGGAGGTGGTACAGACGGAGTAATAGTAGAAATCACCGTTGATACCGTTTCCACTATGCTCGTATTACTTGTTCCATCATGAACTTCAACTTCTTTCGTAGTATCTGCAATGCCAAGCACTGATGAAAGCGAGCGCAAACCATTCGCTAATACCCCCGAAGTATCTCGCGCACTTAGTTTTAGATATCCTTTTCCTACGTTCAACTTAGGAATAGCTACGGTCGCCTTTCCATTATTCGGTACGCTTAATGCTAAAACGATACAATCCTTTCCAGATTTATCTGAACAAAATTCTATCTTTTCCATTGGGTACTTTGCTCTATTTTCAGGGCTGGTATCCCATGTTATGGTCGCCTTGCTTCCAATCTGCAACGTAGACGGTCCGAGTATATGAAAACTCAAACCAGGAGCAACGCGGGTCATGATGTATTGCGAAAAAAATCCAATCAAGACAATAAGAAGCAAACCTGTAAGCACGCTGCCACCAACAACAAACAACTGATTAAACTTAGGTTTCATGGTAATCATGAATTGCACTTAGTCTCCTGTCGCACCCAAGCCATTGCTCAGAAACAAAGGGTTGGATTTATTTAGTCCTCAATCACGTCTCGATCCAAATCATTTGACGGAAGCGAACGCTGACCCAACAAGCGGCCAACAAGCTCTTCCAGCTCTTTATCGTTTGTTGCGCGAAGCACAACTTCAAACGCTTTCTTATCTTCCTCGTATTTAATATGCGTAAGGTATCCAAATCGCTCTTCAATCATAGGCGTATACTTGAGCGAAAGCGGATGGCGATCTTTAAACCGATTGCGCGGAGTTGAAACTCCCGTCACCATTGTTCGCTGAATTCTGCGAGCGCGGAGCTCTGCTTTTCGAACCGTAAGCCCTTCGTCGACCAAATGATGGTAGAATCGAATCTGCTTTTCCGGATCCGGAATCATTAAGATTGCCTTTGCATGTCCCATCGTAATTTTTCCTTCCACCATTCCGCGCTGAATTTCAGCAGGGAGTTGTAATACGCGGACAATATTCGTTACACCAACACGACTCTTCCCTACTCGCTGACCAATTTCTTCATGAGTCAATCCGTAATCTTCGTTAAGCTGCTTATACGCAAGCGCTTCTTCAATCGGATTCAAGTTTTCTCGCTGAATATTTTCAACAAGAGCAAAGACTAATCGAGATTGATCAGAACTTACATCCTTTCGAATAACGCATGGGACTTTCTCCCATTTAAGAGCCTTTGCAGAACGCAAGCGTCGCTCTCCCGCAATCAATTCAAACTTATCGTTATCTAGCCTGCGAACAACCAGCGGCTGAAGAATTCCGTTCTTTGAAATGGATTCTTGCAAATCTTTTAATTCATTTTCATCAAACGACCTTCGTGGTTGGAGTGGATTAATCGTAATATCTGCAACGGGGATATGACGAACAGTATCTTCGTGCCGATCCCAGATACCGTCGTACTTCATTGCCTGAGCAACTAAAACTTCAGATACTTCATCATCGTCATCCTCTTCCGTCTCCTCTGGACGAGGTACTGCTGGCTCTGGCATTACCGGCTCTTCTATTCTTTCTTCAACAGCCGGCTCTTCGGTAATTTCAACCTCCTCAACCTCTACTTCAGCAGGCCCTTCTTCAATATCTTCGTCTTTTTCTTCTACTACAACCTTTGTAACAGAAACTTTTTCCGCCATTTCCTCCTCGTGCACGTGAGCATCCTCTGGATCCAAGAAAATAGGAGTTACCAGGGGTTTTTTTGGCGCAGCAATCACTTCGTCGGCATCATCCGGCTGTAAATCTCGAAAATCGCGCACAACGCCCGTTTCTTCATTCAATTCCTCCATGCTATCAATTTGCTCAAGCACATCGTCAGCCGATTGATTCTCGCGGCGTGAAATAAGTGATGCTAGTCCTCGTCCAAGTCCCATAGGTAGTAAAATTAGTTAAGAATAGAGATCCAACAACTCTTCAGACAAATATTCATACGCTCGCGCCCCCGGAGACAATCGATCATACTCCAAAATAGTCTGTCCAGTGCTTGGAGCCTCCGCAAGTTCTGTATTGCGCGGAATAATACTTTCAAACACATGGCCCGGGAATGTTTTGCGAACTTCTCGCACCACTTTGCGAGAAAGTGCCGTCCTGCGATCAAACATTGTAAGCACAGCACCTAATACCTGCAATCGCGGATTTAAGTGCTTTCTCACCAAATCAACAGTATTTAACAACTGATGTAATCCTTCTAATGCATAAAATTCGCATTGCACAGGTATAAGCAGCCTATCTGCTGCCGCAAGGCCATTAATCGTCAATAACCCCAAGCTTGGTGGGCAATCAATTAAAATAAAATCGTAACTATCTTTTACAGCCTTCAACGCTCGTCGCAATCTATATTCTCGATAACTTTCGTCCATCAACTCCATTGCAGCGCCTGCCAAATCCGGAGTAGATGGGATAATATTTAATCGCTCCAAATGGGTGGGGAAAATAACTTTTTCAATAGGAACTTCCCCGGCAAGCAAATCATACAAGCTCGGAATTCCTTCGTTAACGGTAACGCCAACACCAGCCGTTGCATTCGCCTGCGGATCTAAATCTACAATTAATACGTTTTTGCCAGAATCTGCCAGATAGCTGCCAAGATTAACACTAGTGGTTGTCTTACCCACGCCACCCTTCTGATTTACTACAGCAAGTGTTTCCGACATACGATACCTCAAATGGTATAGAGTTTTACACACCTACGCAATGGGCAGTTTTGCCCAGGCAGGTTTTAGCTAGGTTGCGAGCCGAATTGGCACGCCGACTGGAAAATAAATGCATCTCAATATAGAGTGTAACAACAGCCGTGGTGGCGGAACGGTAGACGCACAGGACTCAAAATCCTGCGAAGGCAACTTCATGAGAGTTCGATTCTCTCCCGCGGCACAACACTATGACAGAAGAAGAGCGCAAAAATACCATTATTCTAGTTAATGAGCACGATGAGCAAGTAGGAACTGGCGAAAAGCTAGCGGTTCATCAACAAGGTCTCTTGCACCGGGCATTTTCCGTACTTACTTACAATCAAAAAGGCGAGATGCTGCTACAGCAGCGAGCGCTTACGAAATACCACTCAGGAGGCTTATGGACGAACGCATGCTGTGGGCATCAGCTTCTAAATGAACCAACAGATGACGCTCCGCACAGAAGATTACAAGAAGAAATGGGATTTAATACGGCCCTTACCAAACAAACAGAATTTATCTATAACGTTCCCGTTCCACCCAATTTAATCGAACATGAATATTTACACGTCTATTCAGGAACATATGATGGCCAAGTTATTCCAAATCCAGAGGAAGCTATGGCATACAGATGGATTTCAAAAGAAGGTCTAGAGAAAGAAATTGCTGACCATCCCGAAACGTTCACTCCTTGGTTTTTAATTATTGCGAAGAAAGGATTACTGTTTCCTCATGACAACCGCTAAATTTCAGAAAACGATTCTTGATTGGCATAAAGACAACAAGCGAAACTTACCGTGGCGAAATACAAAGAATCCGTATCGAATTATGGTTTCGGAAATCATGCTCCAGCAAACTCAAGTTTCTCGAGTACTACCGAAATACAAAGAATTTTTGCAAGCATTCCCAGATATCAAAACGCTTGCCGAGTGCAACGATGCAGATTTATTAGCGATATGGTCGGGCTTGGGGTATTGGCGCCGAGCACGATTCTTAAAAGAAGCATGCAAAGCAATTATTAAAGATCATCATGGCAAATTCCCGAAAGACATCAAAACCCTGCTAACGCTTCCCGGAATCGGGCCGTATACCGCGGGCGCAATTTCCTGTTTCGCATTCGGAAACACGGAAGCATTTATTGATACAAATATTCGCAGAGTATATTTATATTTCTTCTTCAAAGATAAAACGGATATTCATGATGCAGATATTCTAAAAATCGCCAAAAAAGCAATCCCCAACGACGATCCCGCAAATTGGCATTGGGCATTATTTGATTACGGAGCATTAGTGTTGAAAGATAAGAAGATAAACAAGAAAAGCCGACACTACGCGAAACAAAGCACATTTAAAGGCTCGTTTCGATCGTACCGGGCAAAGTTAATGCGCACCTTACTAGCTCAGCCAGAAAAAAGCATGCCAAAAACTGCAGCCTTAGACTTCTTAGAAGATACACTCCGAGAAGATGAGCAAGATTACTCTGCAAGCGAAATACTAAAATCTCTCGTACAAGATAACCTCGTAAAGCAAAACAGCACTCGTATTTTTCTATAACTTTAGGTATACATAGTACATGAATAAACCATCAAACCCACACACATTGGCATTTATAGGAGCAGGATATGTAGGACTCGTTTCCGGTACATGTTTAGCAGAAATCGGCCATACGGTCGTTCTTGTAGATAATAACGAACAAAAAATAGAGAAACTAAAAAAAGGTCATATTCCGATTTATGAACCAGGCCTAGAAGAACTTGTAAAAAAGAACGTAAAAGAAGGCCGCCTTACATTTACTACAAGTCTAAAAAAAGCAGTGGAACAATCCGAAGTTATCTTCATAGCTGTTAACACCCCCCCACAGGCAAATGGCCGAGCAGACTTATCATTCGTTGCAGGAGCAACGCGAGAGATCGCAGAAGCTGCTACTTCCTATAAAGTCATCGTAGATAAGAGCACCGTGCCCGTTAAAACCGGGGAACGCGTACTTGAAACGGTAAAACAGTACAATAAACACGGACTTGATTTCGATGTGGTAAGCAATCCGGAATTTTTACGAGAAGGGTCCGCAATTGAAGATTTCATGAAACCAGACCGCATCGTGGTTGGAGTTGAAAACGAACGAGCAGCAAAGATTATGCGAGAAATTTATGAACCAATCGACGCTCCGTTTATTGAAACAAATGTGAATAGCGCAGAGCTCATCAAGCACGCAAGCAATTCATTTTTGGCCATGAAGATTTCATTTGCTAACGCACTGGCTCGCATCTGCGAACTCTCCAATGCAAACATTGATCAAGTGACGTACGGTATGGGATTAGATTCCAGAATCGGCAAATCATTCCTCAATGCTGGCATCGGGTACGGAGGATCCTGCTTCCCGAAAGACGTATCCGCATTTATTACGATTGCAGAAGACTTAGGATACAACTTCGATGTATTAAAAGAAGTGGAGAAAATCAACGAGGACATGCGCGAGCTATTTATCCAGAAGATCGAAAAAGCACTCTGGATTACTAAAGGTAAAAAGATTGCCCTATGGGGACTAGCATTTAAAGCAAATACGGACGATATGCGCAACGCGCCAAGCATTACTATCGTTGAGCGACTACACAAAGACGGGGCGATTATTGCAGCATACGACCCAGAAGCTCGCCATACGGCAAAAGAAGTGCTTGGCGATAAGGTTGAGTACGTATCCTCTAAAGAAGAAGCGCTTAAAGATGCAGATGCACTGGTAATCGTTACAGAATGGGACGAATTCAAAAATCCGGATTGGGACTTAGTTAAAAAATCTCTCCATAATCCGATTATTATCGACGGTCGCAATATGTTCGATCCAAAAGATATGGAAGCAAAGGGATTTGTGTATCACAGCGTAGGACGCGGATAAAGTCTCTACAGAATAAAAAATCGCACTTAGGTAAGTGCGATTTTTTATTATATAAGAGAGCTATTACGCTAGCCCTAATTCTTTCATCTTAGCTTCAGCTGCATCAAGCTGTGGCTTGTCGTTGACCGGGAACCAGTACGAGCATTCAACGGTCTTAATCTTCTTTCCCTTCTCATTAATCAGCTTCATCCATACATCTGGCGTTTCGTATTCTCCGCGCGCTGATGGCGTAATTTCAACTTCAAAAAAACTTTCATCCATCACCATCGCTCCGCCCCAAATCAAATCAGATACGAATTCTTGAGGCTTTTCAACTGCCTTTACCACGTACCCATCTTCATCAACTACAAGTACGCCAAACTGTTCCGGGTTGGGAACGCGATAGGAGTATAGTCCCAAATCTTGCTGCACAAGCTCTTTGAGCGCTGCAGGATCGTAAATATCGTCAGCAACACTCCCAAACCACTTGCCATGAATTAAATCTTTTGCAGTAAAGAACGCGTGAGCTAATCCTAATTGCTCTTCTTGCTTCACAAATGTGATCGGACGCCCATTGTGTTCTCCAGATTTAAAATATTCTCGAATTGTAGCTTCGTGAGGACCGCCTACAACGAAAATTAATTCTGTAATTTCTTCAGGAAGCGCTTGGAGCAAATATTCTACAACGGGTTTACCGGCAACTGGCAACAATTGCTTCGGGCCTTCGTAGTACTTTGCCATGCGAGTTCCTTTTCCTGCCATTAATATAATTGCTTGCATAGGTTTGGTTATACCACAGGTTTTTGGTTCAAATCAACAGGGTCAAGAAGTGCGGACTCCCCGGCAGCAGACACCTTAACATGCTCCCGCACAGCATCTTCGTACCCCTCCCTACTAACAGTTACCTTGTACGTGCCTGGCGATGGGAAGAGTGAGAATTTTCCATATGTGTCCGAAATCTTCGTTTCTATCAATTGGCCACTTGTTTCATCAAACAACCGAATAACAGCTAAGTCGAGAGCCTCATGAGTTGTAGCATCTCGAACAATTCCATAGGAGGAATTATTTTTCCTGCTCCTCTTACTCATTTCAAACTGCAACGTACCCCAGAGCGATCGAAGCAGTCCCGAACTTGGCCGTTTTGCATCGCTATCTTTCTTAACTGGCACGATCATGTCTATCGGCTCATCATCCTGCCCCACTATGAACGTTCCTCCATCGTACATCACGTCCGCAGTTTTCGGCATCGTAAAAGATGCTTCTGCGTCCAGAACATATCCCACAGCATGAATCGTTACGCCATATTCACCCTTCGGAAAGCTCGTAGGAAATTCTCCTTGATCATTCGTGGTGAGCGTAGAATGCAATTTGCCAGTTGCATCATAGATCATGACCTGAGCGCCAGCAATTGGATTACCGGAAACACTATCTACAACTCGACCATGAGGGGTACTAATCATAGATACATCAGAATATTAACACACAATGTTTAATAACTTGTTCGGCACATAGATTATTTTTCTCACTTCTTTTCCATCAATAAACTTCGTGACGTTTTCTTGCGCCATCGCCATTTTCTCAACATCAGCTTGCATCGCATCCCGCGTTACTGCAATTTCTGCTCGGACCTTCCCATTTACTTGCACCGGAATAATAATATTCTGCTCCTCTAGATACTGCTCATCTGCAATCGGCCACGATGCTTGAGAAATTCCATCTGCATGTCCAAGTTGTTCCCATAATTCTTCGCACACATGTGGAGCGTATGGCGAAATAAGCAAGATAAAATTTTCAAGACTTTTTCTAGAAATTATTCTTTCTTTTTCGAAGACGTTTAAGCATTCCATCATGGTTGAAATTGCCGTATTAAATCTGAATGCAGCTGTATCTTCCGTAACCTTCTTAATTGCTTTATTAATTGCGAACAACACTGCTTCGGAGTCATCATGCTCTTGCCCAATACTTGCCTGCGCCAGTCTCCATAATCGCTCAATAAATTTCCTCGGCCCGCTCATACTTGCAGTGCTCCATGCGACTGTTTGGTTAAACGGACCCATAAACATTTCATAGATGCGAAGCGTGTCAGCACCTACCGATGCTACGATGTCATCCGGATTTACTACATTACCAAAGCGCTTACTCATCTTCCTACCATCTTCAGCAAGAATTAACCCAACATTCTCAAGGTGCATAAATGGCTCTGGCGTACTTACTAATCCAAGCTCATACAAAAAGATATGCCAAAAGCGCGCATATATTAAATGGCGCGTTGCATGCTCGGCTCCACCAACATACACATTAACAGGCATCCATGCCTTTTCTTTTTCAGCACTAACAAGTGCTTGAGTATTTTTCGGATCAATATAACGCAAGTAATACCAACTAGACCCTGCCCACTGCGGCATGGTGTTCGTTTCCCGCTTAGCAGGCTTTCCGCACTTCGGACACGTTGTATTCACCCAGTCAATAATTAAAGCTAGCGGCGATTCTCCTGTTCCCGCAGGCTCATAATGCTCCACTTCAGGCAATACGACAGGCAATTGATCCTCGGGTACAGGAACTATGCCATCTTCTTCGCAATGAATAATCGGAATCGGCTCTCCCCAGTATCGCTGACGAGAAAATACCCAATCGCGAAGCTTGTAATTCGTTGTCGTTTTCCCAAATTTCTCTGTTATTTTCTTTTTTGCTTCTTCCGCATTTATTCCGGTAAATTCCCCGGAGTCAATCAACACTCCGCGATCATCAACAACATTCTTAATGGGCAACTCATACTTTTTCGCAAATTCGAAATCGCGCTCATCGTGAGCAGGCACCGCCATAATTGCACCAGTACCATAATGAGCCAAGACGTAATCCGCAACATACATAGGAATTTTTTCTCCAGTCGCAGGATTAACCGCCCACACTCCTCCTAGCTTCACTCCTGTTTTTTCTTTTGTCGCATCCGTACGATCAATCTCAGTCTTCTTTGCAGCCTGCATCACATACCTGCGCACTTCATCTTTATTTTCCAAAACATCATGCGTATCATCAATAGCTAATTGTACCCACAAATGTTCTGGAGATAGTACAAAATACGTACAACCGAATAACGTATCTGGTCGCGTTGTGAATACAGGAATTAACCCGGGTTTCGCACCCTCTTTTTTAAACTCGACAGGAAAACCAATCTGTGTACCTTCAGATTTTCCAATCCAATTCTTCTGAGATTCAATAATCGATTTTGGCCACGGAAGACCTTCTAAGCCAGCAAGCATTTTTTCTGCATACTCAGTAATTTTGAGCGCCCATTGGCGCATCGGACGTTTTTCAACTACCGATCCGCATCGCTCACATTTGCCTTGTTCTACATCTTCGTTTGCTAATCCAGTTTGGCATGACGGGCACCAATTGATCGGCTCGAAGCTTTCATACGCCAATCCTTTTTTATATAACTGCAAAAAGATCCATTGCGTCCATTTGTAATACTCCGGATCAGTAGTATTTATTTCTCGGTTCCAATCATACGAAAATCCAATATTCTGTAATTGCTCTTTAAACCGAGCGATATTTTTTTCAACGGCAACACGAGGATGCACCTTATTTTTAATCGCATAATTTTCTGCAGGCAACCCAAATGCATCCCACCCCATCGGGTGAAGCACATCATACCCCTGCATTCTCTGCATACGAGAAAATACGTCCGTGGCAATATAGCCCTTCGGATGGCCCACATGAAGCCCTTCTCCGGATGGGTATGGAAACATGTCAAGAACGTAGCTTTTCTTCGCCCCGGGCAATTCAGGAGTCGTAAACGTCCCTTCCTTCACCCAGCGCTGTTGCCACTTTTTCTCTATTTTTGCGTGATTATATGCGTTATCTGCCATAAATAGCAGTATACACAACTTTTATTGCCCGTATATAACTTTTCTCGCAGCCTCTATCCTGCGTTTCACCTCTTTTTCAAAACCCTCATCGCCTGGTTCGTAATAGATATTTTTCTGAATAGAATTTGGGCGATACTGCTGTTCAACTACATGCCCGGGGAAATCGTGCGGGTATTTGTAACCAACGCCTTTTCCAAATTGTTTTAAATCCTCAATTGGCGCATTAACCACATTACCAGGCGGAGCATCGTTGCCGTGCGTTTCCACATCTTGCTTTGCGGCATTCATTGCCTTATATACCGAATTACTTTTCGGAGCCGCTGCTAAGTAACATGCGGCGTGAGCTAGTGCGAATTCCGCTTCCGGCAGCCCAATCCACATCAGCGCCTGGCTTGCTGCTGCAATAAGCATAAGCGCATGGGGATCCGCATTGCCAATGTCTTCAGATGCAAAGATAAGCATGCGACGCACAATAAATTTTGGATCTTCACCAGATGCTAACATGCGGAATAAATAAAATAATGCAGCGTCGGCATCCGACCCTCTCAAGCTTTTTATAAACGCAGAAATAGTGTCGTAATGAACATCGCCCGCCTTATCGTAGTGCATTGCACTGCCATGAGCTGCCGCTTGAATGTCTTTTAATGCAATTTTGCCCTTCTTTTTTCCTGCAATAATTCTCTCAAGAATATTTAATGCCCGCCGAGCATCGCCTCCGGATCGCTGAGCAATAGCATTCAGACTGTCTTTTTCAATACTGAGCACAGGATACCCTGCAAGCGCATGACTAATAATTTTTTTAATATCTTTATCCTGCAGAATCTCAAGCCGCACTACCTGCGCGCGAGATATCAAAGCAGATACCACTTCGAAATACGGATTTTCCGTTGTTGCGCCAATCATAATCACCAAACCTTCTTCAACGGCGGGCAACAAAACATCTTGCTGGCTTTTATTAAACCGATGGATCTCATCAACAATTAACACTGTAGATCTTTTTATTTTCTGCCACTCGCGTGCGCGCGATAATACATCACGCAAGTCTTTTACTCCCGCAGTCACTGCGCTTACCCGCTCAATTGCGGCATCCATATTGCGTGCAATAAGTTCTGCAAGTGTCGTCTTCCCGACTCCCGGAGACCCCCATAATATAAGCGACCCAACCTTCCCCTGCTCTATGGCTTTTCGTAACGGCTTTCCCTTTCCGAGCACCTCAGCATGCCCCACAAAATCATCCAGACTCTTCGGTCGCATAAGCGCAGCCAGTGGCTTATACAATGCTTCTTGTTTGCGTTCTGTTCGCATGTATATAGTATACCGTAAAATAAAAAAATCGCCGTACTAAGTGAAATCACTCAATACGGCTTGCTGTTGTAATACGCGGACTAAGGCTTATTCGTCATCACGATCAGAGCGATCACTCCAGAGAGCAACCCCTCGAACCACCCGGGCATCAACGACATGCCGCCTCCTGAATCGACGATCACTCTTCCGAGTTCTCTCATCGAGACTTGCCAGTTGCTGCAGCTGCTCCGGTTGTAACGAATCAAACCACTCTTTTGCCGACATGATCAAATCCTTGATCAAACACTAAAGAAACTATCAAACACGAGGTACCTTGCCTCGCAGATCCCAAATTTATTACACCAAACTGTCAACGAACTATGACAATTATAGGGCTTTTACAGGTCATTGTCAAACACCAAGCAATTTTTTGGCGTTGTTGTGCGTTTTTTGTTCTACTTCCAAAACGTCAGTTCCGCGTAATTCTGCTATTGTTTGTATGACAAACTTACAGAATGACGGGTCATTTCGCTTCCCTCGAAACGGTTCTGGCGTCAAATACGGGCAATCCGTTTCAACTAAAATAGATTCTAACGGAATTGTTTTTGCAATCTCTCGAAGCTCATCTGATTTTTTAAACGTCACAACACCAGAAAAAGATACATACATGCCAAGTGAAATATATTCTTGAGCCTGCTTTAAATTCCCGCTAAACGTATGAATAACGCCTTTGGGCCTATCTGCGTCAGCATACGTTTTTAAAATCCGAATCAATTCTTCGTGGGCATCTATATCATTTCCGCTGCGCACATGAAAAATCATGGGCAATTTTTTTGCTTGCGCGAGTGTAACAAATTTCTTCAGTATCGCTTCCTGAAAATTAATATCTACTCCTCTGGAAAAATCCAAACCAACCTCGCCAATTGCCTTGCATCTTGGATTTTCAGTAAGCCGAGCAAGTTCATCCCAGCCAGACTCCTGCACACCCTGCAACTCATGCGGATGCACGCCGACTGACGCAAAAATTTTCGGATATGCTTCAGTAAGAGCAATTGCCTTTTTACTTTCTTTAACACTCGTTCCAACTTCAATCCAACCATCCACACCAGATGCAAACATACTCTCAATCAGAGTATCCCGATCTTCATCGAATGCGGCGTCATTTATATGTGCGTGACTATCAAACATAGCCACAGCATACGTTGCGCATTATACTTGTGCAATATGCTTTCCATTGCCCATACAATCATCAGCATTCCCTTCGGAATTATTTTCCAAAATCCCATCCTTGCTTTCTGCACTGCATTTATAGTGCATTTTCTATGCGACAGAATGCTCCATTGGAATATTTATCCGCATAAAATGAAATCATATCCATATACCTGGGTAGCCTTGGACGTTGTATCAGGACTTGGCGCAGCATACCTTATCGCCGGCAACGCCGTATTTTCCTTATCAATACTTGCAGCAATACTAGGGGGCAATATGCCAGATGTGCTGCACGCATACTGGAGTATGATAAGCGAACGTCAGAAGCAACAAGCTCCGAAGTTCATCCACGCATACTTCGATTTTCACGAAGCAATTCAGCGGGAAACAGATTCTGCCCCAAAGGGCATTGTATCCCAAATCCTAACAGGCGGACTTGCAATACTTATTACCCGTATTCTTATTTAGGAAACTTTTCGTTGTATCGATCGATTCCTGCCTGAATACATTTCTTTGTTTCTTCCAAATCTGCCCATCCATTGATAACAACTTCTTTTTTCTCCAGCTGCTTATACACGGCGAAAAAGTGTGCAATTTCATCAAGCACCGGCTGGGCTACGTCGGAAAGTTTCATAACCCCTTCAAAGCGAACATCATCTACTGGTACGCAAAGAATCTTTTCGTCGTTCTCACCTTGGTCAACCATGCGAAGCATTCCAAGAGGACGGACAGTCATGAGCGTTCCCGGATACGTCGGGAAATTCATCATCACAATTCCATCGAGCGGATCATTGTCTTCTCCAAGCGTCTGGGGAATGAATCCATAATCACCAGGGTAATGCAATGGGGAGTACAATACGCGATCAAGTTTGATTAATCCGTAATCTTTATCCAGCTCATATTTGTTTTGCGAACCAGTCGGAATCTCGACAATAAGATTTAGCTGATCAAGAGATTTTCCGAACGAAACATCGTGCCATAAGTTCATAATAGTACATGTAATTAATAATAATAATATTACCCTGCTAACTCGTCATCACCAGCTGCGGTGGAGAAAAAGTCGCCCAGCATGATGCTAAAGATAGTTGCGATAGGTACCGCCAGAATAATTCCCGGCAGACCCGCAAGCCTTCCACCTAAAAGAACTGCAATGATAGTTACAAGAGGGTTTAATCCGACCGCCTTGCGCATAATATTAGGCACCAGCACCTGGCCTTCTACCTGCTGAACAATAATATAGATAATAAGTGCGATAATGCCAAATACGAATGACTGAGACAACGCTAACAATGTTCCAAACAGAGCAGACATAATAGGCCCCACAACAGGAAATACTTCCAGAATCCCGGCAACAACTCCGAGAGCAAGAGCATACTTAAACCCGATTGCCCAAAATATCAACCCGATTGCGCACCCGATAATAATCCCTAAAAACAGCTGGGCAAGCACCCATCTCCCTAATTTTGTCTGAATTCTATCAATCATCAGTTCTGCATACGCAACGTGCTGTTTTGGAATAATGTAACGAAATAACTTCTTTAACGCGTCCTCTTCAATGACCAAATAAAACGCGATCACGAGGACGAAGAAGAGGGAAAACACTCCCGTAAAGATTGATTTTGTCTGCAAAAATACCTGGGTCGTAAGATTCGTGAGGTTGTTTCCAAGACTGGTAAGTGCCGACTGAATCTGAGCAGCAATCGTTTCCGGAGAAAATCCAGGAATTGTCCCAATAACATGTTCCAGCCCGCTCACAATTTGCGGAACCTGAGCTGCAAGTTGAGTCGTTTGCTCGGCAAGCGCAGGAATCACGAGACGAAGCGCAAGGGAGAGCATTCCGATAAACAGCAAATAGACGACGATCACAGAAATAGCTCTTGGAATATTATATTTTCTCAAAGACTTCGCTAACGGCTCGATGGCAAACGCAATCACCATTGCCCCAACAAGCATAAGGAGAATGTCTTTGACAAGGTAGAGTAGCGCAAGCAACACTGCGAATACCATAACACGAATAATTGTTCCGGAAGATATCTCAATAATCTGCTTATTCCCTTGCATCATAGGCATAGTATTGCCTAACTATACAATTAGTTGAGTAATTTCTCAAATGGCACAGAAGATTTCTGCGGACCAAGCAGCGCAACAGCCCGCTTGTCTTTTCGAAGAAGTTCGCGAGCGACATCCTGAATATCACTGATCGTAACCTTGTTAATTTCTTTCATGATCTGGTCAGGCGTCTTAATGGCGTGCTCAGTCAAATCCTGGATACTCGAGAATAATGCCAGTGCATTTGTTTCTTCCAAATCCAACACAAGCGACCCTCGAGCCATCTTCTTTACTTTATCGAGCTCTTCTTTCGTAACGGGCTCCTCCATAATTCGGTCGTACTCTTCCAAAATCAATTTCAAAGCCTGCTGAGCTTTGTCTGTTCGAACACCAGATTGCGTCACGAAACTTCCCGCATCCGTATACGTGTCAGACGACGTCCGCACCATGTACGCCAAGCCATTCCGTTCGCGAACACTCAAGAATAAGCGGCTGCTCATACCGCCGCCCAAGATTGCAGCCAAAAGCCCTGCCGCATATTTACGAGGGTCGTTTTCAGAAACTCCTGGAACACCAACCATTAAATGCGTCTGATCTAATGTTTTTCGATATTCGTGTACAAATCTTTTCGCGGGCATTTTCTTCGGAGCAGCTTTCGGGCTTGTTTCCGCACCGTCGACAAGCGGAGCAAACATATCCTGGATCATCTTCTGCGTTTTCTTCGGATCAACATTACCCGCAACAACCACGATTGCATTGCCAGTATGGTAGTGCGCTTTTACGTACGAGAGAAAATCTTTTCGCTTAAATGCGCTTACTGTTTCGTTCGTTCCGTCGATTCGACGCCCTAACGGCGTATCGCCAAACAATGCGGAATTCCACAAATGTTGGATATGGCGCATTGGCATATCGGTATACATTTTAATTTCTTCCTGAATCACTCCGCGCTCGCGCTCAATTTCCTCTTCTGGAAATAGCGGATTCAGCAAAATATCTGCAACAACCTCAGCGCCTTTATCTAAATATTCAGATGCAACTTTTACATAATACCCAGTGTATTCTTCGCTGGTGAATGCGTTGAATTCTCCGCCAATGTTATCAACTGCTTCTGAAATTTCTTTTGTTGTCGGACGATTCGTCGTCCCTTTGAAAAACATGTGCTCCAAGAAATGCGATAATCCGCCCTGCTTTGGAGTTTCATATCTGGACCCCACTCCGATCAATACCATGATCGTTGCTGATGCCATCTCTTGGCGAGGTAAAATAATTGTTCTCAATCCCGAAGGAAGTGTTTTTTTGATAAGTGGAAATTTTGACATAGGTTCAGTGTACGTGTTTTGTACAGCAAGGGCAAATAAAAAAGCTGACGACTTACAAGAGAAATCGTCAGACTTAACTGCGCTACGTAACAACTGCTCGGCGCACAAATGCCCGCATACTCTGAACATCTGGGTGAGCGCGAACTTTACGCAACCCTTCAGCATAGTGCGCATCCACAGCCTGGACGCCTATTCCCAGAAGGGTTGCAACCTCGCTTGCTGAATGGACGCCATCATCAGCAAGCCCCAGCCTGTAGCCAAAGATATCCCGCTCCTCGGACTCAAGCTGCTCAATAACGCGCCCAAGACTCATCGTGAGAAACAAAAGCTGCTCGCATGGCCGAATTCGACTCAAGTCTACCATCGGCTCTTCAAAAATTTCAGAAAAAACATGATTAAACACACTCTCTTGCTTCACTGGCATTGGACACCCTCTCAATTCCTAAAGGACCAAATCTGGATCAGCGCTCCGCCATCCCTCTATACGTTTTCCATAGAGCAGTCTCAAAATACTGCCCTCATGCATACCTGTCAACTATAAGGAAATTTTTTCGACAAGATACTTTTTCAATTCCGTAATTGCGATACGCTCTTGCTTCATTGTATCTCGATCGCGAACAGTAACCGCATTATCTTCCAAAGAGTCATAATCAATTGTCACGCAATACGGGGTTCCGATTTCATCCTGTCTGCGATATCGCTTTCCAATTGATTGCGTCTCATCGTATTCAACAGCCATGTAGTTCGATAATTCTTCCGTAATCTTTCTCGCCTCTTCCGTAAGCTCTTCTTTTTTCATCAACGGCAATACTGCTACTTGATACGGAGCTAAGTGCGCAGGCAGGCTTAAAACAGTTCGCATTTCTCCATCAACTTCTTCTTCCTTATACGCAGACACAAGCACGGCGAGAATTGTTCGATCAACCCCAAACGTTGGCTCGATTACATGGGGAATATATTTTTCATTCGTTACAGGGTCCGTATACGACAAATCTTTTCCAGAACTATCCTGATGATTCTTCAAGTCAAAATCGCTTCGATACGCCAACCCATATAATTCTCCTCGTCCAAACGGGAAGTCAAACTCAATATCAACAGTTCGCGAAGAATAATGCGCACGATCTTCTTTTAAAACTTCCAAATCATGAATTTTCTCCAAAGTAATTCCGCAATCCACGAGCCATTCATGCATCAGCTTGAGCCAGTTTTCAAATTGCTCTTTCCAATCGCTCTCTTTGATAAAATATTCAATCTCCATCTGCTCAAATTCTCGCGTTCTAAAAATGTAATTCCCGGGAGTAATTTCATTTCGAAACGCACGGCCGATCTGCGCAATACCGAACGGAATCTTTTTACGAGAACTTGCCTGCACCTGCGCAAAATCTACGAACATCGCCTGCGCAGTCTCTGGCCGTAAATACACTTCTGTTCCGGATTCCTGTGATGGCCCCAAGTGCGTTTTAAACATCAGGTTGAATTGCTTCGGCTCAGTAAATCCGCTCTTATCACCACATGCTTCACAGGGCTTCGTTGCATCGATTTTATCTTCGCGAAATCGCGCATGGCAATACTTACACTCAACTAACGGGTCGTGAAATGTAGCAACGTGGCCGGAAGCTTCCCACACTTTCGGATTCATGATGACAGCAGCATCAAGCCCAACAACATCTTGGCGCATTTGGACAAATTTCTTCCACCATGCTTTTTTGATATTATTTTTCAGCTCTACCCCAAGAGGGCCATAATCCCAGCTATTTGCTAAACCACCGTAAATTTCAGACCCAGCAAAAATAAACCCTCGGCGCTTTGCGAGATTCACTAACGTATCCATGCTCACTTCTTTGCCCATGAACTAAGACTATAGCAGAATAGTGCGGATGACAAAGGCTATCTCCACTGTTTAATGTTTTTGGCAATATCGCGCTGCTGCTGATTTTTTTCTTCTTTCAGCGCGCGCAACTCCCTATCGCGCTCACCCTGGATTTCTCTGCGTTTTTTTGCTTCGTACTGAGAAAACCATTTCTCAGCCTCTTTCGGGTCTTTATATTTTCGGTAATAACGATCACGTTCTTTTTGCAAACTTCTATTCATTTCAGTATCTTCATATCCCCATTTTTTTCGCATGCTTCTTTCTTGATGAGCATAACTTTCGGAATTCTGCTTATTTTGCCTGCGCCATTCATCCATATACGGACTGGAGCCTAATACATTACCTACAACGGATTGCCCGCGCGCAATCTTCTGCAACTCTTCCGGACTTTTCTTCTTCGATCCTCCGCCGAATAACGCTGAATATAATCCCATAGCGCTATTATACTCCTTCTTGTTCAATAATTCCCCGAATTTGTTTCATTAAGTTCACGTAGAATGCAACGTTTGCCATAACCGCTAGTCGCATACCCGATGGTTGCTCTGCACGCATTAAATGATGAACATATGCTTTAGAGTATGCACGAGTAATATCAGTATCATTCGTATTAAACACGGATAAATCATCCGCGAATACCGCCTTTGTAATATCAATGGATTTGTATAATTTTTTCGGATCGATACTGTATTCCGGATCAACCAATGCTTTTTTAAGTTCCTCGATATTTAAATCCAAGAAAATTTGCCCATGGCGCGCATTACGAATCGGCAGCACGCAATCGAATTGATCAACACCCAATCGCACCGCCTCCACAATATCTTCCGGCTTTCCATAGCCCATAAGATATCTCGGCGCATCTTCCGGTAATTGCGCCGTTGTAATGTTCACAATTTTTTTAATTTCTTTTTCTCCTTTTTCTTGCAACTCTCCGCCGATGCTATATCCAAAAAATCCGATATCGCGAAGCAGGCCAGCTGCTTTCTCTCGCAAATCAGGATACACGCCCCCTTGGACGATTCCGTATAACGCCTGCGGTGATGCGAGGCGCGCCTGCTCATCTTTGCACCGCTTTACCCACGCCGTTGTTTTGATAATTGCTTTTTCAACCTCATCTTTGCTTGCAGAAAATGGAGTGCATACATCAAGCGGCATCACAATATCTGGCCCCAGCTTCGCCTGTACTTGCATAGTGGATTCCGGTGTAAATCGATGAACGCTTCCATCTAATGGCGCTTTAAAAGTCACCCCGTCATCATCGATTTTTACATGATCGCCTAGGCTAAATACCTGATATCCGCCAGAATCCGTCGTAATTGGCTTATCCCACTGCATAAAGCTGTGCAGCCCACCTGCTTGCTCCATCAAGTCTTCGCCGGGTCGTAAGTGCAAATGATACGTATTTGCAAGCATGATATCCACCCCAAGCTTTTCCATGTCTTCGCTCATTACTTGCCCGCGAATAGCAGCTTGAGTTGCCACGAATTGAAAAAATGGCCCGGGAATAGTTCCGTGCGGAGTCGTAAGCTGGGATAACCGAGCCCTGCCAAGCTTCTTTAAAACTTCAAATTTGAACATTCGCCCATTATTGCACATCCCCGTTCTGAGGGGAAGCCGTCCTGGTTGTAGGCATATCCGTAACTTTTACTGTTACCTGATTGCCCGTGAACGTATCTTTTCCTGAATCCGAGACGCTCTGCGCAAGCTGAACTTCTTGCCCTCTCTTATCCGCCCCCGGAGTTATGGCAACTTGAATATCCAATTCTTCTAGCGGCAGAGACCTTCCCGTTAATCCCCGCAGTGGATCAATCGTCCATACTACCGTATTCGTCCTCTCGTTATAATCAATAGAACCGGATGATTTATAATTTTGATTCGTGTACGTCACTCCATCCGGAAGAACAATCGTTACTTGATTATTTTGGGTATCGTTTAATGTAGAACCGACTTTTGTTCTCAGCGTATACGTTGTCTGCTGGCCAACCTGAGGAGGAAGAGGCCCTGTACTTTGAATGCCCAATCGCCCATCGTCATAGAACGCATCGGTTGCCAAAAGAATTCCTGTTTGCACGGGCATCGCAAATCGATCAGAAATGATCTGCCGAGTCTGTCCGGTAGGAGCTGGTAAATCGGGACTATCTAACGATGCCGTTGCAATAAGTTTCTGATTTTTACCGCTCGGAGGAAACTGCGCATATGGCAATATATTAAATGAATAGGTAATTTGCCCACCCTGTCCAGGTAAAATTCTCTGGAGTTCCGGAAGAGATGCAGCAGTCCATGTAATCGTATTTGTTTTCGGATCATACGATCCCGAATGAAGCTTGAGCGCAGACACATCAAGACCCGGGCCTTCAAAATGCACTTTCATAATCGCATCCGTAAGTCCTGTAGTACCGATATTTTTATAGTTCACGGCACCATCAATACTTTGCCCCGTACTAACAATGAGCGTTCCTTGATCATTCTGATTGAACGTCTGCGTTACGGCGACTTGCGACGTCGAAATCGTAATAACGTGCGCAATATTTCGCAGCGTGTACGTTTGATTATTCTGACTCTTGTTTATAGCAATGCCGAGCGTGCGCGTATCACCGGGATTTCCCTGCACGTATAACACCGAATATAGATCAACTTGATCGAGGGGTTTTATTTTCGGAAGATTCCAATACGAATCCAGCACAGAAAAATCCGGAGAAAATCCGCTATCTTCCGTAGCCAAATCCATCCCCGGATCAGGAGATAATTTTAATTGAGCATTTTCAATGGGCGTATCCCCTAAATTCCTAATATGAATAATGGCAGCAATGCGCTCGCCTACGGCAGCAGTCTTTGCAGCTTCAACTGAAATATCGAGCGGGATAGCAGAAAGCACCGTGCTTGCCGTTGCAGAATTGCTGATCATTTGCTTGGGAAACTTTTCTGGGCTCACGGTAATTTGCGCAGACACGCCCGCAGTCGTGCCCTGATCTCCCAATAATTGTCCGGAAACCTCGAACGTTTCCGCTTGCCCGGCAGGCAAGCCGGATAACGCAACGGTCATATCTTTTACGCTTACCTGAGCAGACGGCGTTGATGATTGATAAATAAATCCAGAGGATGGCGTAAATAGCACATTCACTGCACCCCATGCCACATGGCTATTATTACGAACAGTAACGGTGTATTTCATAATTCCACCCGCAATAAAATTCGACGGAGCTGTAATATCAACGCCGATCTGAGAAGAACTTACTTGCTGAGTTCCTCGATACCACATCGTAAGCGCAATAGCAGACGAAAAAATAACGACGCCGATAATGCCGATACCTACCCACGTAAGTACCTGTTTTCGCTTTTTCATTTTCCCCGTCATTGCATCGACTAAATCCGGCTGGCTTTCAACCTTTGATTCTGGCAGCACCACTGGCTGTTTTGGGGTAAATAATTCCTTGCTTCGTTTTTTTAATTCTTCTGGTTCCTCGCGAGCATACAAATCCTTCCGCAACATTGAAATATTGCTATCTTCTTCCTTAGGAACTGGAACTTCTTTTTCTGGTTCTTCCGCCATGTTCTATGAGTATACCACTGTTCGAGCGAGCAGGTCGTTCATTACCCGAGCAACTCCGCGAGCGTCGTCTTCAGACAACGCAATGCGCGGCGCATGGTCGGGGTGCTCGGATAAGTACTTAATCACTTTCTGATTCTTATCCTGAACCGCACCCTCGCCCCATAATCTCATATCAGGCATCACTCCCGCATATTGAACAATTTGCAATGCAATTGCAGCGTCCATCACAATTCTTTTTTCTTGCGATAGTGATGGATACAATTGCCACCCCAAAATAAGAGCATCGAATAATTCCGGAACAGCTTGATGCTCCGTAAATAATCGTTGGAATAATGCTATATGCTTACATGCTCGAATAAATGCGTCAGGATCGTTTCGTAATGCATGAAAATAATCCTGCGTTTCCACATTCCCCATATACAACCCGTGCTTACTATCCGTAATATTCGCAAGAACTTGCGTGCACGGCTCCAAATGCCCTCCCCTGGCAGACGGAATCTTGCGTACACCCTTTGCAATAACTTTTATAAGCCCTTCTTCGCGAGTAAAAAACGCCATTAGCCTATCTGCCTCCCCGATATTTTTTCGGGAAAATACGAGTGCGGAAACGGTGCGAGAAGAAGACATAATACCGCTTATTATACCACCGCTATTGACAATAATACAGGTCTCTGCTAGGATACCAGCAGTTAATCGCACCCTTCCATCAGTCTAGCCCTGCAGTGTAAGCCCGCGCTGCTAGGACGTGTACCGGGGGACTAACCGAGCAATCGCTTAGTCGCTCCGGGCATATTCGCCCCTCTTTCAATCTACTCAACCGAGCAAATTGACTGCAGGGGTTTTATTTTTGTCAAAATAATTTGACAAAAATAACAGGAAGAATATAGTGCTAATTAGCACATTTACAAGTGGTGTTTGTGCTAACGAAACTTGCATTGCTGCCGCGATCAGATTCGTTGAAAAACATCACAAGGAGGATCCCTCTTGATCCAGCTGGCTTGCGACGGTTGCCCAACCGATAGAAAGGAGAGCCTATGAGGAACACGATAACTCATCACGGACACCACGGTTATGTGATGATGACGCGCGACCCTCAACCTCCCTAGCAACGACAAGAACCCTTCTGCGCATGATCGGCAATAATGATTGAACTTCTCCAGAAACCTCAGCGGAACCACTCATCGAGTTGATCTCCCTGTTAGGAAACGCCCATATAAACGGGCCTGGACCGAACAGTCATTTATTAGTGACATGTAGCGAAGACCATTTCGCCTCGGCGCATAGATCTCGAAAGAGAAATATGCGACCGAGGTTTATTTTTTTACTGCAATAATTATCAGAACGCCGCTCAGTTTTACTTCCTCGCTCGCATCCGCATCCTCTAATACATCAACAATACTCGTCGCCTGCAAAGCGCTTGCAAGCATTTCTTTATATAAAGTCACCGCGTCAAGAATTTCTTGATTATCAGTTTGCAATCCAACTGTAATTTTATCATCAAGGGCATACCCAGCTTGCTTACGCAATCCTTGAATATATCGAATAAGATCTCGAATAATTCCTTCCTGTTTTAATTCTGGCGTTATTTCCATATCCAATTTCATTGAATCAATTGCAGAAATTTTTATTTCTTTTACGTTCACTTCTTCTTTAATCATTTCCAAATCTTCTGGGAAAAATTCTTCAGCAGATGCGGGTAATTCGAGGAGCGCAAGCGGTTGGCGCACTTTGATTTTCGCAACGGCGCGAGCAGCAAGTGCTTCGGAAATTGTTTCTCGAACGTGTTTTGTCCGATCAATAATCACAGCATCAAATTCTTTCTCAACTGGATATTCGGCTAAATGCACAGACTGCTCTCCTGTTAAGTTGCGATACATTTCTTCGGCAACAAACGGCATAAATGGCGCAAGCGCTTTGCTTACTTGAACAAGAACAGTATAGAGCGTTCCGAACACTTCTTGTTCTTCCTGATCGTTTTCCGGGTGCTGCAATCGCGTCCTGGAACGTCTCACATACCAATTACTTAAGTCGTCAATATACGTAACGAATTCTCGAGATGCATAGTCGATTCGATATGCATCTGCATGCTTTGTAACATCAAAAATAAGCTTGCTTGTACGAGCAAGAATCCATTGATCAAGAGAGCTTGCAGACTTCGCTCCACCTGCTCCAGCAACGAATCCGTGAACCTTCGCATACCGAGTAAACATGCTATACACATTCCACAACGTTAAATACACGTTGCGCTGCACTTGGCGCATGTCTTTTTCAGAAAACTTATATGGCTCGCCAAGTGCGCTGCTGGAGAGTAGATAAAATCTCAATACGTCAGCACCATATTGCTCTAGCACCGGCTCAATTTCTGGATAGTTTTTTAATTTCTTGGAAAGCTTACGCCCATCTTCTGCGAAAATAATTCCGGAACCGATTGCATTCGAAAACGCAGGCTTATCCGTACCAAGGCCAATATTTTTTCGTGTTAACCCTGTTGCAAGTACATGCAACACATAAAACCACGCACGAGTCATCTCAATACTTTCCGCAATAAAATCTGCCGGATATCCCGATTCAACCATTTCCTTGTTTTCAAACGGGTAGTGATACTGAGCATACGGCATGCTTCCAGAATCGAACCAAACATCGAGAACTTCCGGAATACGCTTCATCGTGCCAGAACATTTTTCGCACGACCATGTAATATCGTCTACGTACGGGCGATGAATGTCTTGAACCTGCTCATCTGTTGCTCCTGATTTTTCTTGCAACTCCTTCACGCTGCCAATGCATACCCTATCTTTGCATTCCGAGCATTCCCAAATCGGCATTGGAACGCTCCAGAACCTGTTTCGAGAAATTGCCCAATCAGGAGCGGATTCTATACCTTTTGCAAATCGCCCCTCTTTTAAGTGTTCCGGAATCCAATTAACCTGCTGATTATTTTGCAGCATCTTTCCTTTAATCTCAGACACTTTCAAGAACCAAGAATCAAGCGCCATATAAATAAGTGGCGTATCGCATCTCCAGCAGAACGGATAGCTATGCGTAATAAGCTCGCGCTTAAATAGCGCACCGTTTTTATCCAGCTCTTTTATAATATCCTTTTGCGCATCAAATAAATTCCTCCCTGCCCACATCGGCACATCTTGATTGTAATTTCCGAGCGCATCAATATTTCGAACAATTGGCAAATCATGCTTTTTCGCAACATTAAAATCTTCTTCTCCGAATGCAGGCGCCATATGTACCAAGCCAGTACCATCTTGCGCGGACACATGGTCGCTTACGACCAGTCGAAAAGATTTACTTTTATCTTCATCACTCATGCTTGATGCAAACAGCGGTTCGTATGCATATGCCGCAAGCTCATCTACAGCAATATCGCGAACAATTTCAGCCTCATCACCAAGAACATGTGCAACGCGATCTTTTGCAAGAATATATTCTTTATCATCTTTTCTTGCGACTACATAAGAAATTTCAGAATTATATGCGACAGCGACGTTGGCGGGCAGCGTCCATGGAGTAGTTGTCCAGATAAGCAATCTTGGCTTGTCTTCTTCGGATTGCAACGCAACATACACCGACATATCTCTTGTGTCCTTATATGCCATTCCAACTTCAAAATTAGATAACGGGGTAGCGCACCTGATGCAATACGGCGTAGAACGGAACGACTTATATATTAAATCCTGGTTCCAGATTTGCTGAAATACCCACCATTCCGATTCCATGTAGTTGCGATCTAATGTCGAATACTCGTTTCCATAATCCGCCCATCGCCCGATCCGCTTGAGCGTATCCCGGAACATATCCACATATCGATATACCGTTTCTTTGCACTTCTGATTAAACCCTTCGATATCTGCCTCGATATCTTTCTTTGTTTTTATCTCCAATTCTTTTTCAACAATATTTTCAATCGGCAGCCCGTGCGTATCCCACCCTACTCTGCGAGGCGCATAGTATCCGTGCATTGTCTTGTATCGCAATACGGTATCTTTAATTGCCGACTGCAGCACATGCCCATAATGAGGCTTGCCCGTTGCATACGGCGGGCCATCATAAAACGTAAACTGTTTTTTATCCTTATGCTGTTCTAATGATTTCTTAAAAATCTGCTCCTCATCCCAATACGTAAGAATATCCCGCTCTAGGGAATCGCTATCCACATGCGATGGTACTTCGCGCATCATATTATTTCTTTCCACCAACCTGGGCGTATAGTTTTTTCAACTCCTTCGTTCGCCTTGCCCAATCAACTTGGTTTAAATCATCTTCCTCCATCACTACAATGCTTTTCACCGGATACTTATGCGTATCTGCCAAAATCTTTTTATCCGCATTATTGTTTACAATAATCCGTTGCGCACGCCTGCATAACTGCACAAATGCCATTCGAGCTCCGAGCATGAACGTCTGCGAGAAAATTCCAGATTCCCCTTTTCCGCGAGGAACATAATGAAACGTCGTAATAATCTTCCCAGGATACATAAACGGAATGAGCCCTTCCGGAGAATGAAATACGTCAAGACGCGCCGCCGTCAAATACGACGCAATGAGCGCATGAGAGTACACAACAGGCAAATACTGGCGATATTGAATGAACGGAAAATGCTTAATTTCTACATTTTCTCGCTCAAATTTCTTCGTCGTTTTCTGGCGACTGTCGAAGAACAGCACCCACGTATGTTCCTTTTTCGTGTCGGATTCGATTAAATGCGTAATAAGCTGCTCTGTATAGCGAGCAATGCGCTTATCGTAGCGCCTGTGACTCTTCACGATTATATGTGCATCAATACCGATTCGCATGCTTGTAGCATACGGCAGATGCCCTTTTTAGGCAAAAACCTCACTACATCACATCTGGCTTGGAAATTCCAAGCAAGTCGAGGGTTTTTGACAGCACAAATCGAGCAGAAAGGGCGATTTGGAGGCGAGATAAGCGAAGCGTTTCATCTTCTTCTGCCAAAATCGGCACGTCCCTATAAAAAACGTTTATAGCGCGTGCCAAGTCATATGCAAAAAATGCCAGCTGATGCACCGCATACGACTGCGCGACATCTTCGACAATTTCCGGGAATTTGTGCAGAGCCAGTGCCAACGCGCGCTCGGAATCGTTTGTAAGCGAAACTTTTTCCGAAATTTCCGCATCGCCATCAATTGCAATTCCCATTTCTTTTGCCTTGCGCAAAATAGACTGCAAGCGGACATACGAATACTGCACGTAATATACCGGATTAGCCTCGCTCTTTTCTTTTGCAACCTCCAAATCGAGCACCATATGATGCTGCAGCGCATGCTGAACCATAAAGAAACGGGCGGCGTCGTATCCGATTTCTTCAATCAAATCTTTCGGACCATATACATTTCCTTTTCTCTTAGATAACTTCACCGGCTTTCCGCCCTGCGTGATCGCTAAAAATTGCGCAACCATCATACGCAACTTCTCAACGTCATTTCCAAGCGCAGATAATGCTGCTTTTAATTTTGGAATATGCCCCTGATGATCCGCTCCCAAGAACGTAAATATCATGTCGTACTTTCTGTCGAACTTATCCTGATGATATGCAATATCTGGCGTAATGTACGCGTACGAACCGTCCTTTTTAACGATGACGCGATCTTTATCATCACCGAATTTCGTAGTCTGCAAAAATTCTGCACCCTCTTTTTTAAACGTTAATTCTTTTTTGCGAAGCTTAGTTAAAACGTTTTCAATTTCACCGCTGTCTCGTACAGCGCGCTCTGAACTAAATACGTCGAAGCTAATCTTTAAGTCATCACTAATTGTTTGCTTAATAGCCAGTAAACAGCGCTCCATTGCAAGCGTGCTAATACGAGCAAGCAATTCCTCGTTTTCTAAATCTGTTTTATCGAACTTCTTTTTTTCCGTTTCCGCAAATTCTTCAGCAATATCTTTTGCCATGTCGGAAATATATTCCCCTTGATACAAATCTTCGGGAAATTCTACTTTATGACCTTCTTGTTGAATTATTCTTCGCAATACCGATTCGCCCAATCTTCGGATTTGTTCGCCCGCATCGTTTATATAATATTCCCGAGTCACATTGTAGCCAGCACACGCAAATACATTCGCAAGCGTATCTGCGCTAAATGCAGTTCGCGCATTGCCGAGCGTGAGCGGGCCGGTAGGATTCGCCGAAATAAATTCCATATTAATAGCTTTCTCATTTCCGATATTGCACGCCTCGCAAATATCTTCATGAGAAATATCGTCCATGCGAGATGCTAAGTATTCCGTACTAATGGTGATATTTAAAAAGCCGGGCTTTGCGGCCTCGATCATTTCCACATATTCCTTTTTTGGCATGTGCCTAACTATTACTTCGACTATATCGAGCGGATTCTTCTTAGCTTGCTTGCCAATTGCAAGCGCAATTGGCGATGCATAATCCCCGTGTCCTGTGCCCTCGGCTTGCTTCACTGTAACAGGCATCTTCCCCGCATGCTCCTGCAAATCGCCAGCCGTAATAGCATTCTCAATTCCGGCAGAGATGTCGTCAATCAGCGCTTTTCGAATATTCATCATAGTGAACGTATATTATTGCACTAGCCACGAATATACAAACGATACAAACGGATCAGCCGTTGCACCATATACAATAGCTCCGCCCAGTGCCCCGGTAACCATCATCAATATAAATCCCATTATTGCCAGCAGAGTCACAACGTAATAATCAAATAAAAATTTCGCAATACGCGTCACCGGACTCACCGTACCCGCAAGTACATGCAATACCCTCGGCATAGCCCTATCCTCATCTAACTTTTTCACAATTAGTAAAAAATAGATAATGGTTATAATCCCGTATAGCGCCGTGGCGTATGTAGCCCATGCGGAGTGAACATGGACAAGGTGGGCTACATCTCGATGCGTGTCTTCCAACTGATCTCCTAATTGCCGCGCCACAAGCAAACTTGCACTGCCCACAATTACTAAAAAACTATTTAACAAGAATAAAGGATTACTACGCCACGTGATCTTTGGCGGCATGCATTGGAGCATCGCATATAACGTCAAAAGCGCTATTGGAAAATGGACGGCAATCGGATGAAAATCTATCATATACATATCATCATATCATGAGTATTATCTAAGTATGATTACACTTTTTCAAGCAATTATTTTAGGAGCACTACAAGGAGTTACAGAACTATTTCCAATATCCAGTCTCGGCCACAGCGTTATTCTTCCTGCCTTATTCGGATGGAACGATTTACAAAACGATCCGTTCTTCTTGAACTTTTTAGTAGGTACGCACTTGGCAACGGCGCTCGTACTCATCGGCTTTTACTGGACGACCTGGATCGCACTGGCAAAAGGATTTTTCGCATCCATTACTAATCGAGAATTAGTAAAAACAAATGCTGATTCAAAATTGGCCTGGCTCCTTATTGTTGGCACAATCCCTGCCGGATTACTTGGTCTTATTTTTGAGCATAAATTAAAAACACTGTTTGCCTTACCGAGCTATTCTGCATTGTTTTTACTATTAAACGGTATTGTTTTATATATTGCGGAATTGATCCCGAAAAAGACCGGCTCAAATATTCAAAAAATTACATTCACACAAGCGCTCTATGTAGGTATCGCGCAGATCATTGCACTATTCCCAGGATTTTCACGAACAGGGGCGACTATCGCAGGAGGCTTGTTTGCAGGACTCACTCATGCTGATTCCGTAAAATATTCATTCTTATTGGCAACGCCAATTATATTTGCGGCATCAGCACTAAAACTTCCCGGGCTACTACACGGAGCAGGGCAAGTGACTCTCATGCCAACCCTCCTCGGCGCACTATGTGCAGGTGGTGCGGCGTATTTTTCTATCAAATATTTAACCAAATTCTTTCAAACAAATACGCTCAAGCCGTTTGCAATCTACTGTATGATCGCAGGAGCGCTCGCAAGCATTATTCTACTTGTTCGGTAACCCAGAAAATGTATTGAGTATATTTTTAGTCGCACGCTGAATAATCGCGTTTTCTCCAAACCGAGAATGATACTTATCAAGCGCGCTCGACCATTGTATAGTCCCCGCATTGAATACATATGCTCCGCTTGGGGCTTGATATATCGTAGCGTTGCACACCTCGGGAACTTTTTTCATTGTCAGCACTGGGGACGTGGTTAGTATTTCTAAATTATTAGGCTTTGGAAATTCCGAAAATACTTTATCGCACTCATATCCAACCATGCCAGGGATTGCCTGGTTTTTCTGAACATTCGTTCCGGAAAAAATCCAATGGCTCGGATTCGTAATTACAAGAGGAAATGCCTTTGGCACCTGAGTTGCAAACATTGCACCGATAAGAGTGCTTTCGGGACGATGCACAATCGAGGATCTCCACTCCGTAGTTGCAGCGCTTTCGTCTTCATCAAATTCTGGATCAAGCCTATATGAGTCCTTATATCCAATCAGTACATTATTCTCAATTCGAATTTGGCGATAGTCTGTATTTGCCGCAAAAATTCCAAGATTTACTCCGGATTTTACTGCAGCTTGATAAGCATCAAATTGAATCTTCGTCCAATACTCATCGTGCCCAACTATAAGAATTGTTTTGAATTGCTTTAAAATATTCGGATTTGCAACTATATCGCTTGAAGAAATATAACTCACCGAATACTCATTCTTTTCCAAAAATCGAATCATGGGGTACTCCCATTCAAAAATGTATCCAGCACCATCGTTCTGCAGCAATGGGCGTTGTAAAGAAATTTGAACTCCGCGGCTGATGCCGAGCTTTTCCGTAAACCCCCTATACAATGAGTTTCCTCCCCAGGCATTGTAGGCTTGATCAGTTATATCCGTATGAACAAGTGCAAGTGAATTTTTTACTGAAATGTCTTTTACCACAAACGGAATATAGCTCTGAAAATTTTCAGCATTTATAAGCTTGACAACATACACGCCACTTTGCCAATCCGATGGAATTTGCACAGTAGCTGCAATAGGCCAATTCGGTTGCACTAACCCAGTATCCGGATTCGCAGATGGAATTTGCCGCATACTCGCACGAATACTTGAAATTGTTGCCATTTTTTTGCCACCAACGCCGTCATACCACCCAAGCCGAAAAATAATCGCTGAGTTATGTTCTGTTTTTGAGCTGATATGCAAATCAATAGATTGCCCAGCCGTAACGCTTGTTTGCGAGGCGTAGCCTTCAACTTCATGATTATTTGCATGTTGTGTGATGCGCCACCCATCGTACCCAGCCTCCACAATATGCACCGGCCATACGTACGGCGCCCACACCTCATGAAGCAAGCCAATAAAAATAATAAGTACTGCAAATACACTTCCTTTTTTAATCCAAACGCTAATCATCCAAGCAAGCATACGATTTAGCCTACTTTTTGCAAGAAAATACCCCGCAGTGCGCATACGGGGTATTACTAATTAGACTCATCGCATATTGGTCGTAAGGAGTTATCGTAGACGATCGCATACTCCTTCCCGGAATGCGTCTCATATACAATCCTCATACCGATTCCAGCAAAGCTCCATTTCGAATCTACTGTCCTATCAACAAGCTCAATCCTCAGCAGCCTTTTGCGTTCATCCCAAAGCACCAGCTCTCCTTGAGAATCCCAAGTTACATGGCCTCGAAAATAGATTTTAAGAATATCCTTGCATCGAACACAAAGCGCAATGGTGTTGCACCCATCAAACGAAGTTGCGCCGAGCAATTCGTCAGGCTTAATCGAACACCGAAGAAGCATTGAGAGAAATGTTTCTCCGTTTGGACCAATGAGAAATTCCTGAGTTACTGGGTCTTTCAAAATTACGTACCCAGAATTCAACTCCGAAACCACGCACCGGCTAACTATCACCAGTCGACCAAACAACACGCTCAAGTCGCCAGATTTCATATAACACGTCCTTTCTTACGACGCTTATGGTAAATGTGCAGTTTTGTTATTATCTTCTTTTGTTTGTATGTTGCAACCCTTTATTCAATAATCACTTCCTTGTCGTGCATTTCTGCGCTCTTGGATACCTTAATCCACCACGCAGTAATAGCACCCAAAAGCATCACAAACCCTGCAACATAAAATACTGTTCGATATGCACTCACCTGCGCCTGTAATTCCATCAGCGCAATTGCTTCATGATATTGGAGCGCGTTTGTGATATTGAGCGTGCTATTGCGTGCGATAGAAAGTAAATTTGATTCAGTAACGTTATGAAGAACTGTTGCGAATAGTGCCACACCGAATGCTCCTGCGATATTTCGAGCTAGCGCCAAAATAGAAGACGCCACACCAATTTCGGTATCCGGAACAACGGCCGCGATAACTCCAGTACGCTGCGACATCCCAAACCCGATTCCGAATGCCATCACGGCCATCGGAATAATCAAATCCCATGCGCTCGAACGCACATCAATATCTAAAAACATAAATAGTCCGATTGCAGATACAAACGTGCTCCCCATAATAACCATTCGAGCGCTCACTTTCCCGGTTAAGCTCCCACCCAAGGGAGCTGCAACCATGATCGCAATTGCCATTGGAATAAATAAGTATCCAGTCTGAGTGGCATCGTACCCTAAGAACGTTGAAGCAAATACCGGAATTAAGAAGAAGCTTCCCATCATTGCCATAAATACGATGAAGTTGTTTATGAGAACGTTCGTAAATACAGGCAATTTAAAAAACTTAAAATCGACAATTGGCTCAACATGAGTCGTTTCAATTCTGTAAAATATTGCAGAAAAAATAAGTATCGCAATATAGCATGCAACACTCTGCCACGACGTCCATCCCCAATCAATGCCTTTGTCTAATACTAATACCAACGAGGCAAGCGCTCCTCCCAACGCAATTGCACCCCACCAATCAAACGAAACCGTTTTCTTCAATGACGTAGATTCCGTGACGAAAATCCATGCCATAAGCAATCCAAATAATCCAACAGGCAAATTAATTAAAAATACTGACCGCCATCCGAATGCATCAATGAGCGGCCCCCCTATAAGCGGGCCGAACACTGCAGCAACAGCAAACGATGCAGACCAAATACCCAATGCCTGCGCGCGCTCTTTTCCTTTATCAAACGTCACTGCAAGAATTGCCATAGCAGTCGGATAATCAGCTGATCCAGCAACTGCTTGAATAATACGGAACACTATCATCGAAGATAAATTCCAAGAAAGCCCTGCTAATACCGACCCGATAATAAATATAATAAAGCCGAGCAAATATACTTTTTTACGGCCAATCGTATCCCCGAGCTTTCCCCAAATAGGAACGAATACGGCGTTCGCTAAAATATACGCAGTGGCAATCCAACCTGCGCTCGTTACGGTAATACTGAAATCATCGATAATTTTTGGTAATGCCAAGTTTACGATCGTCTGATCGAGACGCCCTAAAAACGTACCGATAATAACAGTAAACAGTACCCACCATTTTAGCGACCCGCCGTTTGCCATAGCAGATTATTTCTGCACCCAAACCTTTGCAGACATTCCGTTCTTGAGCTCCGGATACGCATTCACGTCAAATCGAACCTTCACGTCGAAATCTTGCTGCGCTCGCTTATCGGAAATACTGAATACTACATCCCCGGATCGGGAAGTATTAGCAACCTCATCAACAACTCCGGTAAATTTCTTAGATCCGAATGCGTCAACTGTAAAGATAGCCGTTTGCCCAACACGAACATCACTTAGTCCTTTATTTTCCTGCAGCTGCCCGTCTACGCGCAAATCTTGCGGGTGAATCAGTCTCGCAACAACCGTTCCGCGATTTACGAGCGCCCCAATCGTATCAAGCGTATACACAATCTGCCCGGATGTTTTCGTTTTTACCAATTCATTACCCACTCGCGCAACAATCGTATTTCCATTTACCACGTCTCCATTTTGAACATATACTTCCTCAAGAGTCCCCGATGTCTGCGGCGACAATTCAATAGCCGGAGCCGTGATAACAGATTTCTCAATATACACTCTGCTATTTTCAATTCGAATCCAAACAGCAACTCCTGCAATAAGCGCAATCACGGCTACGATTATTCCAATTCGAACGCTTGGCCTATTCCAAATTCCGATAACGTGATCAGTTCGATTTGTAACTTGTTCTTGTGACATAGGAGTTATTTAGAGCTAAAAGATAGAACAGATTCGCCGGATGATACCCCGGATACAATTTCGTCATATCCGTTTGTTCCGCGAATGCCAACCTGAACTGGTTGCTGATGAGACGAATGCTCTCCATCTGGAATATTTACAAAGTATGCATCACCATTCGAGAATACTGCATCGCTTGGCACTGCAAGCACATTTTTCTTCTCCGCTACCGGAATTGCAATATTTGCAGTCATCCCGGAAATAATAGCAGCATCTTGCTTTACAAATTCAAGGGTAATTCCATACGATGCTACTCCCGAATCAATCGTTGCGGCAGGATCAATAGATGTAACGGTCGCATCAAATACTTGAGAACCCAGAGCGTCGATCGTAATATTCGCATGCTGCCCTACTTGAATACTTGCAATATCTTTTTCGGAAACACTCGCTGTAATTTTAAGAGCACTCGATAGCAATGTTGCGCTTGCCTTAGCCGGGGATGCATATTCTCCAACATGCACATCTACAGAACTAAGCACTCCTGAAACAGGGGAACGCAAAATTGTTTTACTAAGCACCGCATTTTGATATCCAAGCTGAGCCTGATTTACAGATAAGTCTCCGGAAGCATTGATCGTGCTTGATTTAAGCGTTTGAGAAACCTGCGCTGAAGCTACTTGGGATTCCGCGCTCGATTCCGCTTGCTTTACGCTTGCCTGCAATGCATGAAGGGTGGTAACTGCTTCATTATAGCTATTCTTTGCCGCAGCAAGCGCTTGTGCCGCTGTAATATATGTCACCGAAGTAGTATCAATATCTCCGTCGTTGCTCACATCCGTAAAAATATCCTGCATCTTATTCATATACGTGCGAGTATCCAGCACTTTTTGCGTGGCATTTGCAATACTTGCCGCATCTGCCTTCTTCAGCTGAGCTAACGCCGTTTGCGCATTTACAAGCCCCTGTTGCGCGGTCTCTTGATCGCCGATCACCACAGCGTTAGCACTTGCACGCTGCATCGCAATATCTGAGGCATCAAGCGTTGCAAGTACTTGACCGGCCTTTACCGTATCCCCTTTTTGCACAAGGACTGTTTTTACAATTCCGCTTGTTCCGAACGCAAGTTCATGAGTATCAACAGCTTCCACTTGCCCTGTCGTAGATACTTCTTGCACAACATCGTGGTTGCCAATCGTAACAGCGTGCATGGCAGGAGCCGGCGTCATGACGACGCGTACGCCAAACCAAGCAGCCACGACAAGAACCACAATCGCGATACTTCCTATAATGATGTTATTTTTGCTCATATAATTTTTCCAAAATAGTGATAAAGTTTTCTGTCTCTTTTTTATTTAAAACCTTCAATACGTCTTTTAAATGCTTCGACATTATTTGATACGACTTCTTTAATTCCGCCTGACCTTTTTTCGTAATCTTGAGCCGTACTATTCTGCGGTCACTTGTATCCGCAACCCTGTCCAAATACTCACCTTTCGAAAGATGGTCTATTAAGGCTGTTGCGGAAGGAGGTGCTACGCACAAGTACCCGGAGACATCTTTCATCAGGGGGTTTTTATGTTCATGGACGAATTTGAGAGTCTGCAATTGCCCGGGAGAAAGTGTAATTCCCTCTGCGGACTTCATATACTCCTTCGTCTGCTTCGCGACGCCGAATATAAGTGTTATTAAATGGTCTAATTGTTCCATATATCAAATAGTTAGATTAACTAACATAATACACGACGTGATAAAATTGTCAATATCCAGTATTATGTAATGCAATATGTCATTAAAAATCGGCTTATTTACGGTATTTTCTTTGGTATGTCTTTCTATTGCTGGATTTGCGACATACATATTTTTTACAAACGAGCCGAGGATATCTCAAGAAACTCATAAGCTCTTTGGGCAATTGCCGATATCAAAAACAATACAAGATATCCAGCAATTCACTAATCCGAGCCCATCGCCAACACCAAGTGCTCCGCAAGAATTTAGCACCGTATGGTTTACAGATTATTCCGGCGATCGCATCACCGCGATCAATCGCGCAACAGGCCAAGTAGCGTGGAATCAAGTATTCGCGTTTCCATCTATTACAGAAAGTGGCCAGGCGTCCAACGTCGAATTCATGACCATTGCACCCAATGGCGATATTATGGCAACAACATCGAACGGCATGCTGATTCAGGAATTAGACCGCACAAGCCATGAGGTCGTATGGCAATATGGCGTATTAAACCAGCAATATTGCGACAAATGCTTGCACCAACCCAAAAAAGCATATTTATTTAATAACGGCACAGAAGTATTAGTAACAGACGCAAATAACAGGCGCGTTATCATTATTAATAAAGCTACAAAGCAAATTGTCTGGCAATACGGGCATAAGGCGGAGATGAAGGATGCTGTGGGGTATTTAAAAGGAAATCGGTTCGCCATGCCGCTCGATGATCAAGGTTCTCGAATTTTAATTTCCGACACGCTTACAAATAAAATTATGATCATTGATCGAGCGACGAAAAATATCGTGTGGCAGTGGCAAGATATTCAAGGCAAATGGCTGCAAAACGTGTTCCCAAATGCAGACGGAACATTTGTAGCGGAAGATCATTTAAAAAATGAGGTGTTTGAAGTGAATGAAAATGGCCAAATCCTATGGACCTTGCACCAACTCAAGGACGGATCAACGCTAAACTATCCAACAGATGCCATCAAGCTCGGAAACGGAAATATTCTCATTGCAGAAGGTGGTAAGCGCAGAATTATTGAAGTAAATCCGCAGACCGGCGAAATCGTATGGCAATACAACAAAGCGGGGCTTATCACGTCAATCGCGGTCGAATAACACTATTTCGTTTTAAATTTCGGACCATGCCCGGGGATTACAAAATCGGACTGCGCAAGAACAAGCGCCCGACTTTTCACAAGCTCGTCTACATCCGTTGCATACACATCTGACTGCGTATCGCCTTTCCACCAGAACACATCGCCACAGATTGCGACACCCCCCTCTTCCGTCGTCACGAATATCGTCAAACTATCATACGTATGCCCGGGAGTTGGTTGAATGCGAATTAATTCGTGCAACGACTTGGGATTCGTATCATAATCAACACCATTCCACATTGCCCACGCATCAACAACAGGAACATCTGCGAACATCCCGGAATTGCGATTGTGGTCCAAATGATGGTGCGTATGAATAACGTGCGTAATATCAGAAACGTTCACGCCACGCACTTTCAAAGCATCAACAATATCTGATTGTTTTTCTACCGTTCCGGGATCAACGATGATCACCAAATCATCAGTGCGTATCAACACAATATTCGGTCGATATCGGGCAGTTCCATGTTGTTTCAGGCTTGCTTCATCGGCAAACCCCCCTATAAGCACATCCAATCTCACCTTAGCCATATAATGACAGTAAACTAATCTATACAACCTAGCAAAATCAATCGAAAAACAGTATTATTGAGAACACATGCGTATTGTTTGGAAAAAGGTGACTAGCATCGTCGTGTTAGCTAGTATGTTCTTCGCGGTTGCTTTGCAATCTGCGCAGGCTGTTACATGCACTGATGCCGAAAGCTGTAATGCAGCTATTAAAGTTCTCCAAGCAAAACTGGCCCAGGGCCAGCAAAAAATTAACGAGAAACAACAAACTGCCTACAGCTACAAACAGGCTTTAGCAGATTTAGGGAGCAAGCTCCAAACAACCCAAACTCAAATCAAAGACACGCAAGGCAAGATAGCAGATACTTCAACTCAGATTGACCAGGTGTCAGGATACATAGATTCCGAACAGCAGCAGCTTACCCAACTCCAAGCACAGCTCGAATCTGAAATCGTGCAGTTGTATACAGAATCGCAAACACCTCAGCTTGCCATCCTTCTTTCCGGTTCTTCGTTTTCCGAAGTAACTAACGACATGGACTACTTAAAGCAATTACAAGACAACATCCAGAAACGAGTGAATGATACACGCGCACTACAAGCGGACTTGCAACAGCAGAAAGATAATCTCCAAAAACAAAAAGATTCTTTAAGTAATCTCCACGAGAACTTAACGGGGCACCAAAAAGATTTGTCGTATCAAACGAATCAAACGAATTATTTACTATCCGCAACCAAAGCGCAGATTCAATCATATGCAGCAGACCAAGCAGTCATTAAGCAGCAAATTGCAGAAACGCAACGAAAGTTACAGAACTTAGTAGCTCAAGCCCATTGGGGAAATGATATCGTATCTGCTCCCGCAGAATCCTGGTCGTACAATCAATTAAATTATTACGACACACTCGGATACAGTCCGTACACCGTGCATGATTATGGATGCCTTATCACTTCGCTTGCCATGGTTGCCACAAAAAAGGGATACCATATCACCCCTGCGCAAATTGCAAATCATCCAAGCTGGTTTACTCGAGGCGGATATGCAAACACAAACGCAGTTGCATCAGGTGTCGGCCTTTCTATTCAAGAAAAAGCTGGGGTTAATTGGGCGACCGTCGACGATGAGCTCAAGGCAGGACACCCAGTTATCGTCAGCATCTACCTACCTCAAGTAGGCGCAATTAATTCCGACGGATCATCCCACTTTATCGTCATACAAGGAAAGGTTGGCAACTCATACCAAATGCAGGACCCGCTCGGACAAAATAGAAGCTATGGATTAAATTATGTTCGCTCAATGATTATTTTACGATAATACTATTTTTATGAATATCTTTTTAAAATGGATTGTAAATGCACTCGCCGTCATTCTTACAGCATATGTATTACCCGGCGTTGCAGTAACCGGTCTTGGCACAGCGCTCTTGGTTGCGCTCGTGCTTGGTTTATTAAATATTTTAATTAAACCATTCCTAATCCTCCTTACTCTGCCGATAACAATCCTAACTCTCGGATTATTTACGTTTATTATTAATGCGGTGTTAGTGATGCTCACCAGCAGGATCGTTCCCGGGTTTTTTGTTCAGGATTTTTGGTACGGGTTACTATTTAGCTTAGTATTCTCTATTGTTACATCAGCATTCTCAGCACTAGAGCAGCAAACAAACTAACGATACTTGCAATTTTATCAATATCGTTTCATAATGCGATATTAGCTTTTTAAGGCTAAGTCGTTCTTTACAACAGATGTAGGGCAATTGTGTTTTAGAAAGGGACCAATATCGCCTTGCGAACAGTGAATTGCGTTGAAATCCACAGCTCACCCCTCAAAAGTTTCGGAGAATTCAGATGATGAGATGGATCGCATGCGCCCTGTTACTGGTATCGGCGAATACCTTGCTGGCCCACCCCGGCCACAAGCATGCCAAAGGAGAACGGATCGTGATGATCAATGAAAACTTCGCCGAGGAGCAGAAGACAGACGGCCAAGGCGACTGGGTATTCAAATACCGATCAGACCTCTCGACCGTTCCGGTGGAAGAACGATTTCTCTTGGCTGCCCACGGCGGCTTTGCCACTGACCCCGCTACGAACATCACCTACTTCGGACTGCCAGGCACCGGGGTCATTCAAATCTCTCCGGACCTCACTTCGATGAAGGTCATTGGCGGGGACACGGGCCTGTTTAATCCTCAAGGAGAATTGTGGAACTACCACAATACTTGCATTGTGGATCATGCGGGCACGAAGTATCTAGGACTTGCCGGAAATAACTCGGGTCGCGTCTGGGTGGTTGGGTTAGATGGAAAAATCCACAACACCTTCACCGCGCCGCCCGAAGGCAATGGCCAGGGCGCAACCGATCTTGTCCAAATTCCCAAAAGCGGAAATCTCAAGATCACGTACGGATATGGTGATAACTTCATCTACGAGGCATCGCCATTTGCAGGCGACTTGAACCAAGGCGTTTGGAATCCAGGACGCTTCGGCGGCAAAGGACCGCGCGAAAAAACAGGCGTATTCAACACCCCGCACGGCATCGCGCTGTTTCCAGGAGGAGAAAGGATTGCAATCGCCGACCGCGGATATGGCCGGGTTCAGATTACAAACCTGGAAGGTGTGGTAGAAACTGTGTGGGATCTCAAGAGAGATGACGGAAAGTGGCCGCTCCCCTGCGATGTCAATTTTTCTCCAGACGGCACGCTTGCCGTTGTAGGCAACCTGGATGACGCTAATGGGAAACCGGCAAACTTCCTCATCGTGGATACAAAAACTGGCAAGACGCTTTCGAGCGTCACACCAGCAACGCTTGGTGTTCCCAACAGTCGCCACATCCACAATACAACATTCCGCTACGTGGACATCGGCGACGGTAAAACGGAAGTGTACGTACTGTGCTTGTTCTGGAACCCGGGAGGTTACGGAGTATTCCAGAAAGTCCAGCCATGGCACAAACCGGCGACGACATAACGTCATCGCCAATAATAACCTTTTGATCGCACGGCGCGCTTCACACCAGAAGCCGCCGTTTTTTTATATATAAAAAAACGCCTGCCGCTGGGTGTATCGCTCACGCAATACAAGAACAACGACAGGCGGGCAACGCGACCACGCACTACTTCTTCGGAATCGGACCCTTCCAAATCAAGTCCTCTGGAATTCGGAAGTCGAACGGGACTTCGATCACGAGCGGAACATCCGGTCCATCGATGCAATTCACGCCCGGATCCAGAACGACCACTTTGGTTTTCGGAAAGATTCGATGCTTCTGGTCTCGAAAATCCTTACTCGAAAATCCAGCTTGAACCATGCCCGCCATCGCGATCCACGCCAATACAGGTACCAACACAAACTTTCGCATCTTCGAAACCCCTTGATGAAACGTGCAAACCACCACCGCAATTTCTGGATTATAATGCAAAATACATAGTTGTCAATACTAGGAGTGACTTACAATACATACCCATACCTGTAATACTAGATATATGAAAACACCTCTTGTAAGCGTTCTTGTTGCTGCGTATAACTCCGAAGATTTTATAGAAGACGCCCTACAAAGCGTGTGGGACCAAACATACAAGAATTACGAAATTATTGTGGTGAATGACGGATCAACTGATACAACAGCATCAAAACTGAACCAATGGAAACATAGAATAACTATTATAGAGAAAGAAAATGGCGGCATTGCGAGTGCTCGCAATGCAGGACTCGCCGCAACAAAAGGCAATTTTATCGCAATTCTTGATGCTGATGATGTATGGCTGCCAACAAAACTTTCCGAACAAATGGAATATTTTCGGAGCCACCCCGCTGTAAGCATTGTTTTTTCTTTAGCTCAAAACGTATTGCACAAAGATCTTGTGCATAGGAATAATATATCGCCAAAGCCATTCCCAATCATAGCGGCTCATATACCCGGAAACTGCATGGTGAGAAAAAATATATTCAATCAGATCGGATATTTTAACGAATCCATAATTTTAGGAGAGTTTGCAGAATGGTACGGCAAAGCATTGAACGCAAATATCAAGATGGGCTGCGTTGATTCCCTGCTACTCCTTCGGCGCATTCACGGAAATAACATTGGAATCAAGGAAAAGAAGCGCTTTAACGATTACCTCCATATTTTAAAAAGAAAGATCGATGCCCAAAAAGCGCCTGCAGAATCGTCCGACTAATTGAGAAAATCTCAGCGCCACAATCGCAGGAACTGCCATAAGCGACGGAGTTTGGCATAAAAATTTCAAGAATCTGCCAACTTGCTTCATACTGTTCTCGATAGTATATGGCCGGGATAGCGATTTCACATACCGCCACCAATACAGCTCAATTGCCGGAATAATTCGAGTATATGTATCTTTCGATTCCAAATACGTCATTCGCCGATCAGGAAGCGAAACGGGGGTGTTTTGCAACTGATCAAGAACCCATTCGGGAATATCAACAAACGATTGATCGCTTAAGTATCGCAATGCAACACCGACCGATAGCGTCGTACGCATGCGTTGAGAAAGATCCACGACAAAACGCCAATCTACTTGCCCGGAACGAATAATAAATACCGCATCAAGTATCCACTTTAACTGAATACCATCTTTTCCATTCCAACCCAGTGCATGAGCGCACACATGGACTACATGGTAACTAGAAGAAAGCGTCATCGCCTTGCGATTCTGAATACCGATATGTTGAGTACCCTCGGCAAGCATCGCCCAATCGTCATCTTGTAAATACCCGTGCAATAGATGGCAATGCATATCCAAAATTCCCGACGAAGTATACAAACTCATCTCATGAAAAAAGTCTGACTGAAACAATTCGATAGCAGTATGCGTGCGATAGGCCGGATAGCGCTTGCATATCAGACCGATTGCTTCTGAGAAGCGATGCGCTGGAATCATCATATCTACATCATCGATTGAGCGCGCACCGATATCATTTCCATAATATAAAAAAATAAACGCCGCCCCCTTAAGCAGCATAAAAGGAATACTATTACTATCGAGCACATCCATTACTTTTTCTGCCTCATTAAGCAGTAAAGAATTTTTAAGCCACGAAGCCTGATACGCATTTTTACATACCGTAATCCATGCATCTTCCGGAAGAAGTCGCAGGAGCTTCCTATATGCAAACGGGAATAGCCGTAGGCTTCCATGGTCTAAATCCTCATAGTTGCCAGCAACAGCCTTCCACTGATTCCACAACGCAGAAAACTGATCATCCGGAGCAAGCAGTGCCCGAATAAGCAGCCCCTGTGTCGCACTCGGAAATACAAATATGCTCATAGAGTGATTATGCGCCCGTCAGAAATTTCATACCGTGCATCAGCGATCGCAATCAAGCTCTGGTCATGAGTAATGCAAATGATTGTTGTTGTGGGTAATAAAGACTTCAGCCGAGCAAATAATACATTGCGATATTCCTCATCTAAATGATTTGTCGCCTCATCTAGGAAAAGAATCTTTGGTCTTCGCTCCAATGCGCGAGAAATCATCAGGCGCTGCTTCTCACCTCCCGAAAGAGACGCCGTGTCTCTCGTACCATCTATAAAAAAATCGCTGCGACCCAACACAGAGACTTGCCCCCCGCCTAATCCGTACTGCTCGTTCTCTTTTACGCTCGCATTCAAAAAAATCGCTTCTTGAGAAACCACTCCTATCTGCCGGCGATACGATGAAATATCAATAGTTCTCAAGCTTGCACCGTCAATAAAAATATCTCCCGCATCAGGCACCAACAATCCGAGTATTGCGAAAAGAAGCGTCGTTTTCCCTGCTCCATTCTTCCCCTCAACAACAGATAATTCTCCTGCCTTAAATACCGCGTTCGCATTCCGTAGGATCGTATCACCTCCAACAGAAAGAGATATATTTCGTAAAGAAATTTCTCCCTTGACCTCGTGGTGCACCGTACCGGAATATGGCGTTTCTTGGGAAATAGCGAGCACCTGCTCAATGCGAGATAATGCGTCATGCAACATAACTACATGAGGCCACCCCATAAACAGCGTTGCAATCTGCGCTCGCAACAGAGAAAACCCTACGAAAAACGAAACAACCTGACTGATAGAAAGCTCTCCTCGGGAACTTAAAAAGAAGCCAAAGCCCAGCAAAACAATACCGAATACTGCCCCTACCCCTTCTTGAAACAATTGCAATATCGTCTGCTGGTACGCGAGCTTGCCTCCGGACTGCCTGACATTACCTACAAGATCTTCATACGCGCTATCCTCTGCCCGCTCAGCTGTTTGCATCTTTACCAGCTCCCATGCGCGAATCGTAAATCCGACGCGTTCTTCAAATGAAACCATGGCTCGGCGGAAACGCTCCTGCAATGTCGACACTTTATTTCTCGAATACACTAAAGCTATAAGACCGAGCGGGAGCACGCCGCAAGAAATAAGAAATAAGACCGGGGAAAGCACAAAGAGCGCACCCAGCAATACAACCATCGATATGATCGCCGGCAATACTTGGCTTAATCCAATAGTTAATGCGAGATCCAATCGATACGTATCATTCACAATCACGTCCTTGAGCCCTTCCGCATATTGCGCCCATGCGGATCGATGATGACTTTTCACAATTGTACGCACTGCATCGTGTTGCACCTTTTGAACCCCCTCTTTTACTACCTTAACTATCCCAAACCGGCTCATTGCGGAAAGGGCGATATCGACACTGCTCACCAAAAGCAGTGCTACGAGCGCACTTGCGATGCTATCCCACCGAGAGTTAGGAACGCGATCAATAATGAATCGCAATATCAGCGGTATCGGTAACACCATAAATCCATGAATAACGGCGAGCAAGACATACCATGCAAGCCGAGCTTTCTGCACAGAAAAATAACGAGACAATGTTTTTACAGTATTCATTTCGCTTTTTTAACAATCAAGGAAAGAAGTTCCCTATTATAGTTTGCGCGCTCCGATAGGCTCAAAATATGGGATGCATTTTTTTGATGCACTCTTTTTTTCCATAGCAATTGTTCCACCGTGCCAATCTCATACCCAGCCTTCAGAACGCGCGCTACCCAATCAGTATCGCTGGCGATACTATATTGCGGATCAAACGCTCCTACGTATGAGAATAATTGCTTTCGTATCAGCCAGGCGGAAGGGCTCAGGTTTCGATGCATAACATCCAAAAAACCGTCGCGAACCCATCCTGGCTTTTGAACACCATTTTCTAAAAACCCTTCGCATAATGGCACACACATGTGAATATCTGGATGCTTTTCCAGATATTCAACTTGCGCAGAAATTTTCCTAGGGAGAAATATATCATCATTATCTAAAAAAGAAATATACTCTCCGCGTGCGGCAGCAAAGCCCTTATTCCTCGCCGATGCAACGCCGCTATTTTTTTGATCAATGATGCGAATATATTCTGCATATGTTCTCAATATATCAGCCGACGCATCTGTAGACCCATCATTAACCGCAATAATCTCGAGGGGAGCATAGTCTTGCGCAAGAATGCTTTCTATCGCCTGCTCTAAAAAATGCTCAGCATTGTATACCGGAATAACAACGGAAACGAGCGGGTTCATAGCGCGCTATTTTTTAAAGATAAAATCTCGCGCGCTCCTCGGCGCTTGAGCGATGCACCCAGCACGCGAAGCAACGACGTATCACCAGATTTTAGCGCATGTGTTGTGTTCGTATCATGGATGCGATAAAAGCTTACAGCATCAGGAATCTTTGCAATTACCGCCCCTACTTCTACCGCCCTAAAGAACCAATCGACATCCTCATGGAGCAGATATTTCTCGTTCAGCATTCCGATTTCTTCAAATGCGCTTGCGCGAATTACGGCAGCCCCCAAAGACGGCAACAACTCCCCCTTGCCTAAAAAGTTTTCTCGAGAAGGCGCGCCGCCCGACACAAATCGCTGCACATGACCCATTGCAATCTGAAGGGCGGGATTTTTTTCATATTCAGAGAGCAGCAGCGCCACATGATGTTCCGTCCAAATATCATCAGCATCCAAAAAGGCCACATACTCTCCGCGCGCTCTGCGCAATCCCGCATTTCGAGCTGATGCCGGACCTTTATTTTCCTGCGTGATATATACAATGTTTTCTATCCATGATTCAAGCGCCTGCCTAATATCGTCGGTAGAGCCGTCATTAATAACAATAATTTCATACGGCAACTTCCCCATTGCAATTTCTATGCTGGCAAGAGCATCGCCAATATATTGAGAGGCATTATACACAGGAACAACAACACTTATCATCGGGGCCATATAGTAAAATAGTATCTTATAATTCTTCAATAAACACAGATAGCTTCTCACTTATTTCTTTCTCATCTTCGCTTAATTGCAACGAGAATGATGGCACACGCTGTACGAGCTCAGCCAATACCGCAAACGAATCATTGTGCGTATCTTCCGGCAGTAGTTGAAATATCGTACTGGGTGCTAATGCGAGCAGAGCATGCGCAGAATGTATCCTGCGCCAAGATGTTTCTTGAGCATGCGCAATAACGGGCAACACTATTGCACGCACTTCCAACTGTTGTGCGATTTTTCCGCTATATGCTTCGTGTAAAAACATCACTTCTTTTTCCCCGATAACTTCCAAGTCATGATGTTTAATTTTTGCGGAACTGTACAAGCTGATCGCAGTTGGGACTGGGTCCATTTTTAATAACACATAATCATCGCTCGCATACACAAGATCATCTTGATGCACAACAGCAAGAGCCGTGCTCGTTTTTCCGCTCCCCCCTTTGCCCACAAGCACTATTCCTTTTTTATCTTTTCCGATGCTTGCCCCGTGTATCAAACTCAAGCCATGGCGCTGAAAAAACCAATGGAAAATGATGCGAAACGGCACAGCGACTTCATACCAAGGAATGCGCGTATCATCTTCTACCCAAAATACCGCCCGCTTGTTCATACCATCAAAAAAAGAAAGGGTCGGCATACTTTCATTCACCCCCGGATTTACCATACACATCATTTGCTCTGTTTGGAGTCGTTGAACTTGGTCTCCAAATGAATGCTTGGGCCAATCAAAAAATTCTATTCGAGCACCGGAATGTAGCTCTATACGCAAATCGACCGCACCTTCGCTAGGCGCTGCAACATGCGCCAACGCTCTCGTCATATTGATAAGAAAATCCTCAGATCCTGACACAACCTCTATACGCAAACCATCCACTTCAAATAGCCGCGAATGCAGGCGCGATAGCTGTTTATAAAAAAATTCTTGCTCCAATCTCTCAATAAACTCGTCCGAGTCAGCACTCATATGCGAGCATCACTTCACTTCCTGCATCGGCCAACTACCCTCACCCACATCATGAATTGGATCAAGTAATAGCAACTCTCTCATGTCTTCATGCTTTTTAAGTGCTGGCTCTTCGTAATCTGTATCCGTTTCCGCAGATTGCTGCATAATTGCAGACGCAGCATTATCGCCATTACTTGCGCGAATAAGCCCTTCTTGTACCAACCGTACAATAAAAGCACCCACATCCCGCTCAGCACGCTTTTCATCAATACTGTATCGCCTACGTATTTCAGAATATATTATCTGCTCACTTAGCCCTTGCTCCAGATATTCCCAAATAACTGCCCCCGTACGATTCGCATGGTAATAACATCCGCTTTCCAAATGAATAGCAACAAGCTCCCCATCTATCACTTCGGCTACCACGCTTGGCTTACACACAGCATATATTGCGGAATCTGACATAGTAAGAAAAAGCATACAAGACCCAGGTTCTGCAGACAAGCAATCCAGCGACCCCTCCGCTCTCGCAATAATACAGTATGTATTACTTTAAATGACTGGCAAGAAATCCAAACGCGCTACCCAGCAATGGCAAACTCGTAAGCTTATTGAGCACAACTACAACAATCGTTACAATTATGCCCGCACCAATAGCAGTACCAAAACCAGTAGCAATTCCCCGGACAAACGTAGCATGCCACTGCATACTTTTATTCAGCTTGCGCACTTGGTTCGTAAGGGCGTCTAATTCTTTTGTTCGAGATGAATCATTCATATAGTCAATTTTCTGCGTATTTCGTTCAACGCCTCAGCATCCGATTTTCCCTCCCCTTTTACGGCTCGATCATCTTTTGTAAATAGCCAAAACGTATATAGCTCTCCATTCAAGCGATAATCATTATGAACGGCTACCATCCACCCCGCTGCGCGAATGTCATCGGGAACACTAGCATTAACCGCAGTCTTCATACATCCACACTACTTCCCCTCCGCACTCCTTGCAACAAAACCGCGCTACTCATATTCAAAATAAAAAATAGCACCCATTGACAAAAAAGTGATTTTAAGGACAAAATAGCCGTAGTTCTCTCACCAATTCAATTCATGTCTCCAACATAAAGGAAGACGCCATGCCTGTACCCGAATGGTGTGTTGAAAATCCACCGAAGAATCTTGTTTGCAGCGAATGTGGCCAGGGATGGAACGTTTTGGGGTCAGGCCCCGACCTGGACCACGTAATGTCCCACGAAACAACGCGAGAAATCGGCCTCGATCGATTTGTCGGAAAAAGCATTCGCACCGTTTTAACTGGAAGTTTCAATCGTCGTATCGATGGACTCTATGGGATGGACCCCTTTTGGCACATCACGAATGAACTCCTTATTCCTGACGGGAAGTATACCCGCAAGGGAAAAGAAGGCGGCATTTGCCTTGATTACGTCGTTCAAAAAGGCGACGTCGGAGTTTTCAAGATCGTGCGCTTCGCCCACTTTACGTGCAATCGCACTCGACTCACAGCAGAAGGCCGGAACAGCTTCGACGAGATGTTTCACAAAGCCGGATTCACTCAAAAATGGTTTCAAGCAATCCCTCACGGACATTTTCCAACAGTTACCGCAATGAAGGACTGGCCTTGGTACATCGCGCACACGGAAGTCGGTCCCATTCGCGTTGGATGGCAAGCTCGCGTTCTCAACATCAACTGGGAGCAAATAACTCCAAAGCGAGACCTCGAGCATCTTTTCACTGAAAACGTTACGAAGATGCCGCACGAGGCCCACGCAAATGACACGGCCCAAGGAATCGAATTCTTGCGCCGCATCAGAGAAGCGCTTGCATAACACGCGCCCTGCAGACACAACTACGTCGACCCGCTCACATAAGTAGGTCGACTTTTTATTTTCCAAAGAAAAAATAGGCGGGTATTGACTTTATCTGGGAATATATAATACTAGCTAGGCCGAGAGAGGTCGTAGTAAGCGCACAAGTTCGAGCACAAGCTCTTACCTGAAGGACGTGGTACCATCGTTTCACATACCATAGCCCACGCATTGCGCCACACTACTTCTCTCGGCTTTTTCTTTTATTTACGTACGCAGCACAAAAAACAGCTCGCTTGATGTGCGAGCTGTTTTCCTTTTTTAACTTCCTTATTACTTAATAATAACAAGCTTTGCAGTTACGTTGCTATTCGTGTTATTCCACACCCCGTATACCCGCACGCTCGATCCGGCTGTTATGCTAGAGAACGAAACGACCGCTCCTTTGTGCTTGTAGATTGTTGAGCTATTCGTATTAATAGTCTGCACTCCTCGATGATTGCTTTGAAGTGCAAAACTTGATCCGCTCACTGATTGCACCGTTCCATCGAACTGACCATGGCGCGCCTGAAGAGAAAGATCCTTAATTGTTGTTGCCGTAATGCTCGTGCTCGTAGGAATTACTCCCTGTACTTGCAATACGTCTCCGATTTGCATATCAGAAACTTTCATCGAAGCATTAAATCTTCGAATAGTTTTTACATTGCTCGCATCAACAGAATACGTCGTGCCTTTTGAAAGCAAACTAATTGTGGTTCCATTTATTCCAGTAATTGTTCCGGTAACCCAGCCTCTTTTTGTGGCGTTAATGATTATCGTCTCGGCTGCTACATTTTTATTCGTTTTGTCCCAAACTCCCTTTATAGTCATTTGATCTCCAACCATGATATCTGAGAACGTCTCTGTTTTACCCTTCATAGTAATCACGGTACCGCTCGACACATTAATAGTCTGCTGATAACGATTCTTGGTTTGCAATATAAAACTATCCGTTCCGATAGATTGCACGAACCCCGAGAAAGTACCCGTGGTTGTACTTGCAAAAGCAGCTGTTGGCAACACAAGCGCTAAGGCTAATGCAACAACTAAACTTTTTACGTATGCGTGCATAGAGATATTTTTTACGAATAAATTATATATACCAGATGGGTATTTATATATTGAGCATACCTTCGGATGCAAAATAGTTCATGAGCATTTTATGAAGATATAAAAAAAGTCCGATTGAAGAGAGTAACCCTTCGCACGGACTTACAAAGAACATTGTTTTTACGCTGGTGCGGTGACCGGAACAACTGCATTAACTGCTCGAAACCCGATGAACGCAGTAGCAATTGAAAGGATCGCCACAAGCGCCATCAAGATGAACACCATTCTGGACGGACGCAATTTGGCGTTCTGCGAGAACATTCCAAACAGTGAACCGAACAAGGCGAAGCCCGAGATGAAAATAATCGCCATCAAACAGAAGTTTGCGGCTACCACGTTTGAACTCGCGATAACGAGGTCGCCATCGTACGAACAAGAATTAACCTGAACGAATGCTTGAACGACGCCAACTGGATCTTCGAAAACGCTCGGAACTGGTGCGGGCATAGTGCCCCTTTCTTACTAAATTTTTCGTTTCAACCCCACAATTGGCAATCAACAAAAAAGATCGCTGACCGCCAAATACGGGGCTGAAAACTCGTTTTTATGTGAAACGGGCAAGAGTTACTGATTTAAATCAATATACTCATATATTGTATTTTTGTCAAGTTATCGGAAAAAAGATTTTTGGGCAAAAATAGAGAAATTGCCTGTTAGAATCGAATATCTTATAGTGACATGTTAAGCATATTTGCTTGGCTAGTAATTTGCTCTCTCCAACACAAGGAACGGAAACATGCCCACTGCCCTTTTTTCTACGTACAACAAGGCTGGAGTTGTTGAATTTGCGAAGTCCCTCCATAGGCTTGGCTGGAAGATCATTGCATCTGGCGGTACCGCCAAAGCAATTTCCGATGCACATATCCCAGTCACGGACATTGCAACCGTTGTCGGCGAACCCATTCTCGGTCATCGCGTTGTCACGCTATCCAGAGAAGTGCATGCGGGGCTGCTCGCTCAAAGAACACCTGAGGACAGAGCAGAGCTCGAACGCCTCGGAATCGACTTCATCGACTTGGTGTACGTCAATTTGTATCCACTCGTCGAAGAGATCGGGAAATCGGAAGCAACAATCGAAACGGTCACAGAAAAAACAGACATCGATGGCCCGACAATGCTTCGATCTGCGGCAAAGGGAAGACGCTTCGTCATCACGAACCAAGACGCGGCAACGGCTGTATTACAACATCTGGAAAGCAACGGCGGCTTACCTATCGAAGATGACGAACTCCTTCAAACACTCGCTGCTAGCGCCGAACAGTTGGTTGCGACCTACTGCCTCGCATCCGCAATCGCTCTTACACCTAACGTGACCAACAGAAGAAGGCTACTGAGTACGGCATACCATCAGATAACGGGGAGTGTTCTGCACATAGGCTTTAATAAATAATCCGCTCAAGCCTTGTTGATCAACAATTTAACATGCCGCCGATGCGCTATCGGTGGTATTTTTTACTTAATATAAAAATAGTGAACATCGCTCGATACCGTTGGAACAGTTTGCGAATGGAGGTCACAGAGATAAGATTGTTATTTGAATAAAAAAAGCCCGAGCATAGAAATGAATCTTACTCGGGCAAATGCCCACACTACGAAAGTAACCAGACAGCCGTTACTACTACCCAGCTTATTTCGTTTGAAGTTTCGCTGATTGCGAGCCACACTCGATTGCGATCCCACCCTGCCTCTCGAACCATCAGATATACTTGCCCCACGCGAATTGAGATGGTGAGGTGTCCGATAAAAATCGCAAGTCCTGGAATTCCACTTCCTCCTTCCACAAAGATCTTCCATGCCAGAAATATATTCGGAGTGAATTTGTAAGTCATGGCGAGAAGTCCTTTCATTGCCGGATCGAGAATTGTTTTCTCTTTCCAGTAACAAATCTGCACAAGAATAGTCGTGAGCACGCACACGACGATTACAATGCTAGTATCTTGCACACTCCATCGATAATGTCCGTTCACAAGGATAGCTCCCACAACCATAAGAGTAAGAACACCCCACGTGCCGTACGTGATCATGGCTTGTACCGTGAGTCGTGTGGGACATGCACGATGAGCAGCAATGCCCAACCAAATATGAAACCCGCAGTGCAACACCGATAAACCAAATACAGCAATGCTGATCCCGTGGACATCAGCAAGCGAACGGACAATCTGTGAACTGCAAGAGAGAATGGCTCCAGTAATTTGGATGGCAAACAACATATCTGCCACTCGCCTACTTGTAGCAAAAGAAGACATGATATGCGCCTTTCTGTATAACTATTGAATTGTTGAAGAGCGAATAAGAATTTAGCCTACTTCTTTAATTGCGTCAACGGTGGACATCGCTCGATGAGGTTGGTTTTTGGATAAAAAAGACTCGTATTGGAACGAGTCTCATAGAACAACAAACTCAGGGAACAGTTCAAGTTGTTCTGGATTGATGCGCCTAACAGTATCAAACCTTTTTCCTTCCCTCACGTCAGCAGCAAGAGAGTGAAAGAGTTTATAGTTCCTACCACAGAAGTATTCCTTTAGCTCTCGATACGATGGATTTAATTGGTCTTTATATTCTCTCTTTATAAACCAACACACAGCTGTTTCAATTGAAGTCAAAAAGTACAGCCCAATTACTCGATCTGCGCCACATTCTCGTAGCTTACGAAGCATCCAATCCCGATGACGTTCATCAGGAGTCCAGCAATCAAGAAGTATTGTTGTGTCAGAAGAATCTGATTCAAGTGCTTCTTTTATCATACCAAGAAGCTTATCCATAACATATATCCCGGCACCACTGTAGGAATCACACCACCCATTCTTACCACCACACAACTCGTCAATGAGCTTGTCTCGACTCAAAAGAATGATATCAGGATGAGCAACAATAGCTCTTTCACAAAACGTTGACTTACCAGCACCTTGAGGCCCGATGGTCATGAATACGGTTTTCATATTTCGCGCCTTTCTGAATAAAAGAACATTCCGAACAAGAAACGTACGCATACACTAGCACAAACATAGAAATACGCCAAAAACATTCAAAACAAGGAGAAGTTTTGTTCCCCGGTTCCTGCAGGACGACAGAACAAAAGTGAACATCGCCCGATACCATTGGAACACGTTGCAAATATTAAGTTCACTTATTACTTCTTGTCATTTATAAAAATAACAAGTATAGTCTGCTGTTTGCCCTTTGCCAATTCAACCCGTTCTCGTTGTAAAAAGGAATATACGCATGGATACAACACTTCAGATTCGCGAAGCTAACGTTACAGACATATCACATCTCATACGCCTAACGCTTGAACTTGCTCACGACACAGGGGCTCACTTAAACAGAAGGGTTCTAGAGAATGGTATAACGCGTTTTTTAGGTGAAGAATGTCATGGCAAGTATTTTGTCCTCACAAAACAAGATCAGCCCGTAGGGCAACTCATTATCAAGCCAGTAGTATTCGAACCTTGGCGGAATTCTAGAATTGTATGGGTGGACGATTTTCAAGTCACTCATCCTTACAACACGCGATCAAACATGAAACGTCTATTAGAGTATGGAATTCAATGGGCAGTGGAACAAGAGCCTCAGCAAGTCGTTCGACTTCACTGTCCCATGGCTCATCCAAACATGCTCAACACTCTTTCCAGATTGGGCTTTGAAGCAATTGGATACCTCATGGAGCAAAGCCAAGACTTCTGCTTCGACGAAAAAACATCACCGTACCACATTCGCGAAGCGACACAAAACGACCATGAAGTGATTATGCGAAACACTATGTCGCTTGCGGCCGTAACGAGCGATGATGTGAATAGAAAAGTCCTTAAGGACGGAGTTTCGCGTTTTCTCCAAGACCAGACGTATGGTAAATATTTCCTTGCCTTTGATGATGAAAAGCCCGTTGGGCAAATGCTCATCAAGCACACTCTCATGGAGCCCTGGCATAATTCTCGCGTTATCTGGGTAGACGACACTTACATTGATACGAAATATCGAGGGAAAAACATTACGAGATTCCTCCTTCAGAAAGGAATAGAATGGGCCGTCAAAGGTCAAGCTGAGCAAATAGCCCGACTCTACTGCGCTTTCAGCAATATTGGCGGTGTCGTATCCTGGACCAATCTTGGCTTCAAGCCGATTGGATTCATGATGCAACAGCGACAAGACGTTGATCTTGTAGATTAGAAAATGCCGTGAATGACTTACTCATTCACGGTTTTTTAATATAGTAGGCATCTCCCTATTCGGTTGGAATACGGTGCGAATGGAGATATTGGAGATGGGATTGGTTTTTGGATAAAAGAAAAAGAGCTGGTCAGGCTCTTGTGATTTTGTTTCATGACCGTAAGCAGCTTCGTGCTATTCCTCACTCTCTTGTTTCTCAACTACATACCGACACTCCTTGTCGGTAGCCGAAATGATATGGACCGTATAGTCTCCCACCTCCACATCACCGGCGACAGCTTTTTTGGGTGCGCCTTCCAGTCGCTTCATCGGCTTGATTGAGATGATCGGATTGCGAAGAGTTCGCACCCCGACTTTCTTCTCGTTCATATAGCGAACAACGAAGCTACAGTAGCCTTCACCGCGATCTAGACCGTCGTAGGTGGCAACTTGTCCGCGCACTTCGACCGACATTTTGTCATCGATCATGAGCGGTTCGCCCAGCTTGGCGATCTTCGAATCCTTCTCATAAAGCTTCACGTATTCCTGGTATGTGAGCTTCTTCGCCTTCGACGAAGCTTGCTCTTCTGCCCGCAATCGAGGAACACACACGACAAAGCAGAGCGCAAACAACAAGGCAACTAACTTCATAATCTTTTCCTTTCAAGGAGCGGCTATTAAGCAGTAACGACCGTTTCAGAGTTAGAAAATAATACTCCTATTTTTAGTATTTGTCAACTCTATTCGTATTTAGTTCTTATTATTTGGCTCTATATAGATATTAGTAGACATTCTTTAAAAATCGTTAAACCAAAGGAGATGGATATTGAGAAGTTCTTTGCCGATATAAGGGCGTTTTACACGAAAATACAGGATTTGGCCCTTCTCACTCCAAATACTTGACTTTTCCATTAACATAAGCTATAACGATAAGTTGCTGAAATACTGGTTCTACCGACCCCCCGCACATTTCTCAAAAGACAAAGTAAAGGAAACGCCATGAACAGAGCAGAAGTTGCTCAACGAATTCGATGGTCCTGGATTATCTGGACCGCTGGAATTGTGAATGTGGGGGCCATGCTCCCCCAGTTGATGCGAGTCATACTGACTCAAAGAACAGAAGGTATCTCGTTGGAGATGTTCTGGATTTACTTCGGTATCCAAATCGCATTCTCTATCGAGGGGTACTTCACACGAAACAGAATGCTCATGGTTTGTATGGCACTCAGCGCATTTGTGAATGCAATCACGATAGCGTGCGTACTCTACTTCCGACAATTCGCCTCGTAGTTGTACGCGGCAACAAACCAGTTCCTTCCACGACCGCACGGTATATCCTGCGGTCTTTTATTTATTGGATATATCTCGATGCCGTTACAGCACGATGCGAATGGAGATTTTGGAGATGGTAAGAATTGCTTGGGCAAAAGAAAAAAGAGCTTGGTCAGAGCTCTTTATTGTTTTATGACCACAGAAACAGTTCACATTAGTGACTCAGATGCGAGACAGCATCCATACAAAAGGCGGCGTAGAAGTCTCTTAACAATTCCCTTTTAATATAGATATAAGCCTGCATCTCCACCTGCCCACATATAAGCATAAGGCTAGCATACCCTCGCTTCATGAAGGGAGTGATTGGTGACTGCTCAAAACAAGTTACCCCGATTGGGATAGGTATCCCTGAAGTTAAGTCTTCAATCTTTCCACGTACTTTGAGTTGCAACACAAAAGGGGTCACCGTCTCGCCGATAACGATTTCTCCTGAATTCATAGTCGTGGTGATTTCATTTCCCTTCTTCAGGTTTTGAATCCGTACAACAACTTCGCCGCTTACTTGAAACATATCGTTATCCTATCTTGTAAATGTGAAAGAGCTTTTACGCTCCGACTGCAAAAACTTGGTTGTTACACAACAACTGATAAAAATACTATATAAATAATATATTGTCAATGTGATGGACATCGCCCGATGCCATTGAAATACGAACAATACAATCAATGAGTAGATCAACTACTAATTGTTGACACTATGCAATTTTCCCACTACATTCACCAAGTTGCTATTTAGGTATGTTATTTTGACCTTTCAAAACTCGGAGGAAGCAATGAAGGAAAAAGGCAGTCTGCGATCTTGTTTGCTCAAAACAATTCATCACACCGAAATGGCCAACGTTGCTTCAATGATCGAACTAGGAAGCGGTGTCGATGAATGGCAGTACCGCGCAGATTTGGTACGAACAAACATCGAAGCAGCTCAAAAGCAGGCAGAAGTATTGATGGCGGCTGTAGCTGTAAAAGCTACTGAAAGAGAAGATATCCAGGAACTCCTGCAAGGTATTCTCAAGAGATTCCAGATTTCTCTGAACTACTTCAGCGACACGTGGAAACGTATCCCAAGAATGGTGATCATCCTGTACGTTCGCACTGAAGTTTCCATTGCATCGCTGCAACTCGATCTCTTTACTTCGTGGATAAAACCTGAAGAGAATCCAGAAATTTATGCCGCACTCACTGCACAGGTTGTCGAATTTGGACACGACGACTAAAGAGAGTTTCTCCAAATCCTCGGCAGTCTCAATCGTCGCATTTCTCAATGTGACGATTTTTATTTATTTAAGATGTGGACATGGGCGGAATTGAACCGCCGTGACAAATGGTATTTCAATGGGAGTTTTTCCGTGTGCAGCTGATTTAAGTTACGCATACTGATACAAGAATCAGCAAAGATACCACTATGCGTATCGCATATGTGCATTCTCGTTTTCCCTATGCGAAGCAAAGAAAACGATATCCGCCTACATAACACCGAATAACCTACCCGACGGATGATGGTTACCGATGGCTACCGAATTTAAGCGATAGCTGTCGCAAATGAAGGCGCAAATGCGTTAGCAAAAGCAACTTTCACGCGAGACATAACGTTTGCACGTAACAGATGTGTTGATTGGAATTTACGTGGATTCAACACGATTCACGACACGCTCTTCATTAAAATGTTCACTTGTTCGAGGCCTAGCATGCCCGTAAAAAAATTACTCTTTTCCTCGTAAGAAGATTTCTGCTTCTCGTTTGATATCTTTTTCGCGCTGTTGCTCTTTTTTATTGTGCAACTTTTTTCCTTTCGCGAGACCGATTTCAACCTTTAAAACAGAACCTTTATTATATACTCGAATTGGCACTATTGTCAACCCCGTATGCGAGATCTTCCCTGTAAGATATTTCAACTCTTCCGCAGATAATAGCAATCTGCGAGACCGAGTTTGATCATACGATTTTGGCGTATTTGCTATCTGCCATGGCGGTATAGTTGCGTTGGTTAATTCTGCATTACCGTTGTGCATAGTAACGTATGCCCCCTTGAGGCTCATATGGCCGGCACGAACGGACTTTACCTCAGTACCAAGCAATACCAAGCCAGCCTCGAATGTTTCAAGAATTTCGAAGTCAAAATGCGCCCGTTTGTTATATGCTAGATCGGACATAGCTATACTGTAGCATTTTTCGGTTATAATTAAACATGATGATTAATGTACGAAATCCGCGAGACAAAGCACTAACCCCCATATTGCGATTTCTCACGCAATATAAGATAGCGCCAAACATGGTGAGCATTGCCGGAATTATCAGCATGGTACTTTTTGGCATAGCCACGTATCTGCATATTTATTACGTTTCGATCATATTTCTTACACTCAGCGTACTTGCGGATCTGCTCGACGGTTCGCTCGCGAGATTTCAGCATGCCTCAACGGAAGCTGGGAAAAAATTCGACCTAATCGCAGACGGCATAACGTTTACGGTATTCATGATTGCAATCGGACTTGCCCATCTACTCAGTCTTGTAGTAGCGATAATCATTATTATATTGCAAATAATTTTAACCGTTAAAAGCACTAATAAGGCAATTGCCAGTACAGCGCATACCGGCGTGCAGCTTCATGAGGTACAAGGATTTTGGATTGCAATAAGCTTGGTAAAAGCGATTATGTACGTAAGTTTTATTATTGAAATTTTCTCCTCAACAACAGCAGTGCCGATTATGCGGCTTATTGCAATTTTCATCCTTGCATTCGGAATTATAAAACGATAAATTTAGTACCAGTGGAAAAATCCTTATTGCACCTTTTGCAGGAGGCACTATCGTGTCGCAAGCTGTAAATCAACAACCTACTACCAAGCCCGCAAATCGAGACAGCAACGACCTTGATCGCGACGGCTGGAACAACGGAAACGGAACACAGCACGTAACAAGAGAATCGCAAACCCGCGAACCTACAAAGAGTTTTTCGGGTGGCCTCGATTTCACTCCAGGTGGCTGGCTTGAATAATCCTTCGCCCCTCAATCCTCGCAAGAATGGACGCTTGCGAGGTTTTTTATTTCACAATCTTGCTTTTTGCCTCGTAAAACGCTATTATACGGGCTATGCCAAGCAGAAGACGGCGGTATCGCCACAGACCAAAACCGGTAGAAAAGAAACCTCCGGCAAACGAAGAAATCACCGCACCAGAAGTGCGCGTTGTCGGGCTTGAAGGAGAACAGATGGGCGTATTCCCTATTGCGGAAGCAATTGCAAAGGCGCAAGAAATCGGAACCGACCTCGTTATGGTTGCGGACAAAGCAAACCCTCCTGTTGTTCGTATTATGGATATGGGGAAGCACTTATACGAGAAACGAAAGAAAGATGCCAAACAGAAGGCTAAAAGCAAAGGAAAAGACATTAAAGGTATTCGAATTGGCCTAAAAACAGACGATCATGACTGGAATATGCGCCTGAACCAAGCTGCCGGCTTTTTGGCAGAAGGTCACAAGGTAAAGCTTGAAATTAAGCTTCGAGGACGCGAAAAACAGCGTTTTGACCTTGCAGAAGAACGAATCAAGGAGTTCGTAGCGGGCGTGCCCGGCGGCGCAAAGCCAGCGGATACGTTTTCTCGAGCAGCAAACGGCCTCACGGTATTATTGACGAAAATCAGCTAATCACCTACCATATAAAGATTATGAAACAAAAGACAAAAAAGTCTGCATCAAAGCGATTCTTTATCTCCTCAACGGGAAAAGTTCAGCGTCGTTCTATCGGCCAAGCGCATTTTAACGGACTTGAATCTGGTAATAAGACACGAAAAAAGCATAATGACAAGCAAATTCACAAGGCTGATGCTCGTCGTATTGACAAATTAATGCCGTACGCTAAATAATATACTCCTATGCCACGAGCACCCCGAAGTATTCCTAAGCGAAATCGACACAAGAAATGGCTGAAACGAGCCAAAGGTTTTCGTAATCGACGAAGCACCATCTTTAAGCTTGCAAAAGAAGCTGTATTAAAGGCAGGCCAATATGCATTCCGAGACCGCCGAAAGAAAAAGGCAGTATTTCGATCCACCTGGCAGGTTACTATCAATGCAGCTGTTCGCCCGCTTGGACTCACCTACTCAAAGTTCATTCATGCGCTTCGAACTCATAAAGTAGCGCTCGATCGACAAGTAATGGCCGAACTTGCTCACAAACAATCCGACATATTCGCACGCATCGTTGAACAAGTAAAGAAATAACATTCATACACTACCGGCCTACAGGCCGGTAGTGTAGTATTACTGCATATGAAAATTATTGTTACAGGCGGAGCAGGATTTATAGGCAGTCATCTTATAAAGCGATTACTCGACAGAGGAGACTCCGTTATTTGCGTTGATAACTTTTTTACCGGACAACGAAAAAATATAGAACAGTTTTTACATAACCCAAATTTCTCCCTTATAGAACACGACATCGTTCAGCCGTTGGAGGGCGTAGAGGCGGATCAAATCTACAACCTTGCATGCCCGGCATCCCCAGTGCACTACCAATTCAATCCAATTAAGACAGTGAAAACTTCGACGATTGGGATGATTAATATGCTGGGGCTGGCAAAAAGGTGCGGGGCAAGAATTCTACAAGCGTCAACGTCGGAAGTATACGGCGACCCGCACGAGCATCCGCAAAAAGAAACCTATTGGGGTAATGTAAATACGATCGGCCCGCGCAGCTGTTACGACGAAGGCAAACGAGTTGCAGAAACGCTCTGCATGGATTACCACCGAGAACATGGCTTGGATATCCGCATTATCAGAATTTTCAACACCTACGGGCCGAACATGCATCCCGAAGATGGCCGAGTAGTGAGCAATTTTATCGTTGAAGCGTTGGCTAATAAGCCCATTACCATATATGGAGACGGCACCCAGACACGATCCTTTTGCTATGTCGATGACTTAGTAAACGGCATCATGGCAATGATGGATCAAGATGGATTTATCGGACCGGTGAACTTAGGAAATCCCGTGGAATTTTCGATGAAAGAACTTGCGGAAAAAGTTATCGCACTCACGGGAACATCATCAGAAATCATCTACATGCCGCTCCCTCAAGACGATCCAAAACAGCGTCAGCCAGATATTTCCGTTGCAAAAGAAAAGCTCCATTGGGAGCCAACAATCAATCTCGAAGAAGGCTTACAGAAAACAATCGAATATTTTGAATCACTCTTGACGCAATCGAAATAATAAGATAGGGTTGGCATCTCGTTCTTTTACCTATTTCGCGTACTACTCAATGAAAGGTGAGCTATGCCACTGTGGTCAAGCATCGCTCCCAATGTACTGGCAGCGTGCGAAGAAATTGAAGACTATTGGAAAAAATACGGGTACAGGATAGTGGGATGGAAGATGGCTAATACTCGTACGATATATTACACAGTCATCAACCCCAAGAATGTCTGCAGGAAATTTCGCGTCAGCAATCACCTCCCCCGAGACGCTACGGAATGGGAATTAGCTGAATGCTCGAACGGAGTAATCATTCACAGCAAATTCATTGAACGTTGACGAGCCCCTACCTGGCACATGTCAGATACGGGGCTTCTTTTTTATCTCACACAATCAGGGCCGGCTGCAGAGACGGTAATGTTTTGCCACGCGATAACACTCTTATCCGCCGCACTTAAGATTTCAATACTTGCCGAACCTTCCGGAATAGAACATGGAATTTGAATACTTGCAGTTCCTGCAAAAAATGGGGTCTCTTTTAATACTTGAACACCCTGCTTTGATCGCACCGCTACTTGCGCTTGCTGAGATGGAACTGAGCTTGGAGTATCCCAGCGAATAACAGTCTGCTCTCCTGCCTGCAATGGGCTCACGATATGCATTCCGATGCGCGTGATTGTCGTATCATTTGAGCGAATAGATACGTTACCGATGATATTGATCAATATACCAATAAATAGCAGACAAATAGCCCCTAATCCGAAATATGCCCACCGTTGCTGTTTCTTATTCTTGTTCATGGGTTGCACTATATATAGTACGCGCTGATTTATTAGTATTCAACCATGGCGCATTAATGTTCCAAGGAGAATCGGTAATCTTCATAGCTCTCTTTAGCATCGCAACATCTGGAGATTCCGGTGCGCGCGGATTCTCCAAAAACGCGCCATCTTGCCGATGAATAATAGAAAACTCCCGTTTCATAGTCCAGGAGATGAGGACAAAGAGTGCTGCAATTAACACGCAGATTGCATATAATCCGTACCCTATCCCTAACAATAAATCGAATGTCCCATGCAAGAACCAGGGGATAAGGAAAGCGGGAATGAAAAATTTATTTGGCCGGAATATTTGAAACGTTCCCTGCGCAATGAGGGCGCCCATAAGCCCCGCAAAGCAGATATGCGCAAGCGTCGAGATAATAAATCGCAAGAAAAAAACGAACACCAAGGTATCGTATTGTTGACTGGTAAGCAAATCATGAAAATACAGCGTATTTTCCAATGTTGAAAATCCAAGTCCGACCGCAACTCCGATTAATAATCCATCGAATACCTGATTTATCCTTTTACTTCTCGACATCCAAAATCGCATCGCTACGTACCGCAGCCCCTCCTCAATCGGAGCAACTATGAAAAATGTAGCAAGCGCAGGCAATAAGACATCGAGTGGGGATAATAGCGGCAAAATTGCACCCGAATAATAATGCTCCGTTGCAGGAGATATAATCCCCCAAATCTGATCCGCTTTTTTCTCCAGCCAAAATGCGGGCTCAACCAATATAAGTCCGATTCCGAACGCCATAGCTACGGTTGTAGGCGGCACGTTCCTGGTGCGATTCCGCAAATACCACATCCACAAGAAAAACCCAGCAGGAAGCAAGCTTAATAAGAATGCTACGATCGCAATCGAAACGCCCACTGGCAATACAATAGGGTCACCCATTGATGTAGTATATCACGAGGTGCGAATCAGCGATGACTTGTATTGCTCAGGCTTATGCGCAGGCAGCCGAACTACTTTGACGTTCGGCTTTCCGATAGTTCCCAAAATCGCCCACACGTCCTCATCGGAGGGTTTTTGATCATACCCCAAGGCCAATATATCAAAATCAAGATTTTTCAATAATGCGTATGATCTCGGATCTTCATCGCCAAGCACCGCCTCATCAACATCTGGATTTTCTTGAACGGCCTGCAAGCGTTCCTGTTCTGAAATATGATGTGAACGCTGCTTTTCAATCGAGATAGTTGCATCGCGGGACACCACAACAATCAAATAATCCCCCATCTTTTTCGCTTCTCGAAATAAAAATTCGTGCCCAGGATGGAGCGGATCAAACGTGCCGAACACGACTATTTTTTTCATATCTATTTTGCTGGCGGTATGTAGAATACCGAGCTGTTTACTACGGGATTTTTTTTGGCAGACTCTTCCTTAAGAGATGCATACTTCTGGACCTCGGTAAGGGCGGATTTCGCGACAGAGACAGAACTTTGAACGGTTACTTGTAAATCAGGAGGAATAACGGGCGACTGCAACGCATATACATATACGACAATTGCGGCACACACTCCACCGATAGCAAAGAAGAGTATTGATATAATAGACATGCTGTACAATACCACATGCAAAATAGAGTTTTTTATTCGCTGCATGATATTGGAAAAAGAATTCATATTATTTCAAAATACTAATAACAATATCCGCCTCAAGAGAACTCCCCTGAGGAGCATTCGGCAAAGGCGATGTTGCAGGTACGGACGAGAAAAAATTCAGCGCTACAACGTGCGTCGTATCGATACTCCACGATGCCACATACAACAAATACGGAAGCTGCTCGATACGATACAAAAATCCCATGAGCGCCGTTGGCGTGCCAGATGCGCTAATGTGAAAACGAACATCGTCTAACGGGTCGCTTACAGGCGAGCCCTTTGTTGTGTTTTGAGTAACTTGCGGAACTTGGGCAGACACCCCTGCCAATACAGCAGTTCCCTGGATCGCACGCACCACTTCCGGCAAGCCGTCTCGCCGCACAGTCATTTTTTGCAATGAATCCATTTTACTCTGCGCATCGGATAGCTCCTTCTTCAAACGATCTGTTTCCTGCATTTCCTTGGGAGCGGAATCAATACGCTGCTGGCGCATGGCAACATCTGAGCGAATCGAAAGAAGCTTTACGTGCGCAAAACCAATAGCAACAAGCGCAACGACGATCAAGATAAGTAAAAAAATATTTGCTTTAGAAAATATCATAGAACTCCCCCATTATCTGCTTTTCTCACGATCGTGAATACGGCGATTGCATCTGGCGATTGCGCAAAGTTTTGCAGCGGCGCATCAACATGATCTACCCATGGGAGCGATTCAAGCGCATGCTGATACTGCACTACAACATCGCCATTAATTGCCTTTCCGGTTACAACTAGCGCTTCAGGATTCTCGGTCAACTCAAGTTTCGTAACTTTAATCCCAGTAGGCACAGCAGCAAATAGTTCCTGTATATGAATCGCCCAGCGAGGATTAGTAGTAATGCGTCGATCCATTGCCTGAATAACTACATTCAACGAAGAAATACTCTTCTCAACATCCGACCGATTCTTCCCCTGCTCTTGCAATCTTGTATCGAGCGAGTTTCGAATAATGATATTTGCCTCTAACGAAGCGCCATATGCTATTAAAACAATCATGCATAATGCAAACAACGCAGTTAATAGCGACTGCAACCGATGGCGTGCAACGAGCGCCATTCTTGCTGTTCGAGCTTCGGGAGATAGTAAATTAATTTCTGATTTCATAGAGAAACTACTGTTCGCAGCGCCAGCCCAAGTGCAGTTGCATATCGAACAGATTCTTGAATATTCAATGGGGCATGGGACCGCTCCTTGGCAGACAAGATATTAACCCAAGGATTTCCGCGCTCCACATGAATATCTTCAAAATGATGCAAAAATGCCGTATCAAGCCCGGTTAAATTTGAACCTCCGCCTGTCATAATAATTTCGCGAACCCTGTGATTCGCATCAATACTGTTATAAAAATCCACAACCCCCTTAATGTCTAGCACCAGCTTGTCGAGCCCTGGCTCAAGCTGAGGAGTAACCCGCTCAAGCAAGTCAGCTGGAATATTCTGCAAATTCTGCATTAGCTGCTCTCGATCTTGCACGGAAAGTCCTGCTGCTAAATTTTTCACGCCTTGTTGCAAGCTGGCCGTAAACCTGCTTGCACCTACATCATGCACAATAACATTCGTGGACGTACTTCCGACGTCGACAATAATCACTCCTTGCTTGCCATATAGCTCCGGCGAGATGAGCGCGCGCACTATTGCTTGGCTCTCCAATTCAAAGGCGGCAACATCTAGCCCAATATCCATTATCACCTCATATAACGGATCCACTACTTTTTTCTGGGCAGCGCCCACCTGAACTTCCCTCTTTCCTTCCGCTACCTTATGACCACTGTCCTCGAGAGCCTGCCAATCGATATATACACTATCTACGCTAAATGGAATATGCTGAGCAATTTCAAATCGGATCGCCTCCTCAACCTCATCGTCCGACATGTTCGGTAATTCAATAACACGCAAAAACGACTGAGTCTCTGGAATAGATACAACAACGGTATCTTTTTTTGAACTATTGATCCTGCAAGAAGATAGCGCCTTCTCAACTGCTTCCTGCATAGCTTTTTTATTAATGACAACGCCATTCTCAATAACTCCGGCTGGAATAGTATAAATACATTTTGCAAGCAGGCGACGCACGCTTCCATCGGAAAGCTGCGCGATCTTTATCGTTTGATCCGATATGTCTAAACCAATCATAGGATGTATACCTATTGTACTATTTTTGCTGCCAAGACAGAAACTGATATTCCCCTGTTGTCGGAAAATACGGAGGGGGACCGTACAGTAAATTCGAATCATACGAAGACGTTCCGCTTTGATATCCTCCTATAACTGCATTGCTCCCATTCACCCATGTAGTAACTGGTACGAGATTGCTTGCTACCATTCCATACGTAGTAATAGAGTTTCGCAATATATAAGATCCAGTATTGTAATATCGTCGGCCAAACCTGCCATGCTGCGCTACGAACGCTCCATCCATTTCTAGGTTATTTGCCGCACCGGAATTCGGAATAAGTACATTGCCTTGCGACACCGCGCCGAACTCGCGTGTGCCGTCTTTGACGCCGCCATACGTAACACTTCCGTTTATAATAATATCCGTATAGGTACTTGGGTTTTCCGGAAACTTTCCCGATGCAATAGTTACCCTGCTTGCAACAGTACCCTCAACCCACACAGAATCCTCAAAAAACAATATCCCGCCAGATGGAACAGTTGCCGACGTAACCAGGGACTCCTTCTTAATATCATACGAGGAGCTCACCCAGCCATCATCAGGGAAATAAGAAGAGATGTTGGATTGCTTACTCGTTACTTTATACAGTGAGTACGTATTATTCGAGTTAAATACAATATGGTACCCATATCCTCCAGATGAGCCAAAATACGTATTCGCAGATTGAGCAGCTGCTTTCATGGAAACCAAATCCGCAGTAAGCCCGGCATAATCTACTGAAGAAACAGGATATTGCCACAAGGCACTGTTTCCGCCGGACCCCCATACTCCTGGTTTCGTAGGATTCCCGCTGCATCCTTGTGTTGATTTGCACGTATATGTCGCCTTCGCACTTGTCATCGTGCTATCCGACTGACCATCCATGCGAATTCCGCCATTCGAATGCACTGCCCCCGAAATTGTTTCACCAAACCAAACATCGTCATTGAGCAGCATTGCATATTTCGCAAATGACGGCTTTCCGTACGTTGCCTGCAATGTCACATCGCGAACCGGCGCAGTGGCCGTGTGACCAACAGATGTGATTTGCACAATAGTGCTCCCATTTTGGGGAGGGACAAATGTAAGCGTATATGTTCCCAACACACCCTTTAGCTGATCGTATACCTGGTTTTGAACAGAGGAAAAATCGTTTCCGTTATGTGCCAAGCGCCATCGAGCATAATTCAATCCTGATTCCGCAACTTGAAATGCAGTTTCGTCTTGCGCCGTGAGCCCCCCTTGCTGATACTGCTGATTCGTCACTCCACCCAGCGACACGAACATCACACCGATCATCATGACCAGCACAACCATCATAATTAAAATCGAACCGGATTGTTTTTGCTTGCTCAGATTTATCTCCATGATGGAATGCTAAACAGCATCGTTTGCCAAAATGGCGGAATCGGATAGCCATATGTAAGAGGACTGATATACAAAAATCCCAAGAATATAACGATACATGCCGTAATCACAAATTCTTTTTTGCGCACCACATGCTTATCCATCCACCAAATGGCAATAATGATCGAAAACACTAGTGGCGTAAGATAATGATATAAAAACAGTACGCGAGGAACGCGCATAAGTGGAACATACGCCCAGAGATAACCTACAATCATCAGCCAGACGTATCCCGAATTCTTGATAGATATTTTTTTCCTTTGAATACCCGATACGATCATAGCAAGCATCGCAATGCAGAAAAATATGAATCCCCCCCACCACACTGCCGGATTACCCAATAGGTACACAAACTGATTCCCGGAATTTCCTTGCCAATAAAATACCGGACGAATCATAAACGGCCACGTCCACCATTTACTTCCATATGGATGCCCGGCCGTTAAATTATAGTTTGCAGAAATCATTTCTTGGTGAATAGAGATAATGTCTTGTGCAAAATTTCCTGTTGGAACCCCCCATACATCCCCAGAGCCCGGAAGAGTAAGTATTGAAAAATGAATTGCCCAAGCACCTAGATACACCACTATTGCACACACTCCCACGATAATCGCCTTTGCTGCCCACGATGCGACTACTACCCTTTTTTTCTTCCACGCTTCAACAATCCACAATATAATCACAAGCCCCCCTGCAATAAGGCCGGTAAATTTTATTCCCATAGAAGCGCCTGCCAGGATTCCCGTAAGAATTACAAATATCCATGATGCTAGCTTGCTACGGACCTTAATGCTCGCAATTGCCGATGCAATAGTCCCAAACGTTGCAACAAGCAGAATGTTATCCATCAAAATAAATCTAGATTCAACGATGAGTGCATTATCGAGCGCAATGGCAACGCCACCTAACAACGCAAACAATCTTGAGACATTCATCAGACGCAACAATATAAATATCACTCCTGCTAATACCGTCCCAAATAATGCGGGTACCAACCGAATGCCCGCAATAGGAACGTTCGTGAACGGCTGACCAATATACTCAAATGGAAACAAGCCGTTATACCCAGACAGGTACGCTCCAAATGCTATAACTAATTTTCCAATCGGTGGATGAATATCGAAAAATCGCTCATGCGTACAACAGTATGCAGAAACAAATTTTCCAAAATGCACTTCATCAAATACGACTTGCGGGATATACGACAAAAACAACACACGAGCAAGCAGCGCAACTATAACAACAACTAGTACTGCCAGAATGTCTTTTTTAGTAATCATAGATTTGTTTTAAGATTCCTAAGCTGAACTTGCGATTGAAGGGTAACTGCTGGCGGATCCTGGGTAGTATCCGCATCAATGGTAAGGGTAAATGAAATATACGTAATACTCGCAATGTTCGTTCCCGATACCTGGGATTGGTTCGTAGGATAGTTACTTCCATAATAGTAAAATACTGGATTTGCGCCATTTCGAACAGACCGAGCAATGGTGGTTACTTTCTCCTGAGCAGTATTATAGGTAGCCGGGCTTCCACTTGGCTTTGTAACCCCTCGAACTAAATCGGTTCCGACGAGCTCGTATCTGATTCGCTCAATCGACGCGTCGCTATCTGCATTTGCATAAAAAATAAAACGCGACGACGATGCTTCTATAATAGGAAATGCCCCTGTATCTGACGGCTGAGCAGAACGAATTTCGTGGGTCATTCTCTTTAATTGCACACGAGCAGTTTCATCTGCAAGCTCTTGTTCAAACGTCGACCGATATATCGGCAAGGCGCCTGCCATAAATCGGATAAGCCCCATAATAAGCAAACTTGATATGGCAATTACTACCACTACTTCAACTAATGTAAACCCTTTCATATCAAGAACCTGCCAACTGAATAGTACTATTCACATTCCCATCAACCGTAATAGTGCCCGTATACACTTGGTATCCGCTCGCAGTAGCAGTTACGGCATAATCGCCAGATTGCGTCATCGTATTCAAGAACACCTGTCCAGTTGCACCTGTTTGCTTGGTTACATCAAACCCGTTTTTAACCACCTCGACCGCAACACCAGATACTGACTGCCCGCTCGCATTTACAACAGTTATATGCGCAGACAATGCCTGATGCGGCATCAAGGTTACCGTAAGCGTAGTATCATCGCCAGGCTTCAACACAAGAGGAACAGGCACGCTTGTATCAGAAATATCATATCCTGTTGCAGTACCGTCAACTGAAAGCGCATATGAATCCCACGTCATGTTTTGATACGCAATGGATCCGCCGGAATCAGTGGTGTCATTGTGAGAGAACAGATATACGGGTTGCGCAGTTGCGTCTGTCCCAATTTTCTTTGTCCCAGTAATACTAAATGGGACAGATCCCAAGGCAGCCCCATTCTGATCCACCGTCTTAATTGTAAGCTTGCTTGAGGCGTCTATCGCAAATGTTTTATTCGTCACCGATCCGGCAATTGCATTCAGTCGAGAATGGTCGGCATCAGGAGTAAAATTAGCAGAAGATGCATAAGTTTGTTCTGTTGTATACCCCGACTTCGAAACGGTTAACTGATATGTGCCAGAGGAAACTGGTAAACCAGGTATAACGACTTGCCCACTGGAGTTTGTATATGTTGTAAGATTAACAGTCGGCGTCACGGAGCTATTCGTAAGCTGCACAGTAGCTGAATCGACTCCTGTTCCCGCAGAATTCAACGCCTGAAACACTAACGTACCAAGCGAATCACCACCCTCGATACCGCTCGGAGCGACCTGTGCGATGAGCAATACTGATCTGCTTGGCAAAGAGCTGGCCCACGTAACCTCCACTCGAGCCTGTTTATAATCCGTATTGACCGTGTCCGGGGGATTACTCGTTGCAGTTCCATCATATGAATCGTCGATGTATCGTATATCGGTTGCGACTGTAAACGTTTGGCCGTTTCTGGTAACTTGCTGTGTCTGAGGAATAGAACCTGACGGTATTCCACCAACGGTTCCAACGCTTGCATAGGGCAAATTACGAATCTGCTCCATTTTCTCATTCGCCAGTCCAGTAGCAATAATGCGCAACTGACCGTCATGCGAAGCTTTTAATGTAAGCGTGATCATGGAAAAGATACCGACAACTACCGTTCCGAGCACAAACCCCGCAATAACAACTTCTAGCAATGTAAACCCAGATTTAGATGACATTCACCAAACTATAAATAGGAGAAATAATTGATATTGCCAATGCCCCTACCGCAAGCCCAATCGCAATCATCAACACCGGCTCCATAATCGATGTGAGGTTTTTCATCGTTTGATCTACTTCACCTTCATAAAACGACGCAACCTCCTTCAGCACTTCTGCGAGCTCTCCTGTTTGTTCGCCAACACTCATAATACTCACCACAAGAGGAGGAAACAATCTCGCATAATTCAAAAAATAATCGCTCAATAAATTGCCTTTCTTTACATGTTCCTCAGCTCCAATAAAAATGCTGGCATACACAGGATTCGCAGTATTTTTTCCCATAATAAGCAACGCTTCCGTAAATGCCACTCCGCTCGATAATAATGAACTTAAGTTTCTACTCAAGCGAGCTACGTTTATCTGTTTTATAATCGGACCAACCACCGGAGAGATCAAGAATGCTCTTGCAATAAGCATACGGCCCGATGTCGTCGTTGACATGAGGCGGAATCCAATACTAAGAAGTACGCACACGCCCAGCGCAATGTACCAATAGGAGGAAATCCATGAACTGGTGCCCAACAATATGCGGGTCATTAACGGCAACTGAACGTGAAATCCATTAAAGATATCTACCAGCTTTGGTACAACGAAAATCATCATTGCGGCCCCCACTGAAAAAAGCGCCGTAATGATGACGGCCGGATACATCATCCCGCCCTGAATCGCTCTGCGCAATTCAAATTCTTTTTGAAGCTGCAACGCTAATATCTCCAGCGTTTCTTGCAATTTTCCCGTTGCTTCTCCAACGCCCACAAAACTTACGAATAGGCTTGGAAATGCTTTAGGGTATGGTCGCATACTTTCCGAAAGCGTCTTTCCCTTTTCAATTCCTTCCACCACGCTTGTAATGGAGTTTTTCAACGTTAGATTTTTCGTCTGGTTTTTCAGCGTTTCCAGCGACTGCTTCACATCAAGACCCGCTCGCAACATGAGCGCAAAATATCGTGCAAATAATACCCTTTCCAAAACAGGAACATGGGAAATGATGCCGTTTATAGACATCGCCGAAGATTCTTTATGCTCCTTATATGATGTCAGCAAAATCCCCTCTTTGAGCAAATCTTGCCCAAGTACCGCATGCGATACCGCATCGCGAACCCCTGTTGCGCGCTCCCCAGTCCTTGCATGCACTCCCTTAAAAATATACTGAGCCATATAATTATTCTTTTGCTACTCGAAGAACTTCTTCTAAACTGGTAATTCCGCGCGCTACCTTGATAATACCATCCTCTAACATGCTTACCATTCCCTGCTCTTCCCGGGCAGCTGTTTCAAGTTCATGAGCCGTGATATTTCCCGTGACCATCTTTTGTAAAGATGGAGTCATTTCAAACATTTCATGGATTCCTTTCCTACTCTTGTATCCCTCATGACACCTGTCGCATCCCACAGCTTCGAATAACGACACATCTTCCCATGTTCCGCCTCCTTGAACCACTCCCTCTTGTTTTAATAATTCAAGCATATGATCAGCATCGACAATATCCGCAATGCTTGTTTTCATAGCATCCGTTACGCGCACTTCTTTTTTACAAGAGTCGCATAATTGTCGAACCAATCGCTGCGCAACAACGACGTTGATTGTAGACGCAAGCAAGAATGGTTCCACTTTCATGTCCATTAATCGCGGAATTGCACCCGTAGCACTATTAGTATGCAATGTAGACAATACCAAATGGCCGGTTAAAGCAGCATTTACTGCCAATGATGCAGTTTCTTGGTCTCGAATTTCTCCAACCATAATAATATCCGGATCTTGACGAACAAGCGCTCGCAAACCATTTGAAAACGTCAATCCGATTTTTGGCTGAACCTGAGTTTGGTTCACGCGCTTCATCCGATATTCAATCGGATCTTCTATGGTACTGATATTCACGTCTTTAGTATTGAGCTCTCGCAGTACTGCATACAACGTAGTCGTTTTTCCAGATCCCGTTGGACCTGTAACCAAAATCATTCCATTGGGCTTTGCAATATTGTTGCGAAACATGTCTATATTTCTTTTCGACAGCCCAATTCGATCTATCGTGAGTCCATTTCCCGATTCATCTAGCAGACGCATGACGATTTTTTCTCCATCGAATACCGGGAGCGTAGATACGCGAAACGCCACATTATAATCATCGCTCTCCATTTTAAAGCGACCATCCTGAGGCAGCCGGTGTTCGTCAATCTTTAAATTGCTTAAAATCTTTATGCGCGCAACCACTCCAGCAAGCACCGTTTTTGGCAACACCATCATATCGTGCAATATCCCGTCTATACGATATCTCACAACAACGGCATCTTCAGTAGGCTCTATATGAATATCTGAAGCATCTTTTCCAATAGCATGCCGCAACACTGCATCAACTATTTTAATAATGGGCAGGTCTTCAGCAACCTTCGATAAATCAGTATCCGTATTACTCATTCTTACTCCTCGAGCCTCTTTCATAATCTGATCAAGGTCCGCCTCCAGCGACCCTGCATATTTCGGAAACACGTCCCTAATCGCAGAAGAACTTGCGATGCTTACGATAACTGCAACATCTACTTTTTTGTGAATAAACTCAATAATCTGCCGATCTGCCGGATCTTCCATTGCAATAAGTAATCCTGCGTCCGTTTTATCATACGCAATCACCATGTGCTGGCGCGCAGTAGATTCTGGAATAATTTCCAATACCTCTTTTTTTATTTGGATAGACCTCAAATCTACGTATGAAAGGCTCATTGCATTTGCATATGCCTTTGCATAATCCTCTTCACCGACCGCAAATTTGCCAATCAGCGTATTCTTGAGCGTCTCTTTTCCTTCTTTTGCCTCCACAATTGCGCGCGCAGCATCTTCTGCAGAAATTTTCTGCAGCTCAACAAGGATATGCAATACTTTTTCGTCAACCCCCTCTGCCATACTCACTAGTATAGCAGATAGTGCTTACTGTACGGTAATTGTTGCGTGAAATGCTGCATGCAAATGGTCATGCATGCCGAACGTTCCAACTTTCACAAATGTAAATCGATAAAAGTCGCCGGGCGCAAGCGCATGCTTTGAATCGAATCCTGGCAGATCAGTATGGATCGGGTGCGGATCGGACGCTGGCCAGTGAGGCGAAGTGCCCGTATTTTTAAACGTTATCGTTGTTCCAGATTTTACCGTAATAGCATTTGGGACAATTCCAGCATCAGTCATTTCAACAACCGGATTTTCCGCTGCCATTACATCAGGTGTTATACTTGGCGCTTGTTGCACCAAAACCCCCGACGGAGAAGACGACGGCTCAGACGTAGGATTGGCATGAATATTTATAGCCTCATCATCTTGCCCTCTATGACTCATAACGTAGGCACCTGCGCCTATAATAATAACGGCGATAATAAGTAACGATATTGTAGTTGATGTTTTCATACAATAACTATACCCCCGTATGCTATACTTTGGCCATGTCCCTTCAAGAAGATTTGCAACGTATCATGCATGGCGAAGTTGCAGTTGACGAAACGGCAAAAAATGCAGCTAGCCGCGACACGAGCCTATTCCAAGTGCAACCTTCCGCAGTAGTTCACCCGATGAATGTGCACGACGTGTGCGAATTAGTGACATATGCAAACACTCACGAAAATGTTTCTCTTACTGCTCGAAGCGCCGGAACGGATATGACCGGCGGTCCGCTTTCCAATGGAATTATCCTAGACATGACAACGCACTTCACTCGCATCGGTGAGATACACGGCGCTTCTATTACGGTTGAGCCAGGCGTGTATTACCGAGATCTAGAAAAAAAGACTTCAGAAAAAAACTTGGAACTGCCATCCTACCCCGCATCAAAAGAACTATGCACTGTGGGCGGAATGGTAAATAATAATTCCGGCGGAGAAAAGACTCTTCAGTACGGCAAGACTGATAGATACATTCAAGAGCTTTCTATTGTATTGTCTGACGGCAATGAATACAAATTAAGTCCTCTTACTACATCAGAATTAGATGTTGCGATGAAGCAGCAGGATTTTTTGGGTCAAGTATATAGAGACGTGTACGAATTGCTAGAAAAAAATTACGATGCAATCCAAACGGCAAAACCACATGTATCTAAAAACTCTGCAGGATACGCGCTCTGGAATGTATGGGACAAAAAAACATTCGACCTCACAAAACTATTCGCGGGCTCCCAAGGAACGCTCGGCATAACAACAGAAATTCAATTCGGACTCGTTCGCCCAAAGAAGCATGCCGTTATGCTCGTACTCTTTTTACGTTCACTGGAACCGCTCGCAGAACTCACGAACCATATTTTAAAGTATCAGCCAGAAAGCTTTGAATCATACGACGACCACACGCTTTCTGTGGCGCTCAGACTCTTCCCCAGCTTTGTAAGAAAATTAAAAACAAATGCATTCGCACTAGGGCTGCAGTTCCTCCCGGAATTCATGATGATGCTGAGAGGCGGACTTCCAAAATTGATTATTATGGCAGAATTCACGGGCGATGATGAAGACGAAGTAGTGCTCCGCGCGCAAAATGCGCAAAGTGCCGTTGCGAAATTCAACGTTCAATCAAGAATTGCCGTCAGTCAGCAAGAACAGGATAAATACTGGACCATTCGACGAGAAAGCTTTAACCTCTTGCGCCACCATGTGCAGGGTAAGCACACGGCACCGTTTATAGATGATTGTATTGTGGAGCCGAAATACTTGCCGGAATTCTTGCCGAAGCTTGCGGCTATTTTAAACAAATATAACTTAGACTATACAATCGCTGGCCACGTCGGTGATGGAAATTTTCATATTATTCCGCTCATGGACTTACGCGATGAAAAGCAGAAAGCAATTATTCCGAAAGCGTCCAAAGAAGTATACGACTTGGTATTTTTATTCCACGGATCTTCAACTGCGGAACATAACGACGGATTAATCAGAAGTCATTTATTACCGCAAATGTACGGGGAAGAAATCTACAGTTTATTTGAGGAAACAAAAAAGATATTCGATCCAAAAAATATTTTCAACCCGGGCAAAAAAGTAAACTCAGATTGGAAATACGCGCAATCGAAAATAACGGCGTATTAATTACAATATTCGCAGTCTTTTTTGTGGCAGCCCGTCGCAGGGTCCATGAAGCTCAAATTTTGAATTTCTTGCCATACTCGCTGGATAGTTTCTGTAAGATTTTTCGTATCCTCTTCCGTAATTTCAATCTTCTTTTTGACATAGCCTTTTTTCGATGGCTCAACAAAGTCAATTTCACCACTCTTCATCGTATATCCGAACTGCTTGGCGTTATCGCATAAGAGCTTATAAAAAATCATTTGGCGCGCATAATTGCCGTCCTTTTTTACCTTTTGATACCACTTATCCGAATCCCCTGTTTTATAATCCACGACGTTGATCAGTTTATTTTGCTCATCCAGAATTTCAATTTTATCTAATTTGCCCGTAACTGGAACATCACCGATCATCACATGATATTTCTTGAAATTATGCTCAGTTAAAACATTGGAAAATAAATTATCTTTATAATGGTCAACATATCCCATAATCGCCCTGTTCCCGCGAGATAAAATTTCATTAAAATCTGTTTCTGACATTGGCTCATGCCTCAAGTATTTTTCAAATAATTGCTGAAGCATAGAGCTATCCGGCACCGGCTTTCCTTGATGAAGCATTTCAAATACGTCGCGCAACGTATCGTGCAGGGCGCTTCCAAGCATCAAGCTTCTTGTTTTCATCGATGGAATTTGCAGAATATTTCTCCAGTAGAATTTCTGGGTGCATTCCAAATAATTATTCAAATGGGTAACAGACATGACATAGTTACCAAGCTGCGACTTAATGTATGCTTTTGCATCTTCTGAAACCGGCCCCCGCTCTTCAGCAATCAACGTTTCAAGTAGCCTATTTTCCTGCATTTCCGGAGTTTCTTCGTACTTGATTTCAGAAATATATTCTTTCGGAATTTCAGAAAGAAAAATACTCGGAACAGTTTCCTTTCCTGTTGCAGAATGGCTCGACCTGGTCAGTGTCACCGTCTGCATTGCGCGCGTAAGCGCTACATAAAACAATCTGCGCTCATCCTCGTTCCGATCGTTTTTAAATACAAAATCATACTTCACCAATCCTTCGGGCAAGCTCACTCCTGCGCGCTTTTTCGGATTTCCCCAATGCTTGTCATTCATCTTCATCACAAACACGTGCAGCCACTCAAGCCCCTTTGCCTTATGAGCAGACATTAAATGCACCGCACCGACACCGCCTTCCCACTGCGGAGTAAGTAAGTCGATATCATGATGTTGCAAAAACGAAAGGTGCTGTACAAAGTCCTGGACAGAATATCCCACATGAACACTGGCAAGCTCTTTTGCCTCGTTTAAAAATCGCTTCATCGCACGCAACTCAATAACAGCATCTTTTTTCCCCATCACAAGACCCATCCATTTCGTTTCTTTAATAACGTGTTCCAAAAATGCCATCACAGACATGTTCGTACATTCTTGCGAAAATTCTGCCAACTGCGTCGAAAAAGCAAGAAATGCTTCCGGGTTCCCAACTTCTGCGTTTGCAAGATGAGCCTTACTAGAAATGGCGCTATATAAAGATATGTATTGGCGGCCTGAATAATGAATTATTTTCAATGTATCCACAACATCCAAATTCCACCACGTATACTGAATAATCCTGGCAAGCAGTTCATCCCGCCCAGAAACTAACCACTCAAGCAATACCGCCCACTGGCGCACCGCAGGAACATCGAAAATATTTTCTCCCATCTCTATTCTTGCAGGAATATTCATCGTCCGAAGCGTATGCAACAACGAATTTCCGTCCGCATTATATCGATACAGCACAGCAATATCTTCCGGCTTTGCGCCATTTTCTATAAGCGTTCTGATTTTTTGCCCTATTACAAATTCCTCCTGATCTTGGGACTCTGTAGTAATACCGTCAATATTTTTTTCCGGTATTTGCCTTCCTGGAAGCAGCTGCTCAATGATCCCGGGGATATGCGCTTTGAGAGATTCTGCATTATGGGAAATAAGCGCTCCGGATGCGTCTATAACTTTTTTCTGACTCCTGTAATTTTCAGTAAGAGAAATAACTGTAATGGCGCGCTTGTATCGCTCATAAAACGACAGCATGTTTGCAAGTGATGCTCCTTGAAATCGATAAATAGACTGCTTATCATCGCCCACTACGAACATATTCGGCGCGTCATCGAACGAACCAAGCAGTTCAACGATTTCATTTTGCCCGCCGTTCGTATCCTGATATTCATCCACTAAAATATATTGAAACTGCTCCTGATAATCGGCGAGAAGATCGGGATTTTTTTTCAACTCTGCAACGCAGCGAGAAATCATATCTTCATAGTCATACATACCGCTTTCCGCCAATTTTTCTTCATACTTTTTATACACCTCTGCAAGCGCACGATTTCGATTCAGATTTTTTGATTCGCCTTCAAACCATTTCTTTACTGCATTTTTAAGCTGCGTTCTTGCCTTGCTTTGGTCGCGCACAGAATCACTTGCGGCATACTGTTCTTCGTATTGTACGAATATTTGATCAACAGCATATGCGACAGATTTTTGAACATTTGCTCGCGCAAACCCATCCTGAAAAGCTACTCGCAATTGCTCGCACGCCTCATGCGTTCGTAACTTTGGCGTCAATCCAAAAAAAGCCCCTGCATTATCTTGAATATCCTGAAAAAATACTTCTAGAGCATCTAGCACTCCCACAAATGCCTCGGGGGAAATATCTTCCTGCTTTAATTCTCCAATCGTTTTCGTGACGTCGCTAAAATATAAATAGGGAGCATAAAACGGTTTCAAGGGACTGCCTTCCGGCAACATGTCTACTATAGCTTGAAATATCTCTACCTTTTCAGCATCAGATACTAAACGCCACGTATCTCCTTTTGCAAAGATTTCAGGATGATCCTGCAAAATTTCATTGCAAAACGAATGGAATGTATGAATGCGAACATAGTATGCAGGCGTTCCGATAATAGAAAGGAGGCGGCTACGCATAGCAGCAACACCAGACTCCGTAAACGTCAGACATAAAATATTCCACGGGTCCATTTGCGTTTGCTGCAAAATATTCGCAATACGCATTGCCAATGTCTGAGTCTTGCCTGTTCCCGGACCCGCAAGGACCATCACGGGCCCCTCTATGGTACTAACGGCGAGTTGTTGGGCGGGGTTGAGATCGGGCATACAAAAACAGTAGCACGCCGATTGCAAAAACTGGAATAGTTAAAAATTGCCCCCGCGTAAGACCGATCGTATAGGGCCATTCTTGCACACGAAGATATTCTAAGAAAAATCTTGAGACGCTATAGACGACCAAGAAGGTCGCGATAACGAATCCTTGCTTACTTCCTTTTCGAAGCATTACGTAGCATATAATAGCCGTCACAAGCATTGCACCAATATCCCAAAACGCATCATAGCCTCTGTATAATTCCTGATTGATAAAATTTCCAAACCTACCGAGCGCCAACCCAATCGCTACCGGAACAGTGATAATGTCAGCAATGGCAAAAATATCCACCTTTTCTTTTTTTACCCACAACCATATAGCAACAGCGACTCCAATAAATCCTCCGTGAGAGCTCATCCCCCCAAGCCATATTGCAAATACATACAACGAATGGGAAATAAAAAAACCTGGCTCGTAGAATACTGCATATCCAAGCCTCCCGCCAATCAGTACACCTAACGCTCCATAGACTATTAACCAAGTATAACTATCACGAGAAATGTTTAAACCTCGCAATCTCCCTAAATAGGGCAACAGGGCGTACGCAATCCAAAATGCAGCAGCATACATAATGCCATACCAATGGATAGCAAATTGTCCGAACGAAATAGCTATCGTTCGCGATGGGAAAAACTCGATCATATTTCTTTATATCCCAAACTGAGCTTTTTCCTGAGGAGGAACAAGTTGGATACGATGCTTTGCAAATAAATGGATGATATTTAAAATGATTTCTTGGCGCGCGACGAGATACACATCAAAATCACGATCATCAATAATATAGACAAGCTCGAACATAATCGCCTTAGTCCCCATCTCTACTAAAAAGGCGCTCTTGCACGCTGCATGATCAACCGCGCTAACGCTCTCTTCGAGAATGCCAGGAATTTTTGCAAGCGTTTTTGCGTCGGTACCGTATGGCACTGCAATATTCATCACAGAACGACGCTCTTTCATCCTCCTGAAATTACTAATGCGCGCAGCAGAAATATCCTTGTTCGGGATGCTCACTTCCTCTCCTGAAAGCGCCCTAATCCTAGTCGTTTTAATGCCGATTTTTTGCACTGTTCCGCTATTCCCACCCACCACAATATAATCCCCAATCACGAATGGCTTATCAAAGAATATTGCAATGGAGCTGAATAAATCTCCTAAAATATTCTGCGCAGCAAGCGCAATCGCAATTCCCCCGATTCCTAGGCCAGCAATTAAAGATGTGATATTTACTCCAAAATTCGAAAGGACGAATAATAATGCCGTCAGCCATAACGCAATTTTAATAATTCCCGATAAGATGCCTGAAACCATCGCGCTTCCAGCTTTTGTATTCGTGCGCACCTTTTCTGAAATAATAAAATCTATAAAAATCTGAAACGCAATAATTGCCTGAATAATCGCCCAGATGATAAATACCTTATTGATAAGGGCGCTCGCAAAAGCGTCAACCCGTAAATACTGAAGCGCAAACACGAATGACGCAAACCAATAGAACGGCGCATTCACAGTTCCGATCATTTCTACGATAGCATCGTCAATTAATGTTCCCGATTTTTCTGCGAATTTCTTACTGGATGCGAGAAGTCCCCTTTTTATAATCATCACACTGAGGGCAGCAATGGAAAATATCAACAATGCGACAGCATATTGAAACACCGTATTCCCCCAGTACGTTTCTATAGCCATATATTGAGTATATGATACGATCGATATATGAACAACGTGCCATTATGCGTGGACTTAGACGGAACGCTCGTCCGAACAAACACATTACTCGAGACGACACTTATTACATTAAAAAAGAACCCGTTCTTTCTAATTTCCCTTGTAAAGGGGTTGCCCCGCGGCAAAGCATTCGTCAAACGGCTCATTGGAAAACAATTTTCTACAGACCCGGCAACTTTGCCATACAATACCGAATTTCTCGACTGGATTAGGCAAGAGCGTGCAAATGGGCGAACGCTCATTCTCGCAACTGCAAGCGACGAATTAATCGCAAAAAAAATTGCTGACTATCTCGGAATATTTAGCGCCATCATTGCCAGCACGCCAGAAAAAAGCGTGACAGCAGATGGAAAGGCACTGGTACTATGTGCGATGTACGGTTCTAGCAATTTTTCTTATGCCGGCAACTCCCATTCCGATTTATCCGTATGGAATTGCAGTAACAATGCCATACTAGTAGACGCACCAAACAATATAACTTCACAAATAAAAAAAGAAGTTCATATTGAAAAAGAATTCACAACACACACCGCGCCAAAATTAAAAGTCATCGCAAAGACAATGCGCATTCATCAGTGGGTAAAAAATACGCTGTTATTCATACCAGCACTTGCTGCCCATGAATTATTTCAAACGCACACTGCAATTCAAGCGATCGTCGGCTTTTTATCATTCAGCTTACTTGCATCTGCCGTATATATTTTTAACGATATCACTGACATCCCTTCCGATAGAGCGCATGCCACAAAGAAGTTCCGCCCTATTGCATCTGGCGCAATAGCAATCAAGCAAGCACTAGCACTCGGCGTAATCTGTTCCGTAGCAAGTATTGCCTTATCCCTACTGGCCCTCCCGATATCATTCCTCTTGATTCTTGCGATCTATCTTGGTATCAATATTTGCTATTCGCTATTCGCAAAGAAAATCGCATATCTCGATATTATTATCTTAGCCAGCTTATACGTACTTCGTGTGTTTGCGGGAAGCTTCGCCACAGGAATTGCAACATCAAAGTGGCTGTTCGTATGGACGCTTTTCTTCTTCTTAAGCCTGGCAATCATGAAGCGTGTTATTGAGTTGCTCAAGCACACAAAAGAAGAAAAACTGCATGGCAGAGGCTACCATAAAGCAGACAGATTAATCCTGGAGTATGCTGGCATTGCCTCGGCAAGCATTTCGGTCATCATTCTAGCTTTATATATTCATAGCCCATCGATATTCGTTCTCTATACATCCCCCGCATTACTGTGGGGCATGGTAGGCGTTGTCATGCTTTGGCTTGGGAGAATATGGACACTAGCCCTTCAAGGAGAACTTCCTGACGACCCGGTGTTATTTGCCGCTACGGACCCAATAAGCTATGGCGCTATATGCGTCATCATTGCAACCATGTTGCTTGCGTCCCACTAATTGCCCCATACTAGCTATATGATATCGTTCACATTAGATAGCATCATCACCCTTATTCGAACGTACGGCTATGAGATTATTTTCCCGCTATCTATTATAGAAGGTCCTATTGTTGCGGTACTATCTGGCTTCATCGCATCACTGGGAAAATTAAATATATTCTTTGTATTCCTCGTACTACTGGCAGGAGATATTGTGGGGGATACTATACACTATGCGATTGGCAGATGGGGACGCCACAACTTTATTAAAAAATGGGGAAAGTATATTGGCGTCACGGAAGAAAAAATACAGGCGCTGGAAAAATATTTCGAAAAACATAATTGGAAAATTCTTGCATTTGGAAAAACCCAGCCAATCGGATCCGCAATTCTTATTTCTGCCGGGCTTGCTGGCATGCCCTACTGGTCATACATCTGGTACAACATCTTAAGCACTATTCCCAAAATATTCATCTTAGAAATGATTGGGTACTACTTTGGCGACGCATACTACAAAATAAGCAGCCTATTAAGCTATGCAGGAGTCGCTTCTCTTATTATTGCAATCCTCTTTATCGGACTCTATCTGTGGTTCCAATCCTATCTCAAAAAAAGAGGTCCGAATATTGATAAGATATGAAAAAGCTGGTCATCGTCACAGACACATGGCATCCGCAGGTAAATGGGGTAGTAACATGCATTGAAAACATTCTGCCGTCCCTCGAAAAAAATAATTTCGAAGTTACTATTATCCACCCAGGACTGTTTTGGACGGTGCCGCTGTTTTTCTATCCAGAAATCAGATTATCACCCATTCCATATAGAAAAATGAAAAAAATGCTCGCAGAACTTGCGCCCGATTACATTCACATCATAACGGAAGGACCCCTTGGTCTTTCTGCCAGAATTTTATGCCAGCAAAAAGAATGGAAATTCACCACTTCGTATCACACAAATTTTTCTCAATACATTCAAATGAGAATTGGGCCGTTATTTGGAACAGTGAACGCATACATCACCTGGTTCCATAATGCAGGAAGTACGACAATGGTGGGAACAGACAGTCTTAAAAAGGAGCTTTCAGAGTATGGAGTAAAGAATATTTCAATTTGGCCGTTAGGCGTTGATACAAAACGCTTTACGAAAAACGAGGATACGGCTCACATGCCAGACGAAATACAACATCTCGCAAAACCGATTTTTGCATATTTTGGCAGAGTTGCAGTTGAAAAGAACATTGAAGAATTCCTACAATTGACCCTACCAGGAACAAAGCTGGTCATTGGCGAAGGGCCCCAACAAGAATCTCTGCAAGAAAAATACCCAGACACCATCTTTACAGGATACAAACAAGGAAAAGATCTCATTGATTGGCTGTCACACTGCAATGTATTAGTATTCCCCTCTCTTACCGATACCTTCGGATTAGTTATCATCGAAGCGCTCGCAATGGGAATTCCAGTTGCGGCTCATGATGTTACCGGACCAAAAGACATCATCTCACAAGGCGTAGACGGCTACTTAGGCGACAATCTCGCACAAGCAGCCATACAGTGCCTCAAGCTTAACCCGAGCGCTTGCAGACAAAAAGCAATGCAATACTCATGGGAACACTCTACTGAACAATTTATGAGCCATGTAGTACCCGCCCACGAACCGGAGACCGACGAGTTAACATAAACAATCGCAGATTTTGAGAGACGACTTCTCGCAATGGAATAACGGACAATACGTGCCGCATTGTTTCCATATCTCCTTTTAATCCTGCAAAAAATCCCAATTTTGCAATTTTACGAGGGCTCGTAACGCGCGACCAAGAAACAATGTTCAGTGATGCGCGCTTACTAATAACAACCCTATTCATAAATACTTCGAGGCCATAACTCGGCAACGCTTTCATTGCGTCCATATATTCTGCAAATAATCTTTTATAAAAAACTCGCTCGCCAGTAATAAAATCCAAGCCGAGCAATCGATAAAATAAAATACTATGCCCGCGCAAACTCATAGTCACATCAAATTGTCCGGAAATTACTGGGGCAAGCAACCGATGAATACTCTCAGAAGTGACTCCTAATAAATCCGCATCAAGCATCACAATAATATCTCCACTAGCACGTTCCAACCCCGTTGCAACAGCAAAGCTTTTACCCTTATTTTCAGGTAAAGCTATGAGCTGAATGTTTGGATATTGTTTTACTGCGCTTCCTGTCCCATCAGTAGACCCGTCGTCGACTACGATTATCTCTGCAATATCCTTGCATGCAAGCGCTGCCTGAAGAACGTTATGGATCCGCCCCTCCTCGTTATATGCTGCGATAATACACGTAACGTTTGCCACATTGGGATAGTTACCACTAATTGAGTGCGGAATCTATTGCTTGCTGGAACGTTGCGTATGGCTGGGCACCAATAATCGGCGTTTGCTTGCCATCTTTGCCAATGAGAATGAAGAACGGCGTACCAACTTGTTGACCTGCGGCACTCATAACCTTTTCAACTGCCACAAGCTCGTCCTCATCCGCCTGTACAACATTCCCGTACGGCGCATCCTTAATGCATGATTGAAATGCTGAGATATCAGCAACTCCGGCTTCTTGCGCATACTTCGGCAAATCGGCAAGATTTAACCCGTCATTCGAGGGCGTATTAGAGAAAATAGTATCTGTAAATTCCCAAAACTTCCCTTGTGCACTCGCACATTCTGCAGCAATCGCTTCTTGCGTTGTTTGTTGATGCACAGAAAGGCCGTGTCGATATACAAGACGAACCTTACCCGCATTATTTGCCATTAACTGCTTAAGAGTATTATGGGCTATTTTACAAAACGGGCATTCTAAATCCGAATATTCGATAAGGGTTACCGGTGCGTTTTTATCGCCCATAATATGATCCGCATCGGAAATTGCTCGAATATCAAAATGATCCGGCAACGGTCCGGGAGTAGCTTGCTGTGCGACTTGAGCGGCAGGAGCAACGGGAGCAGGCCCTACTTTTGAAAAATAGATACCTCCCGCAATTAACGCTCCTGCAATAACAATGGCTGCGGGAATTGAGAAAGCCTGTTTTATTTCTGGCATAGCGCTAACGCTACGCGATTTCTAGAAGCTGTGCAAGACGTGGCTGATTAAACCCAATCGTAATTTCACCATCAATATCAATAACAGGCACCCCCATTTGCTTTGACTTTTCAAGCATTTCAGCGCGAGCAACAGGGTCAGATGCTACGTCTTTTTCCGTATATCCGATTTGGTTTTGGGCAAAATAGTCTTTTGTAGCCCTGCACCATCCGCAGGAAGGAGTTGAGTAGATTGTAACGTTTTTCATAATTGTTCACTTAATAGTAACTTTGGCATTGTACCAAATATATCCATTTCCCGCTATACTTTTTACATGTATATCGCATTTGATATCGGCGGAACAAACACGAGAATAGCCATTTCAAAAGACGGCAAAACTCTCAACAAGCCCTCTATATACCCTACACCACAAGATTTTGATACCGGGATACAGAAATTCATCGAAACAGTAAAAAACATTTCCGGCAATGAGCCTATCACGGCAATTGCCGGAGGAATTCCTGGTCCAATGGATCCTCAAAAAACAATGTTACTTAAAGCGCCAAATTTGAAGGGCTGGAACAACAAGCCACTAAAAGCTTTGCTTGAAAAAGAATTGCAAACTCAGGTCTTCCTAGAGAACGATACTGCCATGTGGGGTATCGGTGAAGCAACGCGTGGCGCAGGCCAAGGGTTCGCTATTATGGCTTACGTAACAGTCAGTACCGGTGTTGGCGGAACAAGAATCGTTCATGAAAAAATAGATGCGAGTGCACAAGGATTCGAACCTGGACACCAAATTATCGACCTCGCAGGCCCTGAGTGCGGATGCGGCGGAAACGGTCATCTGGAAGCATTTATATCTGGTACAGCATTGCAAAAAAAATACGGAAAAGCTCCTAAAGAGATTAAAGATGCTCAGGTATGGGACGAAACAGCGAAATACTTGGCAATAGGCCTGCTTAATACAGCGGTATTTTGGTCACCTCATTGCATTGTACTAGGAGGGTCAATAATGAAAGATATCGATATAGACCTCGTGCAAACGTATATGCGAGAATACAACCATATCCTACCGACCTTGCCTGCTATAAAAAAATCAACGCTCGGTGATGAAGGAGGCTTAATTGGGGCCCTGCAGCTTGCGTGCTACACTACTACACATGGATCTGTCGATCGTAGTACCAGCATATAAACAAGCTCCGACCATCCAACAGGATTTGCGGAGTTTGTCTGCATTTCTAGATTCCCTACACACTTCATACGAACTCATTCTCGTCATTGATGGCGACATAGACGACACAGCTCTCATTGTAAAACAAGACGACACGCTAGCACACGTACGCATCATACCGATCAAAAAAAATCACGGGAAAGGCTACGCCTTAAAGCAAGGATTCTTGGCATCCAGCGGCAATATTGTGGGATTCATCGACGCGGGCGGCGATATCGAATTTAATTGCCTTCGCCTCATGTTCGAACTTATGCAATTCACCCATGCGGATATTGTCATCGGATCAAAACGGCATCCGTTATCCCAAGTACAATACCCGCTTGTCAGGCACATCTACAGCTTCTCATATCAATTGCTCAATCGCATGCTCTTTCGCCTCAATATTCGTGATACCCAAGTTGGAGTAAAGTTGTTTCGCAAAGACGCCCTCACGCAAATTCTTCCGCATGTTCAAATAAACAAATTTGCATTCGACCTCGAATTGCTCGTGCATGCTCACGCGCTCGGATTCACACACATCATTGAATCCCCCGTTCGCATTACACACAAATTTAACAGCACGATCGGTTTCGGCGTAATTATCGAGACCCTCTATGATACGATACGGCTGTATTTTCGAAATGAACCAAGACAGCTCAACGTCAAACCTTCTTCAGGAATTTCTGTTTCATATTCGCCCAGCTCTTCCCAAACCACAATCAAAGAACACGTACGATAGTATGCGCATATATGAAACAATTCTTTCCATTCTTGATAGTCGCAGTGCTTATTACCCTGCCTTGGTTCCTTCATCCAGGATACCTACTCCTTCTTGACTGGACAGGCATACCCCACCCCCACATCAGCCTCGACCCCACAGGCGGAATAGCGGGTACTCCTATTCAAATTGCCTGGACGATGCTTAGCACCGTTATCGAATCATCGTTCGCACAAAAAATACTTGTATTAGCCATGCTCATGCTTGCAGGAGGTGCAACATATCGCCTCACATATTTTTTACTATCAAATAAGCTCGCCTCGATTATTGCCGGGATATTTATGGTGACAAATGCATTCGTATTTAATCGATTGCAAATGGGGCATATATACCTTTTATACGCCTATGCACTTACGCCATACGCAATCTATCTTGTGCTTTGTTTTTTGCAGCAGCCGTCTAGTAAAAAAGCATTGCAAGCAGGGATCGGATGCAGCGCAGTTATCCTACTCAGTATTCATCATACTATATTGCTCCCCATACTTATCATTCTATTTGCTTGGCATACACAAAAAATACAACACTACTCTCGTACTCAATACATAGCGTTACTTGGTCCGTATATTGCAACGCTGCTCGCAATACTAGCAGTCGCATACATAAACCCGGCGTCGCAACTTGCAACTATTTCCCTCAAAGACATTGCAGTATTCGCGCCGCGCGCGCAGTGCACGCCGCAACTTGCCACGGATACCGTATTTTTATCATCTCAATGGAGAAACCCTCACGCAGTATCTTTGCCGTGCTCAAATAAAATAATCTTTTATGCATCTAACATATTTTTATTAGGCGTTATGTTAATAGGTGCATGGAACAATAAAAAACTGTTCATTGGCGCAATAATACTTGTCCTACTTACTGACATTCCGTTTATTCCTGCAATGCGCGATAGCGCAAAATACTTGGCAGACCTTGCGCTCATCGAAGCAGCCTTACTTGCATACGGCATAGTGCATCTCCAGAAAAAATATGGCTCAGTGTCATCCATTTTAATTCTCCTATGTACACTACTTGCAGGATCTTCAATCTATTGGGGGCTATCAAACACCATCACTCCAAAAATTTATCCGCAAAGCTGGTATGCGTTCAATCAAACGTTAGCGAAACTTCCTGAAAAACCTCGCGTTCTTTTTTTGCCATGGCATTTATATATGCCGTTCGATTTTACAAATCAGGCGACTATTGCCGATCCGGCGAAGCTCTTTTTTACTAATGGAAGCATTATTCAAGGAGATAACTTGGAAATGCGGCAAGGAGACGCCTTTATTGTAACCGAATCGACGTCTCCAGAATCTCAAGAAATCAATCACGCACTTGCACAAATTAGTACGCCAGATTTTTCGAGCTCATTCTTAAAAATGTTAAAAGAACAGCATATTAGCTATATTGCCTTAGCCCATGGTTCGCCCGAGGAAGCATTATATAAAAATACATTTAAAAAACTCCCATATGTATCATTATTAGTTGATTCTCCCGGGCTTACTATTTGGCAATTTGGAGAATAAGCTATTTTAGGACAATCTTAAAGAATGCATAGCATTTCCGGAAAACGAATACTATTCTTGAATTGGAAGGATGTTCTCAACCCCGAATCCGGAGGTGCGGAAGTATTAACAGATGCTCTTGCAAGCCATCTTGCAGAAACAAACGAGGTTTTTTTTATCACCTCATCATTTCCGAACGCAAAACAGAAACAAGTACATAATAATTACACGATATTGCGCAAAGGCACCACGCTCACGTGCATACTGTATGCATTTTTTACATATAAAAAATTATCTACAGAAAAAAAATTCGATCTTATTATTGACCAAGCCCATGGCATCCCATTTTTTTCGATACTATACCCTCATCGCCCAAAAATCCTCATACTTATTCATGAAGTTGCCGGGGAATTATGGTCAAGCGTTCTTCCACACACTATCGGCAAAATAGTAGATACAATATGGCTGCGGCTCTACAAAAATCAGCAATTCATTACAGTCTCTAATTCCACAAAACAAGAACTGACAAAACACCATATTATTGAAAAAAATATTTCTATTGTTCCGAATTTTACAGCCATTTCATTACCAGAAATTCCTCAAAAAGCAGAGCATCCGACTCTCCTCGTCCTTGGCAGGATAGCTCCGGTCAAACGTATCGAGCACGCAATACGAGCATTTCAAATTGTAAAAGAAACTGTTCCGAATATTCATCTTGTTATTATTGGAAAAAGGGAAAAGAAATACGATTCATATTATCAGGATATCAATACATCCATTCAAAACGATAATAAAATCACGATTATTACAAATGCAGACGAGGAGGAAAAACTGCATTGGCTTAAAGAGTCGCACATCCTCCTCATGCCTTCTAAAAAAGAAGGGTATGGCATCGCAATACTTGAAGCTGCTGCATGCGGAACGCCTGCGATCGGATACAATGTTCCAGGAACGCGCGATGCTATCATTGATAATAAAACCGGATTAATTGCGGACCAAGAAAACCCGAAATCACTAGCTGCTTGCATTGAAAAAATACTGACTAATCTGGGGACGTTCAATCAACTGCAAAAAGAAGGATTTACCAATGCCCGCCAAAAGCAGAAAAGGCATACAATTTCAACATGGGACGCAATACTGAAACAAATAATCCAGATTACGCCATGAGCATAGCGCATTTTTTCCTAAGAATTTTCCGCTCTCTCAAGCTTGATATGCAGTGGATCACAACACAAAACATTCCAGAAAAGTGGAAATTTCTGAAAACAAAATATATGTTGATAGCCATGCCAAGCTTGTTTTGGAATAACAAGATTAATGCATTCGGAATACCGGGCTGGGGACGCACGACATACATTGCAAAACCCGACAGAATTGAAAATATCCAAAGCATCTTCATCGACCACGCCCATCTGCAAAAAATAGCCCCGAAGAATGGAATAGTAGTAGACGTAGGAGCTAATATAGGAGAGTTCGCGCTTTTTGCACATACAGTATTATCTCCAAAAAAAATATATTCATTTGAGCCAGTCCCAAGATCTTTCGAATTACTAGAGGAAAATAATAATGATTTTCATTTCAATGGAGCAATTTGCAATGAAAAAAAGATGCTAATTCACATTAATGAACAGTCTGGAATGTCTTCAAAATTCAAACTGCCCTCAACAATCGGAACAACAGTGGCAATGTGCAAATCCCTTGACGATATCCCAGAACTTCAAGCATTACCAACAATCGACCTTTTAAAAATAGATGTTGAGGGGATGGAGCACGATGTTATTGCATCGAGCCCAACCACAGTAAAAAAATCCAAATACCTTGCCGTAGAAACAGCCCTAAAGAGAGACGCTTCTCAAGATGGGTTAGCAACGCTATCCCTCTTAAAGCAGCTACAACCGGAACTACGCCTTATATATATTGGGCATATTATTACATACGCCGATACTGGCGAACAAGCGGCTGTAGATATGGTGTTTAAAAATATTTCTATAAAAAAAATATGAAGACCACTCCTCTCGTCTCAATTATCATTCCTACAAAAAATTCTGCGAAAACACTTCTTGCGTGCATTACATCTATTAAAAGACAAACATATTCGAATATTGAATACATCGTCGTAGACAATTATTCCTTAGATGCGACGCAAGATATTGCAAAAAATAACAAAGCACGCCTGATGATAACCGGCAACGAGCGCTCAGCTCAAAGAAATGCCGGTGCAAATCATGCTCATGGAGAATTTCTATTGTTCATAGACTCGGATATGGAATTATTACCCGAGGTTGTAGATGAATGTGTAAACATAATGCAGGAACATAAAAATATACAAGCAATTGTTATTCCAGAGGATTCCTTTGGAACAACCCTTTGGGCAGCATGCAAGAATTTCGAACGGTCAACCTACGCAAACAGCTCATGGCTTCATGGAGCCCGTTTTTTTCGCTCATCGGCGTTTACAAGCATCTCAGGCTTCCAAGAAGATATCATTGGCGCTGAAGATTTTGACATTCACACAAGGACAGTGAACGCATTCGGATTATCCGGGATCGGATATTCATCAATTGCCATACGGCATAACGAAGGAGCACTAACACTCACACACTTATTGAAGAAAAAATATTATTACGGATCCACGCTCAAAGCATATGCAAATAATCAGCGAAATAAGCATATGCTGTACAAGCAGGCGAATCCAATCACCCGCATACAGCTATTTTTCCAGAATCCAACGTTCCTATTTCAACATCCAATCATATTCACTGCGACATGCATCATGAAAACGCTTGAATTCTGTGCACTTGGATTAGGATATCTCATGAAATCTGCAGTATAATAGAGAGCATACTGTCGTATGTTCTCTATCGCGTTCATGAAAAAATTTGGGGGTCTTTTTTTACTGATTGCACTATCCGTAATTGCGCATTGGCAATGGCTTGTTTTGCCGGGTATTTTCACGTCTGGCGACTATTGGTACGTACCTAACCAAGTATTTTCCGAATCATTAACTCTTCCCAAAATTCTCGATGCAAGCGGCTCTCTGACCACGGGCATATCTCAGCCTACGTTTGTACTGCTCTATGTTATTGGCGGCCTGCTTACAAAAATCCACCTCGGATTTGCAGCATGGGAAAGAATTGTTTTCCTTTGGCCAATTGCAATTTTAGCGCCTATTCCGATATACCTGTTTTTACTTAAAACATTGCGATACCCACCTGGCGCATTTGCAGGTTCGCTAATCTACCTATTCAACACCTATATTCTTGCACGAGAAATGATGCATTTGCACATTGCAATCGTATATTTCCTAGCGCCCCTACTGTTTATTGCTGTACGAGATCTACTTCATAGGCAGAACATAAAATCTATCTTATCGTTTATTGCCATAACTGGAGTCTGTTCAATTTTCGAAATACGCATTTTATACATACTGACGTTCATGCTTATTGCATATAGTCTATACCTGCTCCTTACTCGGAAAATTATACTCTCATGGAAAATGCTTCGCGTCATATTGTGTGCGATTATTCCCGTAGCATTACTCCAATCATACTGGCTCATACCTTTTATATTTGCGAACTCTTCATTAGGATACGGATCGATAGTGAGCAGAGGACTCTTTAGAAGCTATGACCACATAGGCGAAGCAATGACTTTGTATGATCCATTCTGGTCAGGTAATCAACTTACTGACTTTATTCCGCAACAAATCCCGCGATGGGAATATATCATTCCAATCATCGCATTTTTATGGCTCATCGTAAGGTTACGGGCGAAAAAAAATTCATTTTTCTGGTTCTGGAGCCTCATCGCTATTATCGGAATTTTTCTCGTAAAACAAGAAAATAATCCGTTCCCCCAAGCATACTCTTGGCTCTATTACCATTTTCCTGGGTTTAATTTTTTTCGAGAATCATCAAAGTTAAAAATTATTGTCGCCCTCGCACTCTCAGCTTTAAGTGCCGGCTCGTTATTAGTCATACAAAGTAAATTTAAAAAAGTTGCCAATGCTCTCATACTGGGCTTAAGCGCAGTCATGCTTATTAATATTATCCCGCTTTCAACTGGGGCCATTGAAGCAATGACAGTATCAAATAGCATAGACAATCAATTCCTAGCAACCAATAAAATACTGGAATCAGATGCGGAATTTGGAAGAGTGTTGTGGGTACCATCAACTGAACGGTTTACCACTGCTTCGCAAACTCATCCGCGCCTATCGCTTGCCGCACTCACCGGAGCAGACTGGCTTCCTTTCGTACAAGACCAAGCAGATCCGTTTTCCATAACAGCACAGCCCGTCTTTAAAGCGCTGCTAAATTTTTCAAGCATTCGCTACATCGGCGAACCGGCAGACCAGATTGATCATGTATACCAACTATACAATGCTTCAAAAACTGATCTTGGAAAGAACATAGCAGGCATAAACAATCTTAAGCCAGTACAAGAATCACCTCTCGATATGCCACTTTGGAAAAATCCAGACGCAAAGCCTCACGCATATGTAGCAGACAATCTCGTAGCTGTGCACGGAGCTCCTCGAGACTTTTCCGGCCTTGACCCCAGTATCGCTACTGGATTTGTATTTCAATCGAATGTCCAAGATCAAACATTCCAGCATATCGATAGCACAATAGCTACGAATTCGGAATATATACCATTTTCTCCGGACTCCATCTCTATCGAACAAGGCCAGGTGCATAGCAACGTAAAAATCCCAGACTCTGGAACGTTTCAAACCGTAACGCGTGATGATAAAAAAGATTCTATAGCACCTATTCTTCTTGCAATAACGGATCAAACCCTTTCCATTATCGCAAGAATGCCTACAGGCGACATACCCCTTGCAACAACTCCGAATACGCATCAAGACTACGCAATTACAATCAACGGGGTACATTATTTCTATACATTCACTGATCAGTCACAAACAATACAGCTTGGGATTACTCGCCTTCATCAATCAAAAAATTCGATCTCATTTCTAGCAAAAATCAATTCCGACCCTCTTGTTAAAGATGCGTCTTTTGAAGCAGGAACATGGGGCAGCGCAGGAGATTGCAATAATTCGGACAACACAACAAAAGAAGCGAACGGGATCTCCGCATCGCAATCGCCTGTCGCAACGGACGGAGCAAGCTCACTAAACCTAACAGCGAAAAACCATATCGCATGCACAGGGATCACTATTTCATCAGCAGCCAAACCTGCTACATATTTTGGATCCATCGACTACCAGCAAAAAGCAGGGTCTGCTGGATACGTAAAGATTTTTCAATCAGACACAATGAAGAACCTCTCCTTTGTACAATTCAACCAAAAGCAGAATTGGCAACACGCGGATTTCTCCTTTGATAGTGACGGCACCCACAATTCCACTCTATACCTCTACCAGCCTGCTGGGGATGGATTGTTTGATAACATACACCTGGACGCGTATCAACTCATGTCCACAGCATCAGCAGATATCCCTGACAGCACCGAACGCATGACAACTCGACCGTATCAAACGTCGGACACAACAATAAGTGATTCTGCAATCACCGGCTCAAACGTATTGGCGCAAACTACTTTTTCGCCAGACATGTCCGTAAGCGCGAGTGATTGCAATAATGCGGATAGCACCTCCGTTGAAAAGAACGGGATCAAAGCATCTATCGCAGAAACTGCCGACCACATCCAAGCGCTCTCAATTCAGGCAGCAAAACATATTGCATGCGTAACACTGCCACTCCACGACTTTAATCCCACGTACGACCATCTCGTATCAATACGCTATCGAACAATTCTAGGAACCGATGCCCATGCTACGTTCTACCCGAATGACAACCCGTCGCAAGCGACAATCCAGCTTCCGGAAACAAATAGTCAATGGCAAACAAAGAATATAATAATCAATGGGAGCAATATCCACCCCGATGCAAGTCTTATCCTCTATGTACCAGCTGACAGCGGCGAATCCCAAACCCAATTTGCATCCATTGCCGTCACAAGAATACCCATCCTTCCGTCAAGATTCATCCAAACGGCAAACCCTCCATTATCATCCCTAGACGCCAAAACGGAAGAAATTGACCCGACTACTACCGTACTGCACGTGAGCGATATTGGATCATCTCCAAGAATGCTCATACTATCAAATCGCTTCGACCCCGGGTGGAAGGTATTCGTTAGGCCGCAAGGATCTAAAAAGCTACCAATATGGGAACGAATACTCTTTAAGACGCCAGGCCAAGAAATTTCAAAAGATTCTCACATACAGGCAAATGCATTAATGAATGGCTGGATTCTCGACCCCCAAGAAGTTCAATCAAAACTCGGAACAACTCAAAATATTGATATTGTTATGGAATATTGGCCTCAGCGATATATGAACATCGGAGTATTATTGTCATTAGCTACTCTTGTGTTGTATACAATAGGGATGATTATTGCATTCCTGCGCCATGGCAAAATATAACAGCATTTATTTTGTAACCCCGGAACCGATAAAAAACATGGGGAATTTAAGGAAGTACCTGATAGAAAACACACAACACTTTACCACGTTTCACTTTCCCAATGGCTATTCGAATGCTCAGAGCCACCTAGAGCAGTATGTTAATGGGGAAAATACTATTGTAACGAGCCTCCCTAAAATACCTGTCAATAATAAGCTTATAAAGTTACTTTCACACTATATCTATTTCCTAACCATACTCTTGTTCACCGTTAAAAGCGGCAGCATTGTAATTGTAGACAATCCAATATTCTGCATATTTTATAGCGTATTTTCTTACATCAAAAATCTGCATTTTATCCTTATTATTGGAGACCACTATATCGAGAAGAACGGCTTTATGAAGATCTATCACATGTTACTGAATTTTTATAATAGGCACCTTCCATACGTCATATACTTAAGCCCTCCTATTCAGGCAATATATAGTCCGCTGCGCACAAGCAGTTTTCATCGCAGCCAATTGTCGCTAGGAATCGCAGACTTATGCATCGCAAATCGTCAAGACGTACTGGAAGAAAAGCTCCATATAGGTTTTATGGGGAGCATTCGACACGGACAAGGACTTCAAACATTACTTAGATATGTCCATCAAACAACAACCCCACTTCATCTAGATATTATAGGAGATGGGTATGAATTAAATTTCTATAAGGATCTAGTACAGGATCTTAATATCGAGGATAAAGTAACATTTTATGGGTTTGCGCCCAATCGCGAAGAAATTGCTTCCAAGTGGCATATTGCATTTGCACTGTATGATTATGATCCGAGCAACGTATCATTGTATTGCGAGCCAACAAAAATTAAGGACTATTTGTCATATGGCCTGCCAGTCATTACTACAAAAACAACCTATTTTCATAAAGAAATTGCCTCATTCAGGGCAGGAGAAATCGTAGAAGAAAATTCTCAGGATATTGATCGCGCAGTCGCTTCAATCGTAAACGCGTATTCGTCCTATAAACAAGGAGTACAAAATATAATTAACGCATACGAGTACCGTTCACATTACGACAAGCAATTAGCATTTTTACAAATATATGAGCATACGGCATAGTTGGGCAGTTACGGTTCCAATGGCAAACGAAGAGAAAGATTTTCAGCACTTTGCCGAGGAAGTTACAAAGGTTCTTGACGATATTGGTTCTGGAACAGTCTACCATGTTATCAATAATTTTTCGCATGACCGAACATATGAACTTTCACAAGAATTATCTTTAAAGGATTCGCGCTTCATAACAATATTCGCTCCGGAAAATCGCCACTTACCGGATGCGTACATAAGCGGTCTTCGTGCCGCATTCGATGCAGGAAATAAATACATTATCGAAATGGATGCCGGACTATCGCACGATCCTCATCAGCTTCCCGACTTCCTTAGGGCGCTCGAAGCCGGGCACCAGTGCGTGTTTGGCAGCAGAATGGTTCCAGGAGGATCAATTACGCATTCACCAATCAATCGCAGACTTCTTTCTCGTGCAGGCACGCTGCTTTCTAATACAATGCTAGGAACAAAGTTGGCAGACATGACAAGCGGATATCAAGGATTTCATCGAGACGTGGTGGAGAATATCATCAACTATCCGCTACAATCAACAGCTCATTTTTATCAAACCGAATTGCGATACCTTCTGCGCAATTATAATACATGCGAAATACCTATTTCGTATCAATCCCCTTCCCCCCGCGTTTCAAAACGAGCAATTCAAAATGCGTACCAAACATTGCTGCACTATTTCTTTCTGCGGCTATCTGGTCGAGCAAAGGAGCTGTAACATGCAATCGAGATTATCAGTATTGTTATAAAAAGACCGATAAAAAACCCGGGCGCCTTATACTGAAATACGATATCGTAACTACCCTCCGATATATCTATCGCAGGTCGATTCGATTCGATGATTGCAGGCTTGCCATTTGCCATCCAGCCTTTCGCATAATTTTCATTTAGCACAACGCGCGTAGCAATCGGCGTATCAACATGAACCTTTACCGTATTGTAACTCCAGAAAACTATGGTTACTTTTGCTCGAGAATCTAGAGCCGAAACGGCGCCCGTATCCCCTTCATCATAAATAGTCCGCACTGCAGACTGCGGGCCGAGCACTGAGCAATACGCCTCCGTTCCATAGCCTGCAAAATACGCATCTGTCGTTCTTGTCGTTCGAGACCCTTGCCCAGCATCATCATATCGCTCAGGGGTATAGGCAATAGGATATGGAGCTGGAGATATTAATGGAATAACATGAGGCAACACGAATGCCTGCTCAGAAATTTGATACGTCAAACTAATCAAGTCTATGGCAATAAAACCGATTACGCACACTTGAATAACGTTGCCGTATTTTGGCATAAAATTGCGCAATCGATCCATTCCATAGCTCGCTAAAAGTGCAATCGGAATTACTGCAAACACAATCACGCGAGATAAATTAGACCTCGGCAAAAACTTAATATGATCCAGGATCGGCGCCAAAAACGGTCCAAGTGTAGAGAGCGCAATTGCCAATATCGTCGCAATACTAAGAGCTCGGATAATGCGATTCTGGAAAAAGCGCGCACTGCCAATTAACGCCAATACCAATGCGCCATATCCTATATACGCGCCATACTCGTGCCACCCACTGCTTTGATTCAAAATTACATACGTATCATGTAAATATCGACCAAAAAATATATCCCCCAGCCATGGGAGCGTGTACGAGGACGGCACATACACCCTATCCGTAAATTGCTTCAACCAATATATAACAGGAATTAATTTAAACGACACGAGGCCGAGCCCCCATAATCCCGACTTCAAGGCAGTTAAAAATGCATCTTTTTTTCGAGAAGCAAGCAAGGTCAAAACAATAAACGCGATCGTGGTATATATAAGCAAATACACTCCTCCGCCCAAAAATGTAAGTGCTAAAAATATTCCAAGTATTATTGGGCGCATTTTTTTCTGATACACGCAAAGCCAAGCCCAAAATATCCACGGAATCCACATGACGGTAAGAATATTCACATGCCCCTCGACGTTTTCAATTAAATTAACTCCACCGAATGAAACAATAAGAGCTGCAAGCAGTCCTGCCTCAACAGATCGCCCAAGCTTGCGCGCCAACACGAGCATACCAATCGCACCGACTATAACGGATAGCACCACATCAAGCCGTAACCCCCACGAAGAACCAAATAGTAATACCAATAAAAACGTTGGTGTAAATACTGGAAATTCCGGATCCCCTAATCCTGCTGTACCCCCGCAAGGATACGGATCCCAGAACGGAAAGGTATGCAATTGCAAAATTGCTTTGCGATACGAATCGTGAAGAGGTACATACAAATCCCAATCAGCTATTCCCAAGTCTCCGGTTGGAAATAAATACCCCAAATTTCCAAGTGGTGCAAGAAAAACGATACCTACTATAGCCCCTATCATTTTCTGCTTACTTGTTTTTAAAAGTGAAATTAAGGCAATACCGATCATTGCAATTGCGCCAACAATAACTCCTTGTCGAGCACCAAAGTCTGTAGGAACACGCCTCATAAACGTCAAAGAAATAATTGCAGACTGTGGCTGTCCATTTATTGACAACTTTTGAGCAGCGGATAGATTTTTATCTCGCTCCATCATAAGAAGCGACAATGGATCCCCGTGCAGGAACGAAATGTCGAGCAAATACGCCCCCTCATGACTAACCCTCCACCAACTCGTATCCATCTGAATACGAGAAACGTTCGCACTTGAAAGATAAGAAACAGTATCGGCATCGCCCCGAGCAACGATACTGCCTTTGGGGTCCGTAATAACTACCCGCACTACCCTCCCTGATAACGTTGAGGTATTAGAAAATACAGCAACTCCTGAGTACACACCTTCCGTCAAATGAACTTTTTGCTGTAAATGATCACCCGCATGAAGAGAAATTTCTACTGGCGTATCAAAATATTTCACAATACGAATACGCTCCGTAGACAATGGAACAATATATACAATCAGCACCGCAACAAGAGCAATAGACGTAACTAAAATAAGTCGTCCAATTCCGGAACCAATAACTTGACGAATACCCATATAGCTTTCTTTATACCTCGTTTTCTTTTAAAAACGCTAGCGCATCAGGAATCATATACAACGAACCTGCAATAAGTATACTCCCGTCTGTGCCGACATACTCTAAGCCCAGCTTCACAGCATCAGAAACACTTTCACGCACCTCAACACCATGTCCTACATCTCGTACTATGCGCGCAATAACATCCGGATCCTCTGGCATGTATGACCCCTTTGTAATAATAACTCGTTTGCATCTCGGCAATATCAAACTCAACACATCTGCAATATTTTTCCCCTTTTTCGCGGCATACACGAGAACATCAAACACCGGCATTGTTTCTAGAAAGCTCACAAGTGCCTGCGCACCGTCTCCGTTATGTGCCCCATCAACTAAAATAAGTGGCTTCTGAGAAACTACCTGTAAGCGCCCCTCCCATACCGTTAAACTAACACCCCTAGAAATGTCTTCTTGAGACATGCGCAGTCCCGCGCCCATGAGCTCCCCGCACGCAGCAAGCACAACTTCCAAATTCTTAATTTGATGCGCGCCTAAAAGAGGTAGATGAATTCGCATTGCAATCTTCTCTCCTGCGACATCTATATCCTGTCCGCTCAAATCTGAGCGCACGACATTCGTTTTCACAATACCTTGCGCTCGAATAACCTGCGTATTTTTTCGCCCAGCTTCGTCTTCTAATATTTTTACAACACTCGCACCCTCTTCTCGCGTAATAACTGGCACGCTATCTTTTATAATTCCAGCTTTTTCTCGAGCAATTTCCTCAACCGTATTTCCTAAAAATTCCATGTGATCCAATCCCACGTTCGTAATAATAGATAGCAAAGGGGTGATTACATTTGTTGCATCCAGTCTTCCACCCATACCGACTTCTATAACAGCAATATCTATATTGCTTCGAGCGAAATACAAAAACGCTAATGCTGTAGTAAATTCAAAAAACGTAGGTTGAAGATTATTATGTTCAACTGCAACGCGAATTTCTTGAATCAGACTTATTAAATCACTGTCAGAAATCGCAACGCCAGAAACCTTTATCCTCTCATTAAATGCATATAGATGAGGACTGGTATACAGCGCTGTCTTAAAGCCAGATTCTCGTAATATAGATTCCAGCATCGCACACGTACTTCCTTTACCATTCGTTCCAGTAATATGGATGCTTTTGAAGGATTTTTCAGGATGCCCCAGAACGTCCATTAGCTCCTTCATAACAGCAAGCCCCGGCTTAATGCCAAATCGCTCCAAATGATACAAATACTCCAACTCCTTCTGCATACGTGCTAGCATACGAAATGAATACGAAATATGCCAATACCCCCTACATCCCTCAAAGCATGCTTTATAAATCTCAGAGCGTATCATATATTCGAAGAATCCTCTCAAATTGCAACAGGAGGCGCAGAAATAGCACTTCACGAGCTTGCCCCGCTACTAGGAAAGCATGTCAACACGACTATTATTACGGGCGATTTTGGACAAGGCCACCAGATAAAAACTCAGCATATTACCCTGTTATCGTCTTTAAAACTCCGGCGCCAAAACCCATTCACGCAACTATGGAAATTTTGGAACGCCCTCAAAGAAGCTCGTTCAGATGTCTACATTGAATCAGTGTTTGGAAAAACAGTATTTTTCACGTGGCTTTTTTGCAGACTATATAGAAAAAAATTTATTTACATAACCGCCTCAGACAGCGAATGCGACGGGAGCGCAATCAAAAGATATCCTATTACCGGCAATTTATTCAAAATAGCTCTCGAGCATGCAGATGTTATTGATGTATCCGTAGCTCATCACGAAGACCAGCTGCGGACACACCATCCAAATATTACGTGCCCTATTGCGTACATCCCCCTCGGAATGCACGCCTATACACCAAGCGCGACAGCTAAAAGAACAACAATTCTATGGGTAGCACGTTGCGAACCATGGAAAAATCCATTTCTTTTCTTGGAATTGGCAAAGCGCTTTCCGAAAGAACAATTCATTATGATCGCAGCACCATTAGAAAATCAGTTAAGATTATTTAAAGAGGTAAAACAGCAAGCAAAACACATAAAAAACATGCGCTTTATCGAGGGCTTGCCCCATAGAAAATTAGATGAGTATTTTTTACATGCAAAAATCACAGTAAATACGTCCGATTTCGAAGGATATTCCATGGCATTTATGCAAAGCGGCCTTGCGGGTACCCCAATCGCAACCCTCAACTTAAATCCGGATTCAGTTATTACAACGCACGATCTCGGTACATGCGCACATGGCGATTTTGAACTTCTCGTACAACAAGTACGAACACTTTTAGAACATCCAGAGGAATTGCGAAAAAAATCAAACAATATAGCTTCTTATATGAGGGCTCATTATGATGTTGAGCGAGTGGCCGAGCAGTGGCTGCGCCTATTTGCAGAAATGTTCGCCTCATGAAACAATAATTTCATGAACCCAATCCTTCCCCTTGAAGCGTTTACCCCTCCGTACGACGCCGACTCCTATAATGAAGAACAAAAATGGAACTTATCCCCATTTTTCACAAACCTCACATCGTCCGTATACGTCCCCCTCATATCCTCTCCTGAAGTTATCGGCGCCTTGTGCTCCAGAACAAGCAGGGCAGCAGACGATTTGCGCTTAATTTTCTTAAAAGAATATGTTGAGCCGTTTTTGCAAGACAACCCATCAGATACAGAACAAGCAAAGTATGGCAAAACGTTAAAAGAGTTTATCGATTTTTTACATACCCATCCCACAGAATCTATTTTCTCGAATCCAAAAGCTCGATCGTTTTATGCAAAATGGCTCGCACAATACGGAGACGATTCTATCGCTCAAATGGCCGGCATGCACGTGGTGTTTTCCAGCTTGTCGCAGATTGCAATCAAGCAATTCGAAGATCAGCGAATTGGCTTAGCCCCGATTGAAAAGTCTACGCGCTACGTAGATTATTCACAAAAAGTACATGGCGGATATCGCTACTACACCGACCCAACCTTAAAACAGCTCGGATTAGAAGAAGAGTATACATCAGCAATGAATACGCTATTTGATACGTATATTGATTTGATTCCGAAATTATCAGCCTATTTAGCGCAACAATTTCCAGATGAAACAAAAAGTGTTGTAGAGAAAAAAGCATTCGACACTGTTCGAGGATTGCTGCCGATGGCAACATTGTCTCAAGTGGCCTTTTTCGGAAATGGCCAAGCATTTGAATATTTAGTAAGCAGGTCCGCCCGACACAGTTTGGGCGAAATTCGATGGGCTACAGAGCAAACGTATCAAGAATTATACAAAGTAACACCATCATTTTTGCGTAGAGTAAAAGACCCTGCAAGCCAAGATAAAGTAGAGGCATATCAAGATTACCTCTCTCAAAAAACTGCACGCATTGCGAAATTTGTTCCAGAAACTCTCACAAAGAACCATGATCACGATACTGCTGTATCGCTTGTAGAATACGACGTTGATGGCGAAGCGAAAATCATTGCCGGCATGTTATACAATGCAGACAGTAACACTGCCTCTTGGGAAGATACCCTTGCTGCCGTACAAGCAATGTCAGAGCAAGAGAAGCGGGAAATTCTTGCTGCGTATTTAGGCAATAGAACTCAGCGCTGGCAAAAAGTTGGCCGCGCATTCGAAAACACATACCTGCGATATGACATCACGATCGACATTGGCGCATGGAGAGATTTGCATCGCCATCGTATGCTCACTCAGCAGCGCCAGCTCTTTACGGTAGCCCACGGCCACGAAACGCCCCAGGAGCTCATCGACGCGGGACTAGATCAACCCTATCGAGATGCGCTACACAAAGCAGCAGCTATCTATAGAAAAATTGCGGAACATGACCCGATATTAGCCCAATACGCAGTCCCTATGGCATACAAAGTCCGTTTCATGCAATGGACTAACGTGCGCGAATGCTTTTGGGAAATGGAACTTCGAACTATTCCAGAAGGCCACCCTGGATACCGCCATATCGAGCAAGAAAAATTTAGACTATTCGAAAAAGTATATCCGCTTATCGCGCAATACATGCGAGTAAACATGGGAGAATACGACTTTGCCCGCCGCGGCCAGGAAGAAAAAATTCAAGAAAAATTAAAAGCGTTAGAAAAACTTTCTGCGTGATCACTCTTGTCGCCGCAATCGATCCGAACAACGTTATTGGCAAAGCCGGCTCCACGCCGTGGCACATTCCGGATGAACTAAAATTATTCAAAGCAATCACGTACGGGCATGCGCTGATTGCTGGGCACGTCACGTACAAATCTATCGGTCATGGGCTACCAGGCAGAACGTTATATGTGCTATCTCATAGTAAGCCTACCAAGAATCAAGAAGGTGTCGTATTTTGTTCGTCTACTACTGACGCATTAGAAAAGACAAAAAACGAACGAACAGTATTTGTTATAGGGGGTGGGTCAGTGTACGATGAATTCATGCCTCTCGCCCAAGAGATGCGCATCTCGCACCTTCGAACGGAATATTCAGGAGATGTATACTTCCCCGAGATCGATCACACCATCTGGCGAATTCATACAAAAACCGAATATCCGCTTTTTACCCATATTCATTATGTACGCAATGAACAACCTTCAAAAAACTGATAAGCAAGTATTTCGAATTATTACAAATGAGGAAGCACGCCAGCAGGAAACGCTTTCGATGATTCCTTCCGAGAATTGGTTTTCATCGTCCGTTCGCGAAGCTGTCGGGTCCGTCATGTCACACAAATACGCAGAAGGAAATATTGGGTCAAGATACTATGAAGGCAATCAATATATCGACGAACTAGAACAACTTGCAATAGATCGGGCAAAAAAAGCATTTAATTTGCCAAAAACATGGGATGTAAACGTCCAGGCTCTATCCGGAAGCAGCGCAAATTTGGCAGTATACCTAGCGCTCCTCCAACCAGGCGACACTATGCTTGCCATGTACCTGCCTGACGGCGGGCATTTATCTCACGGATGGTCATTTGAACCGGATGCGAAGAAGCGCGAAAAAGATGTAAAATCCGGCTTGCTCGTATACACAGGTGGAAGCCGCAAAGTAAACATTACGTCTATTTTATATAATCCCGTTCAATATAAAACAGATCCGAAAACATCCCAATTTGACTACAAAGAAATTGAAAAGATTGCGCTCAAATATAAGCCGAAGCTCATTATTACTGGAGGCACTGCATATCCAAGAATTATTAATTATAGAAAGATGAAAGCAATCGCCAAGAAAGTTGGCGCATTCTATATGGCAGATATTGCGCATGAGGCAGGGTTAGTAGCCGGCGGCGCATTCCCATCCCCAGTCGGCATTGCAGACGTTGTTACTATGACGACCCATAAAACATTGCGATCTGGCCGCGGCGCAATTATTCTTGCAAAAAAAGAACTCATAGAAAAAATAAACCGAGCAATCTTGCCAGGTTTACAGGGTGGTCCGCACAATCACAATATTGCCGGCATTGCAGTTGGGTTGGGCGAGGCTATCAAGCCGACATTTAAAAAATACGCAAAACAAGTAGTTCTAAATGCGCAGGCACTTGGCAAAGCACTGCAGGCACAAGACTTCAAACTAGTCACAGACGGAACAGACAAGCATTTGCTACTGATCGATTTATCGCACGAACCATTGCTTGGCCGACCATTTGCGCGCGTACTCGCACTCGCAGGCATTACCGCAAACTACTCCACGATGCCATGGGATTCCCGCCCGCCTCGCAACCCATCCGCACTTCGACTCGGAACGCCAGTTCTAACGACCCGTGGCATGAAAGAAAAAGAAATGGTTAAAATTGCTGAGTGGATCCGCGAAGCAATGCGTACCGCAGAACCGTGGAAGGAGCTGTCGTTTGAGCAATTAGAGAAAGAAGCTACTAAATCTAAAGACATCAAGCAGATCGCCAAAGAAGTAAAAGAACTTTGCAAAACGTTCCCGTTGGCCTAATATAGGCGTCATGACGTATTTCATGACGCAATGGTATATATTCCAAGACTTAACCGATCAGGAGGTTTTGGATATCCAAAAAGATCTTCGTGAAATTGGATCTACCCACGACATGAACGGTTTAATTTTGCTCGCCAACGAAGGCTGCAATGGGACGGTGGCCGGCTCTCCAGAAGCAATTGAGACCATTCGCGCATACCTTACTGAAGCATTCCCAAAGATTTCATTTCAAGATTGGACCAGCGACATAAAGCCATTTAAGCGATTTAAAGTAGATATCCGAAAAGAAATCGTTGCATTAAAACATGAGGGCATTCTTCCGGCGGGAAATGCTAAGCATCTTTCTCCGAAAGAATTTCATGAAATGATGCAAAAAGGCGATGTAACTGTGCTAGATACTAGAAATACCTACGAAACAAAAATCGGAACGTTTGAGAATGCAATTGATCCGAAATTAGAATCATTTTATCAATTCCCGAAATTCGTAGAAGAGAGCAATATTCCGAAAGATAAACCCGTCCTCATGTTCTGCACGAGCGGAATTCGGTGTGAAAAAGCAGGAGAGGAAATGGCGCATCAAGGATATAAAGAGGTGTATCAACTCGATGGCGGCATCACGAATTATTTAAAAGAGTATCCGAACGGCAAATGGAATGGCGAATGCTTTATGTTCGACCATCGCGTTGCTGTGGATTCGCATTTGCAACCAAGTAAGCGCTACGCCCTCTGCCCTATCTGCGGCAACCCGGGCGACGTGCAAGCCGCATGTTCCGTATGCGGTAGTGAGTCCAAATACTGCGCAGACTGCCTCGCAGTAAATCCTGCCACCTGTTCTCGGGCATGCAGACACGAGGTGCAAAAGTCAGCCTAAAATAGGAGTACAATAAAGAAACGGTGGTTCTTTGGAAAATTGGATTTTTCAATGAAAGGGCGGGTCAATCATGACTATTCAGATTCGTGATGAAGTAGCGTATGCGTTACGACTGAAAAAGACCGAACAGGAGAAACGAAACGAAGCGCCGCGAAAACAGCCTCGTACCAATCAAGGCTCGTACCCCGCTACAGTTACGTACTCATGGATGCCAAGAGGTGCGCACTTCGCACTAGCGAATCAAGACTAAGAAGGAGATACTTTGGAATCAACGACAGCGCACAAACAACCCCGGTAGCACATCTGCTCGCCGGGGTTCATTCTTGCGTATTGACTTATTTCCAAGCTTTTTCGATTTCAGCCTTTACCAAAGAAGGAGACACTTTGATCGCCTTTTCAATAATGCCGTGCTTTGCACTTTCCGTCTTTGCGGCAGCAAATTTCGCTTTTAACTGAGCAAGCTTCGCTTTTCGGCGCTGACGTACTTTTCGTTCCATTGTTCGAGGTTTTGACATTTCCCTATGATACGCAGGAAGCTACTATCTTGTCAATATCGCGCGCAGGAGCATTTCCGCTCACTATTGCGCCTATTCCTCGACACAACGGTGCTACAACCCCTTTTGCATCCAGCAATGCCATCATCTGCGGAAGAGACTCAGCCCCCTCGCTCACCGTTATGCATTCCCCTGATTGTACAATCTCGTGGCCCACTTGGCAGTTTCTGGAATGAGGGGAAAATCCAGTAGCAATCAAATCCGCTATGCCTGCACCCGTCAGTGCTGTGTCGCGCTTTCCATCGAATGCAGCAATAATATTCCCCATTTCTTGAATAGCAACTCGCACAAACCAGCCTCGGAAATTACTTCCCAAAAGCATCGCATCTGCCATACCCAACCCTATAGAGTAAATATTCTTCAATACACCTGCCAAGGCGACGCCGTGAATATCTGAAGAATATTCCACCTGCAGCAATGTTCCTGCAAACAATTCAGATACCAGATCATACGAGGCCTTGCTTGCTGTGGCCAACACCGTATACGCAGGGAGCTTTTGAGCAATCTCTGCAGCAAGCATTGGCCCATGCATCAAGGCGATATTCGCAGAATCTCCAAACACGTCTCGCAATATTTCATCGGAAGTTTTAAGCGTATCTTTTTCAATTCCCTTTGTAGGCGAAATAATAACTGCCCCAGATGAAACATACGGCAAAATTGATTCCGCGGCCTTGCGCAGCACCCACGATGACACGCATAAAAAGACCACTTCAGCATCGCGCAGCACGCTTTCAAGCGACTGCATATCAGAAACTTTCGCAGAATCGGTATCCCACATCGCAATTTCAACACTTTGTTTGGATGACACAATTCCCGAAATCGCCTGACCAAAATTTCCGGCCCCGATAATAGCTATCTTGTGCATATAATGCATACTACTATAAACTTACGGAATGCATAAAGGTTTTGTACTAGTAGCATTTTTGGGCCTCGTAGTTGCGGGATACCTGTTTATTACCTACACATCCCCCATCCCTATTACCTGCGTTGCAGGAGAAGGCTGCAAAACAGTCCAAGCAAGCCATTTCTCTTCATTCTTCGGCATTCCAACGCCAGCCTATGGCATTATCTACTATCTTGCTCTTGGCATTTTTGGCGCACTATGGCAAAAAAATTCCTCGAAGCTGTTTAATCTCGCCCTGACAATACTTACCTCTAGCGGACTTGCGATATCTATATTTTTATCCTATCTCGAGGCGTTTGTGGTGCATGCATGGTGCTCCTGGTGCGTTACCAGCGCAATCCTTACTGTAGTTGCATTCATTATAAATTGGCGTGTAGTATCAAACCATGACACTCACATCTGATGCAAAATTCGTAATAGGTATCTTAGTTGCCACATGCCTCGTTATCGGCGTTGGGGCATGGGTTACCCAGATTAAATCAAAACCGGCAGCAGCAAATGTTGTTCCTGCAAACTTAGTAGATCGCCTCGCTCGATCGGACTCAGCATTTCAAGGACCTGCAGACGCTAAGGTTACCGTGGTTGAATTCGGCGACTTCCAGTGCCCTGCATGCGGATCACTCTACCCGGCGTTCAAACAAGCAATGCAGGACAATAAAGATAAATCAGTTCGATTTGTATTTAGAAACTATCCGCTCCCTCAACACCAATTTGCACCACTAGCAGCAGAAGCGTCATTATACGCACTTGCTCAAAATAAATTCTGGGAATTTCATGATATTTTATTCGAGCATCAAGATAACTTGACCCAAGCTGATTTAGAAAACTATGCAAAACAAATAGGGTTCAATGCGGATGATTTTAAAAATGCACTAGATAATCACACGTATAAAGGGATCGTTGATCGCGATAAGGCGGATGGCGTAGCACTTGGACTGGATCACACCCCTACGGTATACATCAACGACACTGAATACACAGGCAATTATTCAGCAACCGAACTTGAATCCGCCATAGACGCCGCGCTTACAAAATAAGCCCTAGTGTATCTCAACTACGTAGGCTTTACCATCGGTGAAGAATGTATCTCCGGTGAAATTTTTCCCGAGCGTCGGCTGAACGAATTGCACGCTTGTATACGATAGATTACTTCCCCCACTTACTAAATCGTGCAGCAATACTCCTCGCTCGTTATCCACATTCGGATCAATCGCGTGAGTAGCAAATATCCATTTTAAATGAGTATCTAAGCTCGCAACCCCCACATACACTCTATCTCCTGAATCAGTAACATACGCGGTACGCCAGAATCGGGCATGATTACGGGATTTAATATTATCAGCAGACGTAGGCTTCTCGAAGGCAAAATCATTCACCTCCTGATTCCAAAACGACGGCGTTATGGGGGCCGTAGGATATGGTTTTCCCGTTACGCCGGCAACGAGCAAATCTATCATTGTTCGAGCACTTAACTGCTGTGCCGGATACCATCCTGCCTTCGTAAACGCTGATACAAACGCTGATTCGCTCGGAGCAGTAACAATAAATGCAATCGGCTCCTGACGATTTCCTCGCAGCGTTTCCGTATACTGCGGAGACCCGTCAGAAAATATATCCAGAGCATTCTTAGTGGTAGTAGAAGCTGTCTCGAATACCGGCGGCGCGAGCAAGAGATCATCAATTGCGTCATGGCCAACTGCAATAAAATATACTGCAAAGGCGATAATGCACACTCCTGTGCCGGCTAACGCGAACGGATGCGACTGAACGCGAGCAGCAACTGCATGATTCGGTTTTTTATGAGACATCCACTCAGATAGGCTAATACCAATAATAAGCCATAATAGGCCCATCAAGTATCCGCCCCATACGTCTGAGAAATAATGCACGCCCACATACAAACGAGACAATCCGATAAGAAAAATAACGGCAAGCCCGAAAAAGGTTATATATATCTTGTTTCTCCATCTGCGGGCATACCGCACTGCTATGTAGGTAAGAAATCCATACAGTGCTACCGCAAAGATCGAATGCCCGCTTGGGAATGAAAATGACTGCTCGGTATATACCGCAACCCCTACCGGACGAGGGCGATGCAACTCAAATTTGCCGATAAGCCCTACGATTTGGCTCCCGGCAACTGCAATCCATAAAGGAATAATAAAACGTTCTTTTCGCCACAAAAATAACACAGCAGATGCGCACACAAGCGTGCCTGCAGCAATTACCCAGTTCCCGAGCATGGTGACCCATAAGAAAAACGTGGTAGCTGGGCCGGAGCGGAATGCATACAATAAATTCTCAACCCGAACATCTGCTCCTGACAGCACTGTCGACGTAGCAAGACTCTGCACAATTCCAAAAAATTCAAGCAATGCACCCAAAAATGCGATAACAAGCAACGTAAACGGCATTCCCCAGAAGGAATCCGTCCTGCTTCTATCTCTCAAAAATCGAGATGTGCGCGGATGGTGCTGAGCCCATAGCACAACATCGTGATTTGTAATAATAGCGTGGAGCACAGACAACCATATCGATTGTGCGAATCGATATATGCGCTTAGCGCGTCGAGCTGTAAATCTTGCCAAGTACCATAAACCAATAATAAATAGCCCAGCAACCAAAATGAACAACCCCGCACGCGTCGACCATTTTTCTGCAACACGCCATGCCGCACCAAAAAAGTACCCGGTATACACGTGAGCTGCCGACCACCCGATTGCGCTTATAATATTCCAAATAAAGAATTGCCTTGTGTCCATTTTGAACATTCCGGCAATATACGGAATAAACGACCGAATTCCGCTAATAAACCTTCCTAAAAACACGCTATAGTATCCATGCTTCTTGAAAAATTGTTCGCCTCGAGCCAAATGCTTCGTATGAAAAATACGATTCGTATCGGAAAATATTGACGTTCCGTATCGCCCCCAAAAAAAGCTCACTGCATCGCCGATAATCGCACCTACAATACAAATGCTAGTTAACACCAGCGGATTCATCTCCCCTTTTGAGGCAATAAATCCAAGCAGCGTTACCACGATAGACCCAGGAACAAGAAAACCTACAAATGCCACCGCTTCTAATATCGATGCCAAAAATCCTACAAGATACCCCCAGTATCCTATATGTTCGATGTATGCGAAAAGTTGATCAACCCACATAGGGTGCAGGTTATCTATTTTACTTGAATCGTCGGACTAATCACTGCGGATGCGGCCGCGCATTCCTGATCTCCGCTCGCACACGATCTGGTAAATACTAACCAATTGTCGTTCATCGCAGCAGAAACGAGTGTGCCTGTCGAATCAGGACAAGAGAAAAAGTCTTCTTGTATTGCGGGGAAGTTTTTATACCCCAATAAATTTGGTATCAGCACTATTTGAAACGATCCAAAGGAGTACGCAGTCTCCGGCAGCTTCTTCATCGTGCTCGCCATTTCAGGAAAATACGATGCAGGGCGATACTTCGGACCGCACGCTTTATAATGGGCAAGAATATAGTCCGCATCTTTTGCAGGGCTTATCGCATGCTGAGTAATAGTTCCAGTTAAATTCCCCGTGGAAAACTGAAACGGCACAGACGCATCTTTTGAAAACAAAGCCCCCGCGTCTTGCGCAGCGTTAATCACCGGATGGTTTGCAGTATTTTTCACCGAAGCAGTCCCATTGCCAGATCGTAAAGACGCAAATAACATCCCGGCCCCGATAAGCACAAGCAGGAGAATAAATATCTTAAAGATGGGCTTTTTCATACCGTAAGCACCTTACTGTGACTGCCCCGATTCGTCAAGGCGACGCAAGATTTCGAGTATCAAATTATTTTGTTTCTTCATATTTGAAAGCAATTCCTTAATCTCTCGCTCGGCCTGAACATTCAATTCAAAATCCGCCTCTGCTCGCGCTTCTGCGTGCCTGCTCTGCAGATTCTGACCGACCATAATGAGCGGTAGCAATATTAATTGTAATACATTGGATATAAACAGCCACAATATGAATCCAGGAAACGGGTCGAATCGAAATTCTTTTGGCGCATAGGTATTCCATAGTATCCAGCAAATAGTCCACAATGCGACCAAGAAGAAAAACCCCATGCTGCCAACTTTGTCTGTCGTATGCAAAGCCAAGCGCTCTAGTGGCGATAAGTTTTCGTGATGCTCAACATTTACATTGCGCACCCGAGAGATATATTGAAGACCATTTTCTTCCATAGAATGTATGTGAGTTAGTATACACCAATTCGCCTATACAGTACTTTCTTCGCAACCTCTACAATACAAGCATATCCGACCATAAGAGCTATAAGCCACACGATAAATTGGGTCGGCACAGGAACAAACCCAAACCATGCCGCAATCGGCGTATACGGTATTACTGCCCCAAATAATGCGATACCAATAGATGTTACTGCCAGCAATTTACTAGGGATACTTCTGAAGAATGGCACAACACGCGTGCGGATACTGAAAATGATAAGCGATTGAGTGACAAGGGATTCAACAAACCATCCTGTTTGGAACAACCCTGCTCCTGCGTGAAATATGGCGAGCAAAATAACGAATGTCGCAATATCAATGAGCGAACTTATCGGCCCAAATATGATCATGAATTTTTTAATAAACACGATATCCCACTTTTTTGGAGTTCTCATATACTCTTCATCAACGCTATCGGACGGCACTGCAAGTTCCGAAAAATCATACAACAAATTATTTAATAAAATCTGCACCGGCAGCATAGGCAAAAACGGCAGAAATAGTGACGCACCAGCCATGGAAACCATATTTCCGAAATTCGAACTGGTACCCATCATTAGATACTTCATAATATTTCCGTATGTCTTGCGGCCTTCTCGCACCCCGTCTAATAACACGCGCAAATCTTTTTTCAATAAAATGACATCCGCAGATTCTTTTGCAATATCCACAGCATTGTTTACAGAAATTCCAATATCAGCAGTTTTGAGCGATGGTGCGTCGTTGATACCATCCCCCATATATCCCACTACATTTCCGCGCTGCTTGAGCAACAAAATAATTCTATTTTTTTGAATCGGATTCAATCGAGCGAATATCGTCGTCCTCTCTATGAGCGCCCCGAGCGCCCTGTCATTCATACGATCGATGCCACTCCCGTTCGAAATTCCGGAAATTGGCAACCCTAGCTCTTCGCACACATGGCGCGTCACCAAGTCGCCATCCCCCGTAAGAATTTTAACTTCTACCCCATGCTCTGCAAGTTCTTGCAACACGCGTTTTGCGGACTTTTTAGGAGGATCATAAAACGCCATCAAGCCCAGGTATGTCATCTTCATTTCGTCTTTTTCAGAATATTCTTTCTTGTGCACGACCGTACGGTGTGCAACCGCCAACACCCGAAACCCTTGCGAGCTTAGCGCATGAAATCGATCCAATGCTTTTAATTTTTCTTTATGAGAAATATCGCACACCAACAATACTTCCTCAGGTGCGCCTTTTGAAATGATGCCGTTCTTCCCCTTATACTCAACTACCACAGATAAGCGCTTGCGGAAAAAATCGAATGGAATTTCTTGAATTTTTTTATATCCAATATGAGAAACTTCTCCATGATGCAGTACCGCTTCCTCGAGAGGGCTCTTTAGCCCAGATTGAAATAATGCATTGATATATCCATATAGCAATACTTTCTCACTTTCTTTTCCGGAAGCATCTTCATACCTTTCCAAGATAATTCTGTTTTCCGTAAGAGTTCCCGTTTTATCCATACAGCATACGTTCATGCTTCCAAAATTTTGAATAGCGGGCAGATACTTCACCACCACATTCTTCTTCGACATGCGGAGCGCTCCTCGAGCCAAATTAACAGTCATAATGAGCGGCAATAATTCGGGCGTCAGGCCTACCGCAAGCGCCAATGCGAACAAGAACGAATCTAGAATACTATGCTTTAATAACGCATTCACAAAAAATACGAATATAACAAGTACGAGTGTCGTTTTCATCAGGAGATACCCGAAGGACTTAATCCCTCGCTCAAAATCCGTCTCAGGGCGTTTCTTCGCAACCTGATCGATAATTTTTCCTAACTCCGTACCTACTCCAGTTTTTACAACTACTGCCCTCCCACTCCCCGACTGCACATGCGTTCCCATAAAGAGCGTATTAACTCTCGCAGCATAATCCACTTGCGTGCCGCGAATAGCGCCAACTCGTTTTTCTTGAGGATACGATTCGCCCGTTAATACAGACTGATCGACCATAAGCTCCTGTGTTTCCAGAACACGAACATCAGCAGGAATAATATCTCCTGCTGAAAGTAAAATGACATCACCTATGACCACATCTGCAAGCGGAACTTCTTGTTTCTTATGGCTACGCAATACCGTTGCAGTAACAGAAACTTTTTTCTGCAGCAAGTCTACTGCATGCTCTGCATGACGCTCTTGAATTACGTCAATGATGACGCTTACCGAAATGATGACGGCGATAATAATAAAATTAGAAAGCTCTCCTAATGATGCGGATATCAAACTTGCACATAGTAAAATAAGCACGAGAGGATTGAGCAGCTTTTTCAAAAATTGAACAATCAGCAGGTCCTTCTTTTTATGCGCAAACACATTCTTCCCATATGCTCGTAATCGCTTTTGCGCTTCGTCTTCCGATAGTCCTTTTAGGGAAGATGCGAGCATCCGCAATAATTCCTGTTCCGTTTCCTGCCAATACGCTTCAACTATTCGAATGTCTTTCATATACTAGAACCCGTCAGCGGATGCAGCAGTGTCGGCTTGTTGCCCTTCCCCAATTCCGGTATTCACGTCTATATTTAATTTCGTGGTTTTCCCCGCCGTAATAGTAACAGTAGCAGGTACGCCCGTAATCGATCCTAATATCTGCGGTAGCATGGAAATATAATACTTTCCGGCAGGGAGCTCTTGTGCAAATACTCCATTCGGACCCGGGACAATAGTTGCAATCAATAGCGATTGGTCCGAAGACGAAACCGTAATTGGACGATCAGCAAACATTTTCACAGATGGAGCGCATGCGGCACCAGTCTGTCCAGATGCGCAGATCGGACCGATAGTCATCGTGCCTTGCAATATTCCTGTTGTAACCGGAGTCGCACTCACGCTCGGTAAGGGAGTTGGCGTACTGATAGGAAGCGGAGTTGGCGTAGCATTAATATAATTTGGAAACGAAAGCGGTAATGCAACGGTCGACGGAAAATCAGGTAATCCGGAACCTAAATTCTTTTCAACAATAAGTGTTCCTTGGGACGTAGTCGGGAAAAACGCAATCGTTGCCGTAAATGGAATAAAACCATTCACTGCCGTTGTGACCGTAGGCTTCGCTTGTGTATATGCAAGGCCATGCCCGGCCGCATCCAAAAGCCGCACGGTAAATGCACCTCCAATGTACCAATCAGGAATCGCCTTCCCCGTTATCGTAAGCGGGCTTACTACCTGGGACCCTTGCTTTAATCCATCTATATGAATTTCACTTGTTCCAAATCCGCCTTCCGGAGTTATAGATGGAATAGGCGTGGCTTTTACGGGAGCAGAAAACGTGCATCCATTATTGTTTCCGCACTGTACCCACAACACTATAACCACGCCAATTGCCGCAACTACAATAAGTAATCCAAATAATCGCGACGCGATGGAGGTCATACGCAAAGTATAGCATAGTCCACATGTCAAGTTGCGTTCGTATCTTGCGAGTATACGCTTAGATATAGAAAGAGGTGATATATATGACATTTATAAACACTTGTATAAAAACTACTGGATTCGCTCTCGTGCTTGTAAGCTCTTTTTTACTTGCCCCAGCAACGCATGCATCTACCGGATTACTTGATCGCGTACATGAAGCGCTTGTTGACACGAACCTTCCTACTGACATGAAAACTCAGCAAGCATATGACGTCTGCGTAATCAGCGGACACTATACAACATTTGATCAATTAGTGAACGCAATGAAATGGCAAAAACAGCACGGACACACTACTCCAAACATCATCGATTGCATGAATACTAATAAAGTATGGAAATTCACCGGCGAAGTCACGGAAGTAAACAAATGGAAATTGGAAACGGTTGGCGTTACCAAGAGCGGGCTAGAAACTCGACCGAAATTCGATATTACGAATCATACGATTGTAAAACATGGCGTACTGCTATTCGATGTAAGCTACCAGATGCACTACGATGTAAAAGATGAAATTCGAAGAGGTTCTGCTGTTACTGTATGGGCGACACATACTAACGAAGCACTGATTATTCAAAACAATGCGCCGCACGGACAAGGAGACTATTATGGACACGTTGATTGCCCATCATGCCAAGTAGACAACACATTTGCCGCAACACCAGATCCGATTACCGACGATCATCACAGCGAGGATTAACAAAAAAGAACGCACGAAGAATACTACCCCCGCCATTAGCGGGGGTAGTATGTTTACCGTTCACCTTGCGGCAGCTACAGCTCTTGATTAATAAGCTTGTCGATATCCAGGTACTTTGTGACCATCGTAATCTCGCCAGTTTCATCCTTAAGCCATTGTTCTTGCGGACGATCGCAATATAGCTCAATTCCATTCCCATCCGGGTCATCGAGATACACAGCTTCAGAAACACCGTGATCAGAAGATCCGGTAATCGGATATTTGGCATCCAAAATCCGCTTCACCGTTTCGGCAAGCGCTTTCCTCGATGGCAATAAAATCGCAACATGATACAATCCCGTATGCCCAAGCGGCGCAGGTCCCCCATCTTTGCTTTCCCAAGTGTTAAGTCCGATATGATGATGGTACCCACCCGCAGACAAAAAGACTGCCTGGTCGCCGATGCGCGACTGCACTTCAAACCCTAAAATGTCGCGATAAAACTTCAGCGAATTATCAATATTCGACACTTTAAGGTGCACATGCCCGATTGTTGTTTGTGGATCAATACTCATATACATGAGTATACAGCAGCTTAGCTTTTCTTGTTTCCGCGCTTACGCATGTTCTTCTTCAAGTGCATTTTGCGCAATCGCAAGTTTTTCGGAGTAACTTCTAGAAGGTCGTCATCACCCAAGTATTCAATACATTCTTCAAGACTCATTGATACTGGGGTATGGTATGCCTCGGAAACTCCTTCACCAGCAGATCGCATATTGGTTAATTGCTTTTCTTTACAAATATTTACATCCAAGTCTTCAGCGCGGATATGCTCTCCCACGATCATACCCTCATACACCTTTACCTGCGGACCGATGAACAATTTTCCGCGACCCTGTGCACCAACTAATCCATACGTTGTACTCACGCCATCTTCATGGGCAATAAGTGATCCATGATGGCTGGTTGCAATCTCTCCGATGTACGGCAAGTATCCATGGAAGATGGAATTGATAATTCCTTCTCCACGAGTGTCCGTTAAGTACTCTGCTCGGTATCCGATCAATCCTCGCGTAGAAACTAAGAAGTGCATGTGCGCCGTTTTTCCTTCAACGCGCATATCTTTCATTTCTCCTTTGCGCTTTCCCATTTTCTCAATCACGGTACCAGCAGCTTCTTCAGGACATTCAAAATACACATCTTCGAATGGCTCTTCTTTCTTTCCATCTTTTTCATGGAAAATAACTTGCGGTCGGCCAACTTGGAATTCGTATCCTTCTCGAAGCATTTTTTCAATTAAGATTGCCAAGTGCAATTCACCTCGTCCGAATACGGTAAACATTCCGTCAGTTCCTTCGCTGATTTCAACCTTCAACGCAACGTCAGATAATGTTTCTCGTTCGAGTCGCGCTTTTAAGTGTCGAGCAGTTGAAAACTCTCCTTCTTGCCCAGCAAATGGGGAAGTATTTACGGAAAAGCTCATCTTTACTGTTGGTTCGTCGATATGAATCAAAGGAAGCGCTACCGGATTCGCAAAGTCTGCAATCGTTTCCCCAATCTTCACCGGCTCAATACCAGCAATAGCAACAATGTCGCCTGGGAATACTTCATCAACTTCTACGCGACCCAATCCGTCGAACGTCATCACCGTAGAAACTTCCGCTGGCACATGCTCGCCATCACGCGTAATGCGCATTACTTTTTGTAATTTCTTAATCGATCCGCCCATAAGGGGTCCGATCACAATCTGGCCTTTATATGTGTCGTACACAGCATTTACAACAAGAAGTTGCATTGGCTTATCTGAAACTGCTGGCGCAGGTACGAATTCAATAATTGCATCAAAAATTGGCGTAATATCTTTCATTGCAGATAAATCCGCCTCTTTGCCCGCTTTTCCATTAATCGCAGAGGCATACAATACCTGGAAGTCGCACTGCTCATCCGTAGCGCCTAAATCGACGAATAGCCCGAATGTTTGATCAAGCACCCACTGTACACGAGCTTCTGGAACGTCGATTTTATTAATAACAACAATCACGCGATGCCCTGCTTCAAGCGCTTTCTTAAGCACGAACTTCGTTTGTGGCATCGGACCGTCTTTTGCATCTACGAGCAGCAGCACACCATTTGCCATGCTCATAATACGCTCTACTTCTCCGCCGAAGTCAGCATGCCCGGGAGTATCGATAATATTAATTTTGTACCCCTTATATTGAACAGCTGCGTTCTTTGAGAAAATAGTAATCCCTCGTTCGCGTTCCAATTCATTGCTATCCATGATCAAGTTGCTCGTGTCTTCTTTTGCACGAAATTCTTCAGACTGTCGTAAAAGCGCATCTACTAATGTAGTTTTGCCATGATCTACGTGAGCGATAATTGCAACGTTTCGAATTTGGATAGCCATAATAATTGGATGTGAATAAAAATCTTATAAATGAACTCTCGGCTTGCGAGATGAGGAAGTATGACTTCCATGAGGTTTGCGAGAAAATCCGCTCGCATTTCGTGTTCCGCTTGGACGGTTGCTTCGAGGACCTCGTGAATGGGATTGCGGACGAGCATACTTAAATGTCGCTCTGCGATGTCCTTGCCCTACACGACGATCATCTTCAATAAACATATTGTGCGATGTAACTGCTCGCGCCTTCGGAAGTTCCGGCAATGCGGAGATAGAAAGCTGCGTGCGCACTAATCGCTCGATCGCGCGAAGCTTGTAGCGCTGATCAGGAGTAATAAACGTTACAGCCTTTCCTTTTAATCCTGCTCGGCCAGTTCGACCAACTCGATGCACGTAATCATCTGGGCTTTCCGGTAAATCATAGTTAACAACGAGCTCAATATTCGTAACGTCAATTCCTCGCGCAGCAATGTCCGTTGCAACCAATACTCGAAAATCTCCAGACTTAAACCCTGCGAGAGAGCGTCGTCGTTGAGATAACGACAAATTGGAATGAATTTCCGCAGTTGTATGCCCCATGTGCTTAATTGCTCGGCAAATTTTCTTTGCTCCGTACTTTGTTCGAGAAAACACAAGAACAGTACCTTTAAACTCATCGAGAAGCTTATCAAGCATTCGATCTTTCTGATCTCGAGATACCAAGTAAAAATCCTGATCAACCTGCTCAGATACCGATCCTGCTCGCGCAACTTCAATGCGTACAGGAGTCTTCATGTACTTTGTTGCGATTGCAACAATTTCTTGCGGCATTGTTGCGGAGAACAATAATGTTTGTCGTTCTTTTGGAACATGGCGCAAAATCTCATTAATTTGTGGCGCAAATCCCATATCCAACATTCGGTCTGCTTCGTCTAATACTAATACGCCAATATTATTAAGCTGTAATTTCTTCTGCTCTAAATGATCGTTAATACGGCCAGGTGTTCCGATAATCACGTGAGGGCCGCGCTTTAATGACATAATCTGGTGATACATAGAAGCTCCCCCGATAAGCACTGCTGTTCGAATTCCAAATGTTTGACCGATTGTTCGAATAGCTTCTTCTACCTGGATAGCAAGTTCTCGAGTAGGTAAAATTACCAACCCTTGCTTCTTACTTGCGGCAAGCTGCTGAATCATCGGGAGCGAGAATGCAAACGTCTTTCCAGTACCCGTTTGAGCGATACCAATCACGTCCTTGCCTTCCACAGCAACAGGAATTGCCTGCGCCTGAATTGGCGTAGGAGTAGTGAACTTTAATTTATCTAATACAGCAATAATGCTGGGTTTTAAGCCTAATTCGGCAAATGTTGACATAGTTATATAGTGTGACATGCTCCCGTAATGTCACAAAATATGCCATGTGGGCTCAGGTCCGATTAAGTTGTTAGTGCATGCATCATAGAACATACCCCAAAACATGTCAAATCTCCTGCACTAGACAAGCTGCCCATTTCGTACTATTATAGTCCTCGTCCTAAATACCTATGGTTGGTATGCCACGGACGGCTCGTTAAAAATCGTATACAGGAAAAAGCTATTGTGCTGACAGCGACAATGCAAAAACAACGATTCGGTGTATGGGACATCTATCCCGTAACCAACAACAAGGGGGAGGAAGTCTCTCTCTGGATCGCAAGAAATGAAGTCCACGTAAAAAGGAATTGCCAAGCAATCAGCTTCGCCGAAAAAGGGCGCATCAAGACATGGAGCCTCGCTTTCTTTCTTGAAAAACTCGGCCTCCTCGAAGATCAGTGGCTTATCACGGCGGGCACGAGCACAATCCCCGAGCTGCCCGATGGCCTCATTCGCTCAGAATTTGGCCATCGATCTATCGTGGCGCATCGCACCGAAGAAACCATGATCCATGTCAAAGTTGACCAGCAAGGAAATTCGCGGATCCACTCTCAAAACCCTGGCGAGAAAAGAGAAAAAATCGCTCTCGCCCCGGCAGAAACGCAGCGCCTTGCTTCGTCAGCAGAAACGCTTGCTCGCAGCATGTTCAAGCGAATCCAAGAAATTTGCGCCGAACATCGCGTCACCGTCACGTTTGTTCGATTCTCATTCGCACGACGCCTCTCGGACAACAAGCTTGTTCCAATCGGCGGCGTGTGCGATCCCGACCTTGCGGGGTTTGAATACAAGACAAACAAGTGCGGAGAAACTCCTCCGCAGACCGTCAGACTCGGTCGAGATGAAATGAAAAGAATTCAAGAAGCGAAAACAGTTCTGCTATGCGACAGAATTCGTGACAAATGGAGAACATTTCAGACGGTACTCACGACAGATTTTTCAACCTAACTGTCAACGCACCTTCGTAAAAACTCAACACCCGGTCGTTCAATTGAACTTCCGGGTGTTTTTCTTTATTCCTCCTTCAAGCTCAAGCAAACGGAATTGATACAGTAGCGCTTTCCGCCTTTATCTGAAGGGCCATCATCAAACACATGCCCCAAATGCGCTTTGCAATTTTTACATACTACTTCCGTACGCTTCATACCGTATTCGTCGTCTTCAACGAGTTCTATATGCTCCAAATTTTTCGGCTCCGTAAAGCTTGGCCACCCTGTACCAGAATCAAATTTCGTATCCGACGAAAACAGCTCTTGCCCGCATACAGCGCACATATACGTACCTTTTGTGTGCTCGTCTACATACTTGCCCGTAAACGGCGCTTCTGTCCCCTTTTCCCGGGCTACTTTATATAATTCTGGGTCTAGTTCGTTGTCTTGTTTCATGCAATAAGTATACGGCACTATCGGGATCTCACAACTTCATAATTCCCACATCTTTTTCGTATATACTACGAACATGAATAAAACATGGTGGAAAAATTGGTACGTCATCGGAGGAATCGTTGTTGTTATTATCGGAATTATTTGGTGGACCCAATCCAATAAGAGCACTACAACAGTTACTCCGATTACAGCAACGGCAGAGCAAGGAACGTTAGTACAATCTATTTCCGGGAGCGGAACATTGTCCGCAAAAATTCAGGCGGACATCTCTTCTGCAACATACGGACGCGTTACAAAAGTATTAGTAAAAAACGGAGATACGGTAAAAGCGGACCAATCTCTTGTCGAAGTGCAATCACTAGCAACTCCTGAGGCGCTTGCGAAAGGATTAGCATCATACTTATCTGCCCAAGATTCGTATAATCAAGCAGTTACAAAATTAACCAGCTTAAATGGGACGCTCGCATCCGCTCAACAATCTCTCCAAGATGCGCAAAAAAATGAGAAGATAACGGCAAGCGCACTTACAAGTGCGCAACTTGCATATAGTAAAAGTTCCGTAGATGCGAAATCGACAAACCTTTCTGCGCAGCAATCCGTATACAGTGCGGGCACGGCGCAAGACAAGGCTAGCACCGATAACGAACAATCCGCAGCGGATCTACAAGCACAACAAGCACAATTAGGCCTGAAGTCTTCTGCGCTTTCTTCAAAAAAATCCGTAAACGATGCGCTCAATACACTCCAGCAAGCACAGCGCGATGCAGCATCCATTAAGCTCAAAACCCAATCAGCACAAGATGCATATACTGTTGCACAAGCGAATTTGAATAATCAAAACACCTCGATTAGTGCGGCGCGCGCAAATTTGAACGCAGCTAAAATTGCATATCAAATTCTCACCAGCCAGCCGATCACAGCTCCTGTTGGTGGAACGATTGTAAATATGAATCTTATTCCGGGGCAAATTATTGGAGTAGACAATTCGTCATCTTCAACATCATCTACTACCACACCCCCAACCCTTTTCTCCGTTATAGACTATAATAGTATGCGTGCGACGATCGCTGTAAGCGAAGTAGATATTTCTTCGGTAAAACTTGGGCAAATTGCAACCACAACATTCGACGCTCTACCAGACAAAACATTCACCGGGACAGTTTCTAATGTGAATGCAATCGGAACAACTACGCAAGGAGTAACTACGTACTCTATCGAAATCACGCTCGACTCCATAACCCCAGACTTAAAACCAGGCATGACAGCAAATGCATCTATCGTTACGAACAAAAAAGAAAATGTCATACTAATACCAAGTACTGCGATACAAACAGTCAACGGTCAAAGTGTTGTGCAAGTTATGAAAAACAACACCGCACAATCAGTTAACGTTACGGTAGGCGATAGCAACGATAGCGAAACAGAAATCGTATCCGGCATTACATCGGGCGACATGGTCGTAACAAATCCTACAACAACTGCAACCACATCTTCCAGTAGCGGGGGCGGGTTTAATTTGTTTGGCGGAAATGCACGAGGGGCACGAATTGGCGGATAATGATTACGCTTACCGACATTACGAAGAGCTACAAGATGGGGCCGAATACGTTTCAAGCGTTAAAGGGCATCACGCTCACTATAGAAGAAGGAGAATTTGTAGCTATTATGGGTCCGTCCGGATCAGGCAAGTCTACACTCATGCATATTATCGGCGCGCTAGATATTCCAACAACCGGGAAATATGTTCTCGATGGGGAGCCTGTAGAAAAATTAACTGACGATGAATTAGCAGATATTAGAAATCGCAAAATCGGATTCGTATTTCAATCGTTCAATCTATTGCCACGCATGAGCATATTAAAAAATGTTGCACTCCCACTTGCATATGCAGATGATCCTGATCGAATAGAAAAAGCGAAAAAAGTACTTGAGCAGGTAGGCTTAGGTTCAAAGCTTCAAAACAAATCGAATGAGATTTCCGGAGGCCAGGTGCAACGAGTTGCAGTTGCGCGAGCCCTGGTTACAAATCCGAGACTGCTGCTTGCAGACGAACCGACGGGAAATTTGGATACAAAAACAGGAGATGAAATTATGCATTTTTTTGCGGAGCTAAATAACAAAGGGAATACAATCATCATGGTTACCCATGAGCCAGAAATCGCAGCTCATGCCAAGCGTGTTATCACGCTTCGCGACGGATTAATTCATAGCGACGTTCGCCAAAAACCTCATCACGAACCCTATGGACAATAAAGAGACCCTCATGACTGCATTCGAAGCTCTGCTCGGAAATAAACTCCGCACAGGGCTTGCAATTCTTGGTATCGTCATCGGTATCGGCGCCGTTGTTGCGCTTATTACACTCGGCCAAGGGGCAACACAATCCGTACAAAATAGCATCAGCACACTGGGCGCCAATCTCCTCACCGTGTCACCGGGCGCTGCGTCACAGGGAGGGGGCATTCGAGGATCCGCAGGGTCAGGCACAAGCCTTACGCTTGCAGATGCGCAAGCGATCACGTCATCACCGACCGTAACGACCGTAAAAGCAGTAAGCGCAGAAGCATCGCGTAATTATCAAGTCACATATAAAAAAGAAAACACTAACTCAAGCGTCACTGGGGCGTTTGCCACTTACCTTTCCGTACACGATGACACCCTCGCCCAAGGAACATTTTTTACCGAAAAAGACATGAATAGTCTTGCGAAAAAAGCTGTTCTGGGAGCAACTGTCGCAACAGACCTCTTTGGTACCGCAAACCCTATCGGACAAACAGTTCAAATTAATCATATTCCTTTTAAAGTTGTGGGCGTACTTACGTCAAAAGGTGGTACCGGATTTTTCAGCCAAGACGACATAATCCTCGCCCCTCTTTTAACAGTACAAAAATTACTACTAGGCTCTTCAAATATACAAAGTATTTCCGTGCAAGCTACGAGCTCGGATGTTATGACGACGGCGTCCGAACAAATCACCACGCTCCTGCTTAATCGCCACCACATTAAAGACCCTGCAAAAGCAGATTTCAACATTCGATCACAAGCAGACATCTTAAGTACTGCAACATCTGCCACAAGCACACTTACCGGCTTATTAGCTGGCATCGCAGCTATATCCCTATTAGTTGGAGGTATTGGGATTATGAATATCATGTTGGTTACCATCACTGAAAGAACTCGTGAAATTGGAATCCGTAAAGCAATCGGCGCAAAGAAAAAAGATATCCTTACCCAGTTTTTATTTGAATCTATCGTACTTACTCTTACGGGCGGCATACTAGGAATTTTGTTTGGATTCGCACTTTCGTTTCTTGGAAGCAAACTCTTGAGTATTCCATTCACCATTACATTCTTTGCCCCATTTATCGCATTTACCGTATCTTCCGCGATCGGCATCATCTTCGGATACTATCCTGCGCGTAAAGCTGCAACTATGCAGCCGATTCAAGCATTGCGCTATGAATAATACATTTCACCGAGAGGAGGTGTACAAACTATGAACACAAAAGCCACTATTATAATTGCCGTAGTTTTAGCACTTATCGTTGGATTCGGAGGTGGATATTATGTCCGCGGAGCCATGCGCCCACAAGGAGTATCGCGTAATGCAATATTTACTCCAGGCCAAGGCGGGGCAACAGGAACCCGATTTGGAGGGGCAAACGCTCAAGGGCGACCAGTAGAAGGAACTATTGATTCCATCACATCCGACCATATGACAGTGAAATCTCCAGATGGGTCTACCCACGCCGTACTCATCGACAATACTACGCAGTACAAGAAAACAACTGATGCAACCCAAGCAGATTTTACGCAAGGAACATCTGTTATGGTGATCGGAAAACAAAATCCCGATGGCAGCATCACTGCAAGCAGCATTCAAACAGCTCCGCAGCGTCCCGCATCCCAATCCCCAGCACCAGCAGCACAGTAAACAAACACACGCATAATAAATCCTCCACACGGAGGATTTATTATTTATTCATGAACGAAATGCCAGCACATTGCACCTTAGATGTAATTTACCTATTATAGATAGTCCATTGCCAAATCCTCCAAATAATAGGAAAAATATGAAGATACTTTTTGTACATTTTCCCAGTACCATCAATGGCCCACAAATAATAAACATTCTTCAACATATCGATATCCTGCCTAACAATAAAGTTAGTACTAGGATTTTCTTCTGTTAAAACAATATTCCGATCATTTGTAAAACTTGCAGCAAAAATAACATGCTTCCCATCTTTATTGCCCAAAACCCGATATCCACCTTTCTCAATTCTCAAAGATCTTCTGCCACGATTCGTTACTGTAACAGAAAGATACTTTTGATTCGGATCGTAAGATGGATGATTAATTACATTCATGTTTTCTTGATAGCTAATCGTAACCTTCGGACGATCTCGGAATATATTATATGCATTCGTTGCAAATGCTATAGAGGCAATAATGGCTCCATACCAAGCCACAGCGTCAGCGGTAATAGTTACTGAAAAGGGACTTCCTAGCATATCAATTATTTCACATCTTCATACAACTCATCTAATCCATAAAAATAGTCGCTATCGTCTATTCTAATTTTTCGAAGGTAATCTTGAATTTCCGGATTTTCGTGAGCAAGAATTATGCCATACGAGAATTCGCCATATAATAAATCTGGAGATATAAGATCACGATCGTATATTTCACTTAATCGATTATAAACTGCAAGGAATATATCGAAATCATCCTCAGTAAAACTTCCTCCATTTTTTTTCAGGAGCGGATTCTTTCTCTCAATCGCAACAGCAATTTGAAAGTTAGTACCCGTTCTAAGTTCTTGATCGATGTTTTGAATATACTTAAAGCCTATATCCGCTTGATTATTATGAAAGTCCTCAACTTGAAGATGAATAATAAAAAAGCTAATTATAACCGCGATGGTTTGTAGTATAAGTAAAAAATCTCTTAAGATTCCTCTTTCCTTCCAAGCAACTTTTAGAAAGTTTCTCACAAGATTTTATAGCCACTCTGCCACACCCCCATGATGAGAGCAGGTCCCGTTTCGATGCGCACTAAAACTATAAGACCCATCGCGACATTGCGCGGAAGCACCAACGGGCACAGTTTCACTGTAAGCTGGCGAATGAACTTCGTTACCAGAACTATTTACATAATAATTACTGTTGCTTAATGGCGCATGAGTAGTTGGTTTCGGCGTTACTGGAACAGGAGTTACCGTCGCACGTACAATAGCAGTAGGCGAAGCAGTCGGACTAATACTTACTTCGGGACTAGCAATCTGATGCGCAAATGATTGAGTAGCCTGTATCGTTGGCACGGCAACGGTTTGGACATTTTTAGTATTTGCGCTTTGATGCGACAAAATACCAATACCCAAAACTATGCCGGTAATCCCAAGTAAAATCTTACGAATACTCTTCATAAGAAAAGTATGGCACCAACGCTTTAATAGTACAAAACCAGAACGTCAAAATATTGTGGCAAAATCTCCATAAAAATTATAAACGATTCCTCATCACCAACCTCGCTATTATAACGCAGTCCAAATAGAACAAGTCCTAATCTCGGGAATTTTGCAATTCCAAATGTCCTTTTACCATTTTCAGAAACTATTCGACCAACTACCCCCAATATTCCTCACTAGTTACAAATACATAAAATTATTAAGTATAAAATACTGCGGAAGTATAAGTGCTAGCCATAGAATATATAAAAAATCTATCTTCTTTCTGATAAATTCCGGGCTTAGAAAGATGCTTCAAGGATTCTTCGACGACAATTTCATTATTCTTTTGAAACACAGAATCGATAAAAATCTCTGGAATTGCATCTATGGCCATAAGATTTCTATATCAAAACCTCTCTTATTTAATCGCGCCACATGCTCCTTAATTGCATCTATTATATCCTTTTCCTGCCTTTGAATTACAACCGTGAACCCATTCTTAGTATCGAGAATATTAACAAGTGCACCGACTGCATCGCATGCGACTAATTCTGGTTCATACGGAATAGGACAAACAACATCAAGCCGATACCTCCCTTTATCGATAATGGTGACTGAAGAATCATACAAACCTATTTTTATTGGAATAGTTGCTTCCATCTTATTTCTTCGTACCATATTGCTTTACCATCGCACCAGCAACACGCGCTCGCGTTAAAAGAGTAGTATCTTTTTCTATTTTATTCTGCCAGAATTTGCGAATATCGTTCGTTATTGACTTTCCTGTTATGCAACGATATACGTCATCAATATGCATCTTGAGACTCACTTTTGACTCTACCGGGCTCGGTAACTGACATAGATGAATATCTTTACCGTTATAGATATGAAGAAGGCCCCCAGAAACCATAACTACCCCTTTACCGCGACCATCCGTTTTTACCGTCGGCCATAAATTGATCTTTTTAATCGGTTTCGGCTTCACGGTCGGGATTGGCGTAGGGGTAGCAAACAAACTTGCATAATCAAAGAGATAACTCGATGAGCTACTCGGACTAAGCTTTGTGCCTTCCTTTCCTGTATAGGGATTAACATTCCCATAGGTAGAGTAGTTATTAGAGAAAATACCATCAGGATTGCTACGATAATGTGGCGCTACATAAGTACCATTACTTCGAAAATACCCCCTTACATGCACAGCCGCATTAGTTGGTAATGCTTGAGCAAATAAAAGAATCCCACTGAACAACAAGCTTATTAAGATCTTTTTAAAATTTATATACATATAATCAATCTAGCACACGGACAAGGAAGCGCCAGAATCGTTGACAACCCCACCCCACAGGCCTACGCTTGCAGTGCGAGCTAGTACAGACTATCTGAAACACGTTCCTGTCCTTTTCCAAAGGAGAACATAATGTACAACGCTATTGGTATCGATGCCGACATTGGCTGCAATTGCGGAACGGGCATGCCCATTATCGCAGAAAAGGACACTGGTAAATGGTGCTGGTGGCACGGAGAAAGAAAGACGCAAACATGGTTCCTGAAATCTCAGCTGAGCCATGAGGCCACGAAACACAACCTTCACTTCTTGCAAGAGCCTATCCCTTTCGAGCTGCAAGCATCAAAAAGAGCGCTATTTGCATCTACAGACTTCCTCGATTTTAACCATGCCGTCCTCCCCGTATTTTTTAACGGATCGCGATGTAAGTGGGGGTGCCTCGCATCTCAACAACCTCCGATAATCGTGACATACGCTTCATGGAAAGCTGCAACCCGATGGCTTGATGACTTGGCACGCATGACCGTGCATACCATCGATCGTCGCCTCCAACATCCCTGGGGCGTCGCTCATGAAAACGACACGCTTCGGAACATGGCAGACATCGCCCTACGAATCGCAGAAGATACGAGCATTAAGCTGAACCTTCACGTTCGTATCTGCGCAGGCATGATGGAAAATACAGAAATCAATCAATATTTTTGCGACCATGTTGAAGGGGCATTCTGGAATATTGATTCCTGGGAATTCGAGAAGATGATGTATGCCTACATACAAAATATTCAGAACCAAGCACATTTCTTCCAACAATAGCGGCTAAAAACCCCGCCACCCCGCGCACATGCTCGGGGCTTTTTTGTTGACAAAAAGCGATTAAAAGCCTAACGTAGATATGCGTTTGATCGTTTCATCCCCCATTGAGGAGGCAGGAAGATGCTGTACATCGTCCGGATTACCCAACCAATCAGCATGGAAATTCACGGGGCTCTTATGGTCGCCACGTACAGAATGTTGTCGAACATGGATCGGCGTCGAAGAATTTACTCTTCAACGTGCGAAGGCTGGGTTCAAACGAACCGCCGCGAAATCGCCATCAGCAGCCTTCGAGGCGTTGCGTGCGAAGCAAAATTCGACTGCGACCTATACGAAGAACCGGTTACTGCAAAATTCATGATGCCATACGCCGGAATCGCCCAGCTCGAGCAAGCAAAATCTCTCGGACGGATCAGTTCGATCTTCGGCGTGCAGGAAGGAATCCCGAATCCGATCCGCGACTTGCTTCGCCGAGCTGCATAAACACCTCACGATCCTCCGCCCCTTGTCCTTTACCCCCGCGCACATGCTCGGGGCTTTTTTATTTCAAAATATTTTGGCAAAAAAAATCCTGCCTGGCATACCGCACAAGCAGGAAAATAGATTTTCAGAAAAGTTGCAAGCTTGTTCAAAATACTTGCCCCTCCGCAATCATCTGATGCTCAGGAGGGTTCCCCACTCGATGCAGATTAATCACGCCATCCTGAGAACGAACCACTTTAAGTCCTTCGAGCAATACACTCAGCCGAAGCAACGTACCATCGTCTTGCAGAATCACCACTCGCAAAAGCGGACTTGCTTCGAGACGCGAAACATCAAGTTCCACTGTCTCAATTCTTCCCGCAGGCAAAAATCGAAACATCACCGCAAGCCCTTGCACTTGCTCGACGTTCACAACCGAATCCGGCGCATCTTGAAGCAGTATTTTTGGAACATGGCGCTGCGATACCGCTTGCTGAATTCGAAGATGCCGCTTCCACTGATACTCAACACAGAACAAGAAAATAACGGTACTTATCACCAATACCTGCCTCGGCGAGATAGACCAAAAAATCCTTCTCATGGCTCCCCCTCTCTTGAAAAACTCGCGACTTGGTAAAGAGCGTATAGGCTCCTATGAACAGTATTCTCCTTTTTTGCTTATTTGCAATGCATACCCCCAACTGAAGATTTTTAGATCGCCATGAGCACTTCTATCACAAGAAATTCTGTCTGTGTGAGCGCTGTTATAGATACCGCATCCACATCCCACACTCCATATCCGTCACGCGCAGCAAGCACCTGGTCACCCACTTGGATGCTACCGCTGATCACAAATATATACGCGCCATTTTCCGTTGCATGCAATGCATACGGTGTCGATTGCCCAACATCAAAGTTCCCGAGATGCAACCACGCATTCTGATGAATCCATAATCCTTTGCCGTTTTGATCTGGTGAAATAATTTGCTGCAGCTTGTTGTGTCGATCTTCTACTTGCAATGCTTGTTGATCATATCTTGGTGCAACATTTTCTTGGTTCGGCAGAATCCAAATCTGCAATAGTTTCACTGGCGCATCTGCACTGTTATTAAACTCGCTATGCTCAACACCCATTCCTGCACTCATCACCTGCACCTCTCCTGCATGAATAACTTCTTTTGTTCCCATGCTGTCCGCATGCGCAAGCTCGCCCTCTAATGGAATCGTAATAATTTCCATATTGTCGTGAGGATGAGTTCCAAACCCTTTACCGCCCGCAATCGTATCGTCGTTTAATACGCGAAGCGCCCCAAACCCCATTCTTCGCTGGTCAAAATAGTTCGCAAAACTAAAAGAATGAAATGTAGAAAGCCATCCGTGCTCTGCATAACCCCTGGTATCTGCTTTGTGAAGTGTTGTTTGCATGTCGTACAATTACATTCCTTTCGGTTGCAGGAGCGACACACGATTCCCTTCCGTATCTATAATAGATGCGAATAATCCAACACCGAGGATTTCATCCGGCTCGCCATTTTTCAAATGCCCGCCAATCACCTGTCCGCCTGCGGCCGCAACCTTCTTCATTGCATCCCGAATATCGTCTACAGACACAACAATAGATGGGTGAAAAGATAACGGATCGTCGTTCTTTTTATAAAATCCTCCGTTAATAGCACCTGGATTTTTCGGCAACCCCATCGGGTCGTTCGGATCTTTTTCTGCCGTTGTAACGGTTACATAGTCTCCCATTTCTTCACCAAGCTGATTCGTCTGCCAACCGAATGCTGTTTCATAAAACGTACGCATGCGCGCAATATCTTCTGCTGGCATTTCAAAATGGACTACTGGATTCATAGGTAAATAGTTTTAAAAAGTATAGCTCTAGTATTCAATTATTACAGCATTCTCGCAAGGATCATTCCTGAAAGGTGCATAAGTCTCGTAGTAATTCCTTGCCTCGGGGGTATCCTAGAAATAGCGATGCGTTCTTTAACAATCGCATACTAGCCATACATTTCCCTGGGCCATTCCGGCCCGCTTTCCCCCGTCCCTAGAAAGGACCTCCGCCATGAATGCAGTGTTAGGTTCACCAAGCACAGCTGCCCCGAGCGTGGCACCTCGACGCTCACGAGTACGTCGATCACAAACAGCTATCGAGCAATTCGAGCAAAGACTTGATTATCGGTATCCGCTGTTTGGAACAATCGCACGCCGTCGACGCATCATTTCCGCACGACATATCGGCAACGTCGCCACCTGGATTACAAGCACGGTAAAAAGCAAAGTGACATCCGCCAACATGCGACACGTAATCGACGTGTGTGCATCACAGCATCCAACGTGGTTCGACAACTTGCTATTCGTGCGAATGGAACAACGACTGCATGGTCTTGAGCCAGGAATCCGCCTGTTCGTGGAAACACGAAACTTTGACCAGATCCCCGACCCGATGATTCCACGAAATGAACGCAACAAATTCACCGCGGCAATCATGAACGAACCCAATCGGTCGTTTGCATATCTCGAGCCGCTGTGGATCACAGTCGATGGCAAACAAGTGGGTGCAACAGTCGAAGATTTCATCATGTTCTCCCGCGGCCAAATGATGCTGCTCAGAAACGCAATCGGAGCATCCAACCGGCAACTGCTGTTCAGCAAAGTTGACGCAGCAATTGAAATGGTTGCAACCCTTGCGGCGCTCAGCGTGATTGTCCCTACCAAATTTGCGTTCGACGCTGTCGTACGCATGGGCAGAACCGCATCTCACATGTACACGGAAGGGCTGGAACTCGGGCGAGATCTCTTGAGATCATCCACCGAATATCTCCATCCACTCAACTTGCGCACCATCGATCCAGGAACATACACGATGCTGTTTGCATCCGATCCGTTCATCGTGTTCGGAACTCCTGAGATGAGCGAGCTGTTCGGCGACGAACTCCCGCTGGCACTTGTAGCTGATTGGGAATAGCCCATTCAACGAATCAAAACAACACAATCCAACCTCAGCCCGAAGCACACCGCTCCGGGCTTTTTTATTTCAACATCCCTGCAAACGCTTTAGAATATGTATCACTTGACATCATTAAAAATAATAATCATTATACAGCCAAGGTAACACAAACGCTCATTTCAACCTTCCATCAACTAAAGGGCAAAACATGCCAACACTCGAAATCGTCGAACAAACGTACGATGCGTACGAGCTCATGGTTCTCCAAGCCCATGTCGACTTTTACCGCCTTATACCTGAAGCACGTTCCCTGACGGGATTCAGTATGCGCCACCAGCTTCTCTGCGCAAACGCTTGCGAGCGACTGGCCAAACGAGGAATGCTAACGATACAAACAATCCTTAGCGAGATCGTTTGGAAAACAATCGATATTGATCCCAGCGATGAGCTGTATCAGCTTGCACTGACTCACGGACAATTCGAACGAGTAGATCTCACCAATCCCCCGCTAATTCGATTCATAACGGAAACAAAATTCCCTGGTTTCCAAGCTCGGCTTACCGAGGAATCCGTTCCCGAAGTTGTCAGGTTATTCAAAGCTGGAATTATCAAAAAGAACGACTGACAAACAAGCATCGCCACCCCTTACCGCTCCGCGCATTTGCACGGAGCTTTTTATTTCAACATCTCTACCAATATTGACATCATAATGAAGGAAAGGTATAACCATAAGTCGCTCCTTTCCAATCCACATCACTTCGCTAGTAGAGGAAATATCCCATGTCGGCAATCCGTATCCGTCCTGCACGCGTCAGCGATCTCCCCGTCCTATTTACGATGATTCGAGAAATGGCCCAATTCCTGAACCATGACCACGTCTTCATAGTCACCCAGCAACAGTTAAAAAAACATCTTTTCGATAAGCCCATCATCCAATGCATGATTGCGGAATTAACGGAAAGCGATGCGCCTGTCGGCTACATGGCATACTACAACACCTTTTCAACATTCCGAGGCACTCCAGGGATTCATCTGGAAGATATCTTCGTACGAGATGGCTTTCGCGAAAAAAAGGTCGGAAGATCCCTCATTCACGCAATCTGCCAAATCGCGAAGAAGCAAGGCTGTTCACGTATTCAATGGGAGGCGCCTGCAGACAACGATAGAGCAAATCGTTTTTACAACAGCTTAGATGTTCCTACTGTCGGCGGCTGGATCGTATATCGGATCACGAACGCCTTGAACGATTTTGCTGACTCACGAGCAATTTACGAATTCGAAGAACCGCAGACACCGGCTTCGCAAAAGAAGAAGTAGTAATAATGACGCCGTCTCTCAGAACACAGTTCTGGGAGATTTTTTATTTCAACATCCCTGCAAGCGTCTTTGCCGGCCTGCGATAATGCGTTGCAAAACGCCTCATTATTTGCGAATCTCCAGCAGCTTTTTGGTACTTGTTCGCCCGGTTACAAGCCGTATATTCGTCGTCGGTACGCCATAATACTGCGCGACCAGCTTTATAATCGCCCAATTCGCCCGCCCCTTTTCGGGCGCCTCCTTCACATGCACAACCAAATTCTCCTCGTCGATTTTCTCAACCCGACTCTCCCGCGCATGAACCTTCGCCTTAATCGTGATGTACATAATTATATCTTACTGCAGTTTCTAATCGCCTGCCCCACAAGAACATCCCTCAAAAAATAGATTTTTCGACTAGCGCACAATCATACAAATAAAAACGCGTGGGCCAATGGCACCACGCGCATACGCACACAGACTACCTACAATCGAACCCCAAAGCGCTTCGCCTTGCCGTTTGTAAGTCGCCTGCTGCGAGTTGATTTCTGCTTATCCCTGGATAGCAACCTGGCCAAATCATCGCGCCTTTGAGCAAGAATCCTCATACTGTTCACAAACTTACTCCTGAGCACATCAGCTTCCGGTGCATTTAAGAATTCTGTCACAGTACGAACGAGAGTATCGGCAGGCCCACGAATATTCCCGATCGTTTTTTGGGTTGCATGTTCCAATTTATGGATTACATCATCGCAAGAGAATGTGAGCTCGGAAATCTGTGAGTAATCAACCTGAGTCTTCACGTGATCTCTCCTATAAAGAACCTTCGAAAACTTTCCGACCAAAGATACTGTATGCCTCCATTCGCATACATGTCAATATCAGTATGCGATGTGCAAATAAAAAACACGGCATCGTTTGATACCGTGCGACTGCATCCTCACTCGAACGCAGGATTGGTTGCGGCTTCCAGTTTCACATATTCGCGAAACTGCTTACCTGACATTTGGAGCACTTGCCCGCGAAGCGCCAGAGAAGCAATCATGCGCGTCGTCATGATTTGCTGCCGCATAAGGAGAGGAACTTGATCCTGCCTCATGCACATCTCCAACTTCTGCTGAAGCTGTTGCGACATAACCTGTCTCATATGCATTCCCGCAGGCTCGCGCGCAATCCGCTGCATCGTTGCATCGTACTCCCTGCGATCGGCTTCATCCGTAAGCTGTGGGCGGCAATCCTCTCTGCAAAGATTGTACCCCCACACCATATCGAAGAATTCACCGATAGCCTCCACGTTCGCATCCGCCATCGGACCGACCGTATTCACGAGCGTTCGAGAACGTTCGATATCGCGACCGTCCACTCGAAAACGCTGGCGAGTGGTTGTTTTAAGTAACGGCTGCCCGCGGAAATCAATCTGCTTGCCACGAAGCGCGAATTGAGATCGCGTTTCATTGAACGTAGATTCCACTTTTGGGAAGTCGAGCATCGTAATCTCGATCGCCAGACGGCCATCCCGGCCGTTGTGATCCGGAATGATCTCGACGTACTTCAGATCTGGGTCAACGGGAAAATGATCGCGGCGGCATACGTATACATGTGGTGAAATGCGCGCGAACATAGCATCGCTTGCCACAACGGCAGACGCAACATCTGACCACATCGGAATATCGATCGTAAAATTGCCATCCACAAACGCGAAGCAATTTTCGATCATCGCCTTCCACGGCCGGCTTTCATACATTGGACGACTCATGAAAATGCTCCGCTTACTAGAGGGATATTGTAAAGGGTGCTCGTTCTTATGTACTTTTATTTATAGTATTTGTCAAGATATACGGCACTTACCGATTCTTCGCAGTCCACAAATTATCCCACCAAGCGGATGGAGCCGTGGTGTAAATAGCTTTGCCGATTTCTTTGGATTTTTTATGCGTTAATTTTTGCAATTGCGCATTGCCTTTTTGTTTTCCTTTTCCATTCAGCCAGATGCTTGCCTCTTTATTGCCTTGCCACTCGTATTCGCGAAGGAGCAGCACTTGATCGAGCAAATCTGCATCTTTGGCAATGGTGGATTCTTTTGATTCCCGGATTTCGTATTCATCGATCAACTCTTTCAAATCCGGAAACGGCAATGTGCCTAATTGATCTGCGTGCACTTCATCTTCAAATAATTTCGCATAGCGCTTGTGCACCCAATTGTGATCGCCCGTGCGCGCCTCGGCCATATCATGAATAAGCGCCATCAGCGTTGTTTTGTACGGATCGGCACCTTCTTCTTTTGCCAGAATCCACGCAATGATTGCCACTCGATAGGAGTGCGAGGCAATGGTATCCGAATCGTCATCCGTTAACAGCATCTGCCGATGCATGCGGGGCAATTTACGCATCGTGCCGATTTCAAATAAGAAGTTCGCTATTCGTTTGTATTTATTCATATCCAAACTATATCCCTGGCAATACGCTTTATACAAGGTATAGTAGATGTATGTTACAAGAAGGCACCAAGGCTCCGGATTTTTCCGCCCAAGACCAATTTGAAAAAACGCATACGCTTGCAGACTACGCGGGCAAGTGGCTGATACTGTATTTTTACCCGAAAGACGACACCCCAGGATGCACCAAAGAGGCATGCGCCATCCGCGATGCATGGACGGATTTTTCCGATGCAAAAATCAGCGTACTTGGCGTAAGCAAAGATTCTGTTGCAAGTCATATGAAATTTGCGGAAAAATACTCCCTGCCATTTCCACTCCTTGCAGATGAAGACAGAAAGATATTACAAGCATACGAAGCGGAGGGCGAGAAAAACTTATACGGAAAGATGCACTTCGGCACGCTCAGGATTACATACTTAATCAACCCGGATGGCGTGATTGCAAAAGCATACCCGAACGTAAAACCGGATAAGCACGCCAAGCAGATTTTAGAAGACTTTACGAGTTTGAAGTCTTAAGCAATTCCGAAAACTTTGCCTGAAGCTTTTCCAGCTTTGGACTGATAGTCGCCTCGCAATACGGATTATCTTTGTTTTTTTCGTAATACTTTTGGTGATAATCCTCTGCGAAATAAAATTCGGTAAATGGCGTTACTTCCGTCACAACCTTTTTGCCATCTTGGTTTAACTTGTCTATAAAGTTTTTAGCTTCAACTTCCTGCTGCGGCGTCGTGAAGAAAATAGCAGATCGGTACTGCGTACCCACATCTGCGCCCTGACGATTGAGCGTTGTCGGATCGTGCGTTGCAAAAAAGACGATCAGCAAATCATTATAGGTAATTTTTGACGGATCAAATACGATCTTCGTCGCTTCCGCATGCCCCGTATTTCCGGAACAGACTTGTTCATATGTCGGATTTGGGACCGTACCGCCAGCATATCCTGGTTTTACATCCTCAACACCCTTTAAACTGGAAAAGACTGCTTCTGTGCACCAGAAGCATCCTCCGCCAAATACTGCTGTTTCTATATTGTTCATAAATAAATAGGTAAAAATATTATCCGAATGTAAACGTATACGCCTGCAAGCCCGGGTTTTGAATGATGAGTTTAAGCGTATGTGATCCTGCATCTTTTTCATCTACAAGATCGTAGAGCTGATTTGCCTGTACAGAAATTGTTTTTACCAGCACACCATCGCGATACACCTGCACGGAATTCGGCTGCATCGATCCTGAAACAAAGTACACATGCTGCGCTCGATACTTGTACGAGATAGATGCGCCTGCGGAAATAGTTTGCGCGTATTCCTGCTGAATATCCCACGAACCATCCAAGTAGAATGTATTGTCTTTTAGAATTGCCGGTACCTGGAATTGCCCCATGCCCGTCTTGCCGATCGTTCCGTTCCCAAAATATTGATTGCGCGCCGATCCGAAATATGTTTCTGGACTCCCTACCTGCGCAGTGTCTACGGAAATTGCATTCGTCGGATTAGCCATATCTGTTTTAATATCTTCTTTTTGACCTAACACTTGCGCGCGTTCTTTAAGCGCATCCTGAATCGCCTTTTCCGTCACATCGTAATCGCCCTCGCCCGCATGATCATGCACGATAAAGCCATCGATATCTATGAGATACTCCCGCGGCCAATATTGATTTTGAAATGCATTCCATGTGCCGTAATCGTTATCGAGCACCACAGGATACTTCACTCCGTATTTTTGAGTGGCAGCCTTTACGTTATTGATATCGTGCTCGAATTGAAATTCAGGAGTATGCACGCCAATGATTTCTAACCCTTGGTCTTTATATTTGTCGTACCACGCTGTTACATAAGGAAGAGTTCGCTGACAATTAATACAACTGTACGTCCAGAAGTCTATTAAGATAACTTTTTTACCGATCAAATCTTGAATTTTAAACGGATCCGTATTTACAAACCCGCTCGGATTCACAAAGTCTACTGCGCGAGGATATTGCTTCGCCTTTTGAGCGATAATTGCAGAGCGATCAGCAGAGCCTGCCATGCTTGCAATCGGAATAGCAGCACCTGGGCCAGTTGCGCTATGGTGCGACGAAATAGACTCTAAATACCATACTGCACCGGCAATAAGAATTAACACTATTCCTAAAATACTATTTCTATGGCGAGGTGATAATTGTTTCATGATTGCAACAATATGCTATTTAATACTCCCCAATTCGCAATAAGGCTCAAGCTTTGAGTAAACACTAAAATACCAAGCAAAATTAATATCGCTCCAAAGATAATAGATAAAATTTCGAATTTAGATGCGTATTTGTTAATAAACACCTGCGCTTGTGCGGCGAAGAATCCGACAACGATAAATGGAATGCCAAGCCCGAGCGAATATGCGAGTAGGAGCGCAAATGATTGACCAGGCTGCGTAACTGCAAGCGATAATATTGCTCCGAGCGCAGCACCTACGCATGGCGTCCACCCAGCTGCAAAAGCCGCGCCGAATAACATCGATGTTACGTATCGAGAAGAAAATGTGTGAACGGAAAATTTATGATCGCGTTCCAGGAATGGAACTTTTATAAGCCTAACTAAATACAGGCCGAAGAAAATAATAAACAGTCCGCCAATGCGAGCAAGCCACGATTGAACCGTTGGAGCAACGTGAAGCAGCACCGTATTAAGAAGCACACCAAGTAATGCAAATAGAATTGAGAAGCCCAGCACGAAGAAAATACTATTGATCACCATTTCTTTCCTGCTTGGCGTCTTAGTGCCAGCACCTGCTAAATACGCTAAAAATCCTGGAATAATTGGCAATACGCACGGCGCAAAAAAAGATACCACCCCGCCGATAAACGCTACGTATATAGATACGGATGACATAAGCACACTATACCAAGATTAACAGGGCGGCACACCATTATTCCACGCCGTATTTGCAATCGGCTTGCCGTCTAATAACCACGTCTGGCATGTAATAGGGTCTGTACTGGAATAGGTCATCGTAGCCTGCACTTGCACAGAAGACCCCGTGAGCACAGAAGATCCTGGGGCAGGAGCTGTAAATACGATGCTAGGCGTCGCAGCAGTACTGGGAGCAGGAGTGACGGTTAAGGTCGCTGTTGGATTTGGAGTAGGGTCGCTTCCTCCCCCATCATTACTTCCACCCCCGCCGCCTCCACCACCAGAATTATCAGAAGGTTGTTGAACAGCAATCACTGTTTTACCGGGAACAACTTTTACCGGACTTCGAGAAGACAGCATCCATAATAACTTTTTAGATGCATCTCGCGCAGTAAGCCTGATATATCCTGTTTTGGATTTGAGCTGAGGAATTTCTACAACTGCCTTCCCCGTATTTGGAGCAACTGCGCTTAACTGAACACATCCGATACTCGTTTTTCCTGGACAAAATTCTATTTTTTCGTACGGATATGCCCTTGAACCCTGAGTGCTCACGTCCCAGGTTATAGTCATACGTTCTCCTGTTTTTAACACCGATGGTCCTAAAATCTTAAACGAAAGTCCGGGGGCAACCCGTGTTCCAATATAGGGAGAAAATAATATAGCGAGAACAATCACTACAATTGCCCCTAACGCTACTGCAAACCCGATAAAAATGGCGCGTATATCTAGCATAATTACTTCGAATAGGGATTAGTGAATGTAGTGATACCAAACGGCTTTATATATTTCGGTTGAAGATAATTATCTTGCTGAACTTTGGTACCAGAGCCATACGTTACGGTAAACGCTTTTTTAACAGAATCGCTCAATGTTGTCTCGAATATATTAAGAGCAGACGTAGTAACAGCTGCGAGATTCACCACTACGCTGTTTTGGTCATTGTATGCGCTTGCGGGGATTATAATGTGATTATTTTTAAACGATACGGTGCCTGCGGAAATCTCAACAACCGGGAATCTAAACGGGGTAGTAGCTACGCTCGTTATCGTATTATCATGAATATCAACAGTTGGCGTTGCTGCATCTATAGCTATAGCGGTCTTGGCGGTCACAAACGTATTATTAGCAATAACTCCATTTTTACCATCCAATGCAATTGCTGCTCGCGAGCCTGAGTTGAGGTTATTAAACGTGGAGTTTTGAACGGTAATATTCTCAGTTCCTAGATTGCCAGCAGAAACAAGTTGAGCCCCCAAATTATCTGAAAATGTACAATTGGTAAATGTAATATCCCCCGTATTAGCTGAAAGCCCTTGAGCCTTACGATTCATCGAATCTGGGCAGTCACTCACGCAATAAATTGGCTCAATATCTACCCCAGCCCTAGGAGAATGCCCTCCATATGCACCAACCCCCGTACTCAAAAATTGCACATTCGTAAATGTTCCGCCCCGCATTTGCTGAATCGATAACCCTTGCCTTCCATTTCCTTTTAAAATTACATTTCTCACTGTTGCATTAATATCTGGCTTATATTCAAAACCGACTCCAAGGAACATTCCATCAGTAGAAAATCCATGAATATTCAAATTTTCTAACACATAATTCTGGCCACCACTCGTACTGAGTCCTCGCCCACCATCCTCGACGATATCTACACTATTATCTTTCGACATTTTATCTAGATTTCCATATATCTCAAATCCAGAAACCAAAAACCCTGACCCGAAACGGATATCAAATGGGCTAACCTGTGCAAGATCACCTCTCCATAAATTTCCAGAAATAAACGCTCTCTTATTCTTTTTAAAATCACCCTTCACATCAATAATCGCACCGCATCCGATCAGCTTAATATTCTGAGGATTAACATATCGAATATTAAAGAAATCTGCCTGCGTATTATCGGGGTACGCCTTTCTATCAATCACTTTATCTACCTTATATGTTCCAGGAGGATAGTAGAGCGTCTTGCCCGCATTCTCAGGCTGAGAAATAAACGCGGCTGCGCCACGCATAGCAGCATAATCATCTGTTATGCCATCCCCCTTCGCACCGAATTGCTTAATATCAAACACATTCGCGGCATCTCCTAATGACCTGCATGCGCCGGCCACTTCACTATCCTGCGCCGCGGTTCGAGGCGTTGGATAAATTATTAGCGCCTTGTACGGATCACTATTTGCATTCACTGTAAAATTCGTTGACGCCTGAACCGTTTTTCCGCTTGCCGTTCTCGCTTGAACAGTAAGCGTGTGATTGCCTATTGGAATACTGGACCCCCCTTTAAGCGTGCCTGAAATATTTTTTTGTTGTTGAGAAGAAGTTGGTGCGCTCGTTTTAACCAAAGAATCATACTGCACTGCAAGCAATACTCCAGCCACGATAAGACAACTTACTATGCTCGCAGTTAACCAATATCCTTTCCCCAACATACTGGTCATGGGGATCAACTACTTCCTAGATTTCATCCGCAACATTCCTAAGTATCCAATACAAGACAATATAACAAGAGCGCCCCAAGCACTGCCAGCTATTCTAAATACGCTGTCTTCTCTTTTCTCCACTTCTCTAAGTGAGCGTCCAACCGCAACGTATCCGTCTTTATATGGGACAACCACAAGCGCGATGCGCACACCCTTTCTTGGCTGCCACGTAACGCGATCCTGGCCCATCTTCTTTGCGCTGTCGAATACACCCAACGGGATTGCAGGATCTTTGCCATCGAGCTGACCCGTCGTTTCAAGCACGGCCCCCTTGGAATCCGTCACTATCAAAAACGGCGCCAAACTTGCTGCCATATCGATACGGCTCGTGCTCGCCAAATCAGATGGCTTCGCCGTTCCATCGAGCAAGCGGGCGATATCTTCCGCCAACTGAATCTGTGGATCGTTCGCACTCTGCCGCAATACCTGTTGCCCGACGGCGTATATCGTGCCAAATACGACAATGCTGACAAATAAACAGATTGCAAAATTGCGTAGCTTCATATGGTTATATAATACACTCTCAACGCAGACGTGCAATAAAAAACCTCTCAAGGTAGTCTAAAAGAATGAAACAAGAGTTTCAAAAACATACCATAACCATTCGACAATCAGATGTAGCGTATTGGACGTATGGCGATCCATCCAAACCAACTGTCCTGCTCATCCATGGATTCAGGGGGGACCATTTTGGATTCACATCCATAGCAGAGCATCTTGATTCGTACTATGTTGTTATCCCCGACCTGCCTGGGTACGGAGAATCCCAATCGTGGCAGACTACACCGCACGCCATTGAAGCATATGCCGACTGGCTACATGAATTTTGCATTGCAATACACATGATACGCCCCATCGTTGTCGGGCATTCATTCGGAGCAACAATTGCACTTGTGTTCGCTCATACATACGGCAACGAAATCAGTCAACTTATTCTCATGAGCCCAGTAGTGTCCGAGAACTCCGTACGAGCTGCCATCGGGGCGATCTACTACTCTTCTGCCAAGTATGTTCCATCACCGCTTCGCCGCAGCTATCTTATTAATCCGGTTTCCGATATGTGCGCCAATCTCATGCTCTTCAAAACCGGATCGATAAGGAATCGCTTACGCATTTTGTCCGAAGGGTTGCACAATACAAAAAAATTCCACGAGAACGTTATTTTTGAAAACTTTGCGAGCCTCCAGCGAATAGATCCATTTTCATACGCACCAAGCCTGACTATGCCCGTGTGCATTATTGCAGGAACAGACGACGTGTTCTGCAAACCAAGCGACATACAACGCCTATGCGGCGATATTACCAATATAACGTGCACCTACTTGGATGACGAAGGGCACTTGCTCCCCCTCGAGCAGCCACAGCGAGCAGCTTCTGCGCTGTGCGCCTTCATCTCATCTTCACCAGCGTAAGGTATTATAGAATCATGCGAATATTAGTAGTTGAAGACGAACCAAAGCTCAATAAAGGCTTGGTAAAAGGCCTGCAAAACAAAGGGTATGCAGTGGATTTTGCATTCGACGGACTTGCCGGAGAAACACTGGCGCGAAAACAAGCATACGATTTGATTATTTTGGATATTATGATGCCCCGCCGAGACGGCATCACCGTTTGCAACAATCTACGAACATCCGGGATTGAAACCCCAATCTTATTCTTAACAGCCAAAGATGAAATTGCGGACAAGGTAGAGGGGCTAAATATCGGTGCAGATGATTACTTAGTAAAGCCCTTTGCATTCGAAGAATTATTCGCTCGAATCAAAAGCATTCTTCGCAGACCAAAGCAAGTTGTCCCAGATATTTTAAAACTTGAAAAATTGACACTCAACACAAAGGCGCAACAACTGACTATTAATAATAAAATAATTCCCCTTACGCTTCGCGAATACAGCTTGCTTGAATACCTGCTGCGCAACGAGGGGGCGGTCATTACCCGAGAAGATCTCCTCGACCACGTGTGGGATATATTCTATGATTCGCAAAGCAACGTCGTTGACGTGCACGTAAAAAATATTAGAAAAAAATTGCCAACAGCTTATGCAAAACGTATTGAAACAATTCGAGGAAAAGGGTACCGCATTGCTTAGCGGACAATTTTCGCGCGCTCGAATCGAGCTCACGCTTATTTATGCAATTATCTTGCTGTTTGTGTTGATGGTTTCGAGCGTCATTACATACTCCAGATTTTCTACACGAATCGACCTCCGTTGGGCTGCTCATCGCATCATTACTCAACAGCCAATCCCATTGCCCCCACCCCCATTTGATCCCGAGCAAAACTTCCCGGATGAAGCTCGCACTGAACTAGCCTTATCCTTATTCCTCGTAAACGGCGTCCTCATCGTCGGCGGAATCGGATTAAGCTATATACTCGCAGGAATCACCCTGCAGCCGATCCAGCAAGCATACGAAAAACAGCGTCGATTTTTAAGCGATGCATCGCATGAGTTGCGCACTCCGCTTGCAATTATGCAAACAGATTTGGAAAACGAGCTCGCAGATAAAAAAATAAGTGCGAACGCAAAAGAACAAGCACAAAGCCATTTGGAAGAAGTGGGCCGCATGAGCGCAATCGTAAAAGATTTATTATTAATATCTCGACTTGATAGGGAAAACAATAAAGACGTATTAAGTCAGCTTGTCGATTTTAGTGCGATTGCAACTGGCGTCATCACTCGACTTGCACCATATGCAGAAAAACATTCGGTAACGCTTATTTCGAAGTTACCTGAATTACCAGTCATAATACTGGCGCATCCGGAACATCTTTCTCAAGCAGTGATGAACCTTGTAAAAAACGCTATTGATTACAATAAAAAAGAAGGCTCCGTAACCGTATCTCTTGCGATAGAAAAAAATATAGTAACGCTTATTGTTCAAGACACGGGCGTCGGTATTCCTAAAAAAGATCTGGGAAAAATATTCGACCGGTTCTATCGAGCAGATGAGAGCAGAACGCGAGCAACAGGAGGAAGCGGACTCGGCCTTTCCATTGTTCAATCAATCGCAAAAACATACAACGGAAATATCTCTATACAAAGCGACGAAAAAACAGGGACGCAAGCACGTCTTTCCTTTCCGCTCAAAAATACCCCATAATACCAGGTTATGCCTATTCCCTGGCCAACTATGCGCCAAAACGCCCAAAATACCGGATTGGGCGTTTTACGTATTCCCCAAGGCGAATCCCCGTCTGCAAGCGCCTTTCCTACAAACGGTCTCATCTTTTCTACTCCTGTCATCGATGAAAACGAAATAGTGTATGCGGGCAGCGCAGATCACTATCTGTACGCATATGATCCAAAACAGAAAAAAGTACTCTGGAAATTTGAAACGGGTGAAATCATCGATTCTGCAGCGGCACTACATCCGAATGGAACCATCATCGTTCCCTCAGGAGATGGGCATATATACTGCGTAGATAAGAACGGAAAAAAGATTTGGTCATTTGACGTAACAAGTGCTAGAACACCAGATCAATTCACGCTGGCAACAAGCTATTGGTGGGAAGGCAATGTGGCAATAGGGCCCGATGGGAACATCTACGCGGGCAATGACGATTTTTTCTTATACTCGCTTACTCCCGAAGGAGCGTTGCGCTGGAAATTCAGAACAGGATTATTCATTTGGTCAGCTGCAACATTTGATAACAGTGGCATCGTATACGCCGCATCGTTCGACGGATATATGTACGCGCTGCAGTGCGAAGACGGATCGCTGCTCTGGAAAACCGATTTGAAAAATCCGATGATTTCATCCCCCGTTATATACGATGATTATCTGATCGAATGCACGCTGAACGGAACCATGATCATTATGAATCGACATACAGGTAACGTTCTGTGGACTACCTCAATTCCGACACACGCATACGCAACTCCGCTCGTAACTCCAGACGGACGCATTATCACGGCATCCAGTTCCGGAGAAATTATCATGCACGATATTACAACGAGAACTTCTTTGTGGATGCATAAAGAAAAATCAGTCATGCGCGCATCGTTAGTTGCAGGTATTGATCCGGAACAAAAAGAGGAATACCTCATTTATGGCGGAAATGCAGAAGGGCACGTGTTCGCATTAACCCCTTCAGGACAGCAGCGATATCGGTTACATACCGCACCCGCAGAAGAAAATCCGAACAAATTTGTCATTAACGCATCGCTTGCATTAGGCAATCACGGCATTGCACTGGCCGCAGGAAAATATATCTACTACCTCCCATACAAGCACTACCTTGATACGAACACCGATCATGCAATACAGCCCGAGATTCAAGAACAACTCTCTCATGCAGATCTCACGCAGGCAAATGCATATATTTTCGATACTATCCATATCACCTCTCCAACAATCATCCCTACGCTTGATCAAATTGGCCTGCAAAGCTTGCGCGTGTACATCGGAGTTATCGCGCGCGATAAATCAAGTAATACATTCCTTGCCCACGGCATGCTCATGTTTGGAAGAAATGAAGAAGGAGAATTACTTGGAGTACCCCACGCACAAACGTATTCATTCGCCTTTCGTGGGGACATGCATTCCGATCGCATAGAATTTACGACAGAGAATATTTATTTCGAAACATCTGGGTTCCCATTCCCATTAGACAGCCTCACTATCGCAACCATTAAAGCTCCGGCGGATTCAAATGCCACAATTCATGCCCACGTCCATAAGAAGGGGCCACTGCGAACGTTCTTTGCCGCCATGCGCGCATACAACGCAACAAACCCCGCGCGAAACGTATTTCAAAATATCAAAACTATTCATGAAATTCCTCACATGGTTACTGCATGGCTACTCCTTGCGAGCACGGGAGTAAAATTCATAACAAGAAAATACTGGGACGGCTTTGATTTATTCGATAAAGATGGAAGCATCGATTGCGTCGGCATGGCATCACTGAGACCGCTTCCCTATGCGCCCCAATCCAAGTGGATCATATCATCGAGTTCGTACAGCCAGTTTTTCAGGAGAATTACCGTAGACCTCAACGCCCCAGATCAGCATGCGCTGTGCGACGAAGTGTCGATCATTCTTGCAGACAGTACTACACTCATCCCGCTTCCAATTAATTACAGTAAATTAGTGCGCCACACAAAAATTTCAGAAACAACAGCACGCGTTTCCCTCTCTATTCCCGATGGCTACGCAACATCCAACCTCACGGCGTACGTTGTCGACAAAACTGTTCTACTAGAATCTTTTACCCTCTACCCAGCAAACCCAGGGAAGTAATCCGTAATGATTTTCTTCTTCGGGATGCTCATGTCTCGAATAGTCTTTTCCAAAGCCTGAACCATTAATTGTGGACCTGATATATAAAACATTCTTTCTGCATAATCCGGAATTTCTTTTTGAATTATTGCAGCATCTATCATTCCGACATTCCATTCCCAATCGTTCGGAACAGCATCTTTGCTTGTAATCGTATACACCGTATTCACGCCATGTGCTCGCGCTTTTTCCAACACATCCACGAACACAGCATCGTTTATGGATTTCAAAGAGTACAACATCGTGATATTGCATGTTTTATTCTCGGAAACAATATGCTCGATCATGCTAATATACGGCGTAATACCGATACCTCCCGCAATAAATACTAATTTCTTTTTTTCAATATTTCTCGGAAGCGTGAAATCGCCACCGAGTTGCGATGCAATAATTTCTTCGCCGATCTCCAGATCCTTGAGTTTTGTTTTGTAACTGCTCGAATTGTCATAAAACTTTACGGCGATTGCAATCTCATCCGACTTAGGCGCGGAGACTAAACTAAAATATCTTCTATTGCCTCGAGAATCCGTTTTATGGTGCGGTAGCGTCCACTCCATGTATTGTCCGGATTTGAATGCAAGGGGCTCTGCAAGCTTGAATATGTAATGGAATGTATCCGCAGTAAGCTGGACTTTGTTTTGCAATGCAAGCACAAGGCGATGCCGAGGTGTCATCATGTACGCAGCTATATTGCCAATAACGAGAGCTTCTTCCGGAGTAAAGCTTATCGGAGAAAAGCGCATTTGTTCTGTTGCCACAAGAAGGCCTACCAAGCCTGCATACACAAGCTGAGGACGCTTGCGACCGGGGGCAGTCAACGGTTCAGTAAGCATGACCAAGCCCAAAAACCATACCGGGGAGTGAAACAGCAACACTTGAGATATCGTTAAAAACGAAGAAAAAAATGTTCCTTGAATACTGAACGCAACAATAGAAGCAACTAAATACACAGCAAAAAATACGTATACCATCGCCTCTCTCCTAATTCTGCGAAGCAATAATAATCCGCCAATAAGAACAAACGGCATCATAATTGGCGTCCCCATCCACCACGTGGCAACATGCTCAGGAGATAAAAGAGAAATGCCAAGCACACCGACCGCAGCAGGATTAAACACATGTTGCTTTTCAATCGTCATCAAATACTTTGACCCCATCGCGAATATACACGCCGCGGCCAAGAATAATGCATTGTGCGGAAATGCAACTGGAACCAAGCACACAATAATAAGCGCGGTGATAAATACTGATTCCGTATTGGTAGTTGCATGAACAACTTTCGCAAATCCGTAATTGGCAATCCAAGAAACTATAACTGCAAGAAACGCATCTATTGCGATGTCTAGTGGGTTATACGGGAGCAATCCAATAGCACTAAACCCTGCCGCAAGCACAAGCAGGGCTATAAGATAATACAGCGTCAGCCGATACATCGTAATGCTATTGAGAAGTTTATCGATGAACATAGAAAAGTTATGCGCGAGCTTGCTGCAATGCACTGGCAAGTGATTGCTCGAATGCTTGGCTCGTAGCAGACGCCCCTGAAACTCCGCTCACTTTTTCACTTTGCGCAGCGATTGCCTCAGACTGCAATATCGGCATTGCCTGCTGATTGATAAACTGACTTGTTCTCTGATCGTTCGGATATTGCAAAAAATTCACCTGAGAAATCTTTCCGCCAGTTACTACCACCTGAATTTGCACATTCCCATAAAATGCATCCGCAACTGTTCCGGTGAATGTCCCGTCTTTATATTGAGATGCTCGCGGAGTTGGTGTCGGCGCAAGAGTTGATTTCGGAGTGGCAACTGGATTATTTGTAGATATAGGAATAGGAGTCGGGAACGGGGTGGAAGTTGCAACGGGCTGAGAAATACTCGTAGGAAGCGACGCTATGACGGTCGGGTTCGGAGCGATGGCAGTACCCGCCTTTTGATCGCCACCGAATATATTTTTAATAAAAACAAGCGCAAAAAACGCAGTAAGCACAGTAGTGATTTGGATATATTTTCTGAACTTCATGAATGCAGTATAGCAATAATTCATGACACGAAGATGAAGATTGAAATTTTCTTAAAACCTTAAAAATACGTATAATCAGGCATACTATGCGCCGATCTCTCATCATCCTCATTTCAGTTGTCGTATTGATCACCTTTGCATCTCCGATTGTAATCATATCCGCAAATCCGCAACTCGCGTCGGATATTGCCGATAACATCGTGCGTCCGCTCATCGGAGATACGGCGGTAATTTATTTTGAGAAAATATTTTTTAACACATCGGATACCATCAAGAGAATTACCTATCATGGAACACTTCCTATTTCCGCAATATCCCAAAGAGATGTAAGCGATATAAACAATACAAACACGCGCCTCAATCTTACCCCCCTCCCAACTCCGGCCAACATGCCAACTTTGGAAGGCGAGGGAATTTGGAAAAAAGTCATTCTCAACCAGTTTCCAAATGAGGAACCTGTCGCCACGACTTTTATTCGCCCAGATTCTGACAGGCCATATGCGCTCGTCACAATTATTCAAATGGACATGCAGCAACTATCGCTTGGCATTGTTGCAGGCATAAAAGAACCAGGCGGATCATTCGGACATCCGGGAACCGGCAGAATCCCTCAAAATACCATTCAAAGCGACAACGTAATCGGCGCATTTGATGGCGGATTTTTATATAACGACGGACAATATGGAATGATCGCAGACGGAATCACGTATGCACCGCTCAAACAAAATACGGCAACACTCATCGCGCGAACTACAGGAGAATTAGATATCATCAATTACACAGGGCAAGATTTGGGTCAAAACATTTCATTTGTCAGGCAAAATTGTCCGATTTTAATTGAAAATGGGAACCTTGCAGTTACCGATCCAAAGAATAAAGCGCAATGGGGGCGAACACTTACTTCACAAACATATACATGGCGTTCCGGCATTGGCATTACAAGCACGGGCAATCTCCTCTATACAGGAGGAAATAACCTCACCCCCGCAACGCTGGCATACGCCCTCAAAACCGCAGGCGCAGTAAATGCTATGCAGCTAGACATCAACCCTGCCTGGGTATCATTTAACTTTTTCACTAAGGACCCTACAACAAGAACCCTCACGTCCATCCCATTTATGAAAGATGCTCATGACAGATCAAAACAGTACATACATGGCCATAGTAAGGATTTTTTCTACTTATATAAAAAATAGTGTCATATTTTTTTGACATATATTAGTACGGATCTATACTGAAGAACGTTGACCCCCGCCTGCCGATACCGACGACGAAGGCCACAGCACTTACATCTAATAATAATTTTCTATGATCGAGTTAGTTGCTGCAATTCTTTTTATTGCAGGGTATGCAATGATAACCATGGAGCAAAAACTATTCGTCAGCAAGGCTGCGACCGCAACACTTCTCGCAGTATTCCTTTGGATTCTTGCAGCCGTAACGATTCCCATGCAGTCATTTAATCAGCAAATAACACAAACAGGGTCCGACCTGTTTGGCTTGCTCGTATTTTTACTTGCCGCAATGACGCTAGTAGAAATCCTTATCCACTACCATGCATTCGACTTGCTCGAATCTTGGCTGCGTTCTATTAACTTTTCCATGCGAAATCTTGCATGGGTGCTCCTTGGAATTACCTACTTCGCTTCCATGTTTATTGCCAATCTTACCATCACGATCATCATGATTCAGATTGCGAGAAGATTATTCCCGAAAGAACTTCTTATTCTCGTTTCCATTGCGATTGTAATTGCTTCAAACACAGGCGGATCCACATCCCCTATCGGGGACCTAAATACGATCATGTTATGGTTTGCGCATAAATTTACTGCAGTCCAGATTCTATCTCTCGGCTTTCTTCCGAGCCTTGCCACTACCTGCGTAGCTGGAGCATTACTGTTCAGAAAAATATCCACTAAAGACCTTGTTACGACCAATAGCGAAGCACCGACACTACGAATTTCACGATCAGACACTGCAATTATTATCGCTTCGCTCCTTGCGTTCCTCATGCCCCTAGCAGCATCTTTATTCAACATCCCTGCATACATGGGAATCATCTTCGGCCTTGGGATTGTATGGGTCATGATTGATTTTGCAAAACGCGTACGCCCACAGACAACCCATCTGCAAGCAAAGATTCAAAATTTCATGCAGCGCACTGACATTGAGAGTATCCAATTCTTTATCGGAATATTGCTGTCAGTAGGAGCGTTGACGGCACTTGGAGTTCTCCAAACGATTACAAATACTGTCTTAGGACAATTCCCGGACGCCATAAGAGTCATTGAAGCGTTTATCGGCCTTGGCTTCGCATCCGCAATCGTGGACAACATCCCTCTTACTGCCGCGGCTATCAATGCCCTTCCAAACGTATCCCCCAGCTTATGGGTACTCCTTGCACTATGTGTAACTTCGGGAGGATCCCTCCTTATCGTAGGATCCGCATCGGGCGTAGTCGCGATGGGTATGATCAAGGAACTTTCGTTTGGAAAATATTTCAAAATAGGAACAGTTCCAGCGCTTCTTGGATTCGCTGCGGGTATACTCGTATGGATGGTGGAACAATACGCGAGCGGACTATTCTAAGCTACGCACGATTATAATCATCCTGCACGCGATGATTATCTGCCTCATTCGACGGATGTTCCGGATCCACATGCTGCCAAATTTCCGCAACAACGCCCCAGTCACCTAATCCAACTAAGCGGTGCCGCGTTCCCTTGGGGATTTGTATGAGATCGCCTTGCTGATATACAACTGCCTCTGGCTGATCATCCGTTTCGGACAATGGGTACCCAACCGGCCCCTCTACAACCTTATGCCATTCCTGTCGCCTATCATGGTACTGCCACGAAAGTCGATGTCCCGCTTCAACCACCAAAATCTTCGGGCTTAATTTTTGCTCTTGGCTTGTAAATAGCTCGGCATGCTCCAAAAAGAATGTCTTGATAAATTTCTGAGTATCCTCGTCCGCAATAACAAAGTATCCGCCCCAGGGCTTTTCAAAATCCCTCCCTGCGATAGTAAGCCCCTTATCTGCTAACATGCCCTCGACACGTCTCTCTATAGCACCTTTCTCCGATTCTTGTTTTGGAAGTTTTTCGTTCATACAAAATACTATATCAGGGTTTTTTCGTATCACCATGCATCAGCATTTCTACCGCATGCTGCATGGAGCCCGCAAGCGTCACCGCGCCTCCGCCCACAAAGAAAATCTCGTCCGCATCTTCTATCGTATTTAACCGATGCGCGATAATGACTTTTGTAGTTTCTTGCGGAAGTTTGCGCAAGATATTCTCAAGAAGCTGTTCAGTAACGGTATCAATATTTGCAGTTGCTTCATCCAAAATCAAAAGCTTTGGATGCCTAAGCACTGCGCGCATAAATGCAATAAGCTGTTTCTGGCCCAAAGAAATAGATTCTCCGCTCGACATCACTTTCGTTGCAAGACCATCCTCAAACCGAGCTAGTAATTCCGACAGCCCTTCTTGTTCTAACAATACTTGTAGCTGATCGTTTGTATATTCAAAGTAGGTATCGTTTCCATATACGATATTATCTCGAACCGTGCCCGTGAATAGGAATGGATCTTGCAGGATAAACCCGATCATGGCTGCACGCTTAGCATCTTCATACGAACGAATATCCATGCCATCGAGAAACACTTCTCCTTTCGTAGGGTCATACAACCGCGCCATAAGCGATGCCGTAGTCGTTTTCCCTCCGCCCGTCGGACCAACAAGGGCATATGTCTTCCCTTTTTCAAGAATAAGCGAAATGTCTTTCAAGACTTCCTTCCCTTCCGGATACATAAACGAAACATTCTTGAATTCCAAAAGATTTCCGGACTCATCTTTTCCTTTGCTGGGCAAAGTTTTCATATCAGACTCCATTCCGAGAACTTCAGAAATGCGATCAAGCCCTGCGAGCGCCAGTTGCCACGAAGACCAGATTTGTGCCAGTTGGCGAAGCGGGAAATAAAAATTTTGAACGTAGAGCAAGAACGCTACGAGAAGTCCGATAGAAAGCGACCCTTGCATTATAAAATATACTCCGGCAAGAAGTACGAGCAGCTGTGCGATTTGGCTTGCAAACCCATAAATAGGAGTTGCGATATTACTTGCAACGCCGGCCTTCACGGACGCTGCATAATTTTCCTCGTTTACCAGTTCAAACTTTTCCTGAAAATAATCCTGTCGATTAAATGCTGCGATAATTCTAAAATTCGTAATACTTTCTTGTATCTCAGCACTAAGCGTACCGAGAGTTTGCAAACTCCGCACTGTAGAGCGGCTTACATATCCGCTTATCATGCGTGTAATAATCGCAATACCTATTGCAGGCACCAGCGCAACTAGGCCCAGTTTAATATTGAGCGATAGCAAAAATATGCCCGCTCCAACAATCAGGAATAAATTCCCCAAAAACTGCACGAGCGCCTGGGCGAAAAAGTTATTCAGCTTTTCCGTATCGCTGTTAATACGAGAAATAATGTCTCCTGCCGTATTTTGGTTGAAAAATGCCACAGGCAATGACTGCAACTTGCTGAACAGCGTGTTTCGCAACTGAAACAGCACCCTACGCCCCACCTTACCCATGGTAACAATCTGCGTATAGTTTGCGCCCAGCGCCACGATATACACGACACCCAACAGCGCTGTTCGCATAATAAGCCCCATCATGTCGTGTTGCTTGATTGCCCCGTCGATTGTTTTTGCAATAATGATCGGCCCTGCCAGGGTCGCTGTGGAGTTGATAAACATCATAGTAAGAGCAATGTAGACGTTGCGCTTTTCTGGAGCCATCAATGGCACAAGCCGCCGAATAGCCAGCATAAGAGGATTCTTTTTTTCGTACTGATCAGTAGTTTTAAGCTTGTAGTTCATAGGCGTTGATTGATTGTTGAGAATCATAAATCTGAACGTATTCTGGAGACGATTTCATAAGCTCCTGGTGAGTTCCCTTCGCTAGCAGCTCCCCTTCCATTAATAAAACAACCTGATCGTAACTCTCGATTGGGGCAATTTTTTGGCTAATAGAAAGCAAGGTAATATTCGGATAATTTTTTTCTATATTTCGCACGATACGCTGCTCCGTGTCGATATCGACTCGAGCAGTAAAGTCATCAAGCACTAGAATACTAGGATTTTGCGCTAATGCTCGCGCAAGCATGACGCGCTGCTTCTGACCGCCCGACAAGCTAGTTCCTCGCTCAGACACGATAGTATTAAGCCCATCGGGGAGCGTAGTAATAAAGTCCGCAATCTCAGCTGTTTGCATCGCACGATTCAAATCATCATCTTTAACATCGTCCGTAAATGCGATATTTTCTTTCAGGCTCAAATTAAACAAGATACTATCTTGAAACACAAAACCGATCTGACGACGAAGTGCATGCTGATCGTAATCTGCAGCAGGTACTCCATCAAATGTAATAACGCCCGCTTCAGGCTGCAGCAGTCCCGTAATCACATACAGCAACTGCGTTTTACCAGCGGCAGTAGGCCCTACAATCGCAGTCTTTTTGCCGGCACGAACATCAAACGAAATATCATCTAAAACGAGCTTGCCGTTATGCTTAACAGTAACGTTCTGCACTGCAATATCGCCCTGTATTTTTTTAGACACTGTGCCCGAAGCTTTTCGAGTAGGCGCATCCAACACTTCGGCAATGCGCTGGTACGACGCAGACGACATGGCAATCATGTTCGAGGTGAAGCCTAATATGATAATCGGAAATACGAGAATAGCTAAGTACCCGTTAAACGCGGTAAAGTCTCCGAGCGACATGCTCCCCGCGATTACAAACCGGCCTCCGAGTCCCAAAATAATGATAGTTGCCAAATTCGTCGCAAACGTAATAACCGGGATTAATGTTGCGAACATTTTCAAAATATTTAAACTGATATTTTTTGCATTATCGGCGGCATCGAAAAACTTCTTGCTCTCGACGTGCTGAGCATTCAATAACCGAACGAGCGATGCGGCAAAGATGCTTTCCTGAATCACCTTATTGAGCCAATCGAGCGCCTCTTGCCCGATTTTAAACAGGTGACGAACGCGACGAAGGACAAAGTAAAATGTCACCACGATAATGGGAATAATCACCATGACTGCCGAAGCCAATCGCCAGTTCGTTATAAATAGCAATGCGCTGGCACCAATAATCAAAAAGATAGAAGAAATGATCGATGGAATTGCCTGTGATACAAACATTTTCACCGCGTCAACATCGCTCGTTACGTTTGTGAGAAGTTTTGCAGATGTCACGCCCTGGATATACATGTAATCATGCTTGGCAATCGTTTCGACCAACTGCTTTCGCAAATCGCGCGCAACACGTTCCGACGCAATAACCTGCACATATATCTGCAAAAAAGTAAATACAAAAATACCGAGCGCCACTGCGCAAAATACCCAAAAGACAAACGAGGTGTTGAATGTCCCATGGGAAAATTGATCAATGCCGTATGCAACGATTTTCGGTATAGCCAAGTTAAGCGCATTCGCGCCAACGGTCATTGCAACAAGCCCTGCGACGAGCCCTTTATAAGGGCCCAATAGGCTCATGAGATTTCTCTTTGGATTATCGGGCATATGCAGCCTCCAGTATGCCAGATTTTAGTATGTTGTGTACACTTATTTGCATGAAATCCCCTTGGATTATTATCATCCTTTCCGTCGCTCTCTATAGTGCAATCGACTGGACCGAATATGCAAATCTGCGAAACGGTATCGACTTGGGGACCTATACGCAAATTTTGTACAATATTTCGTCATTTCACGCATTTCCGCCGTTTAATTCCATATTAGGAGAAAGCGCATGGGGCGATCATGCGCACTTTATCATGATTGCCTTAGCCCCATTATTCGCGCTGTATCCGCACGACATAACGCCGCTCATCCTGCAAATCATCGCTATCACGACATCCGCATGGGCGCTGTGTGACATTGCATACCGAAGATTCAAAAACATATTTTTTGCATACGCGATAACAATCTCATACCTTCTCTTTTTTGGTATTCAATACGCCCTCTCTTTCGATGTTCATGCAAACGTATTCACGTGTGCGCTTCTCGCATGGCTCTTTTGGGCATATGAAACAGATAAGAAAAAACTGTATTGGCTCATATTCGCACTCACGATTATCACGCGCGAAGACGCAGCGTTATTCACTGGAGCATTTGGATTTTATGTAGCGGCCGCGTCGCTACTGCCTTCTTCTTATGGTCAAAATCGCCGCCTCGGGATCATTACACTACTCATCTCTATCGTCTATTTTTTCACCACAACGTATTATATTATGCCGGCACTCCAAGAAAATCACACTGCGTTGGCATATTTCGATATCGATAAGCGAATATTTTTCCACCCAATTAAACTTTGGCAAAACATGTTCGACAATTCAAGAAAAGTACGAACATTCAATAACTCCTTTGCGTCGTTCAGCTATCTCCCATTCTTTTCCCCATTCTCATACCTCGCCACAGCACCAAACTTCATCGCTCGCTTTTTATCTGGGGAACAACAGCGCTGGGGCATGAAATTGCACTATAGCGCCAGCCTGGCATCGGTCCTTGCGTACGGAAGTATATTGGGAATAGCTATGATTATACGAATTGCTCGGCGCATACCCATCATCGCCACAAAAGAAGCCTATATCCTCATCATCGCGAGCATCGCACTCATGTACAGCACATATGCTATATCACTTCGTGATATAGATTTACCCATTCATCAATATTTCTCACATATTAATACTGATATTAATCCCGATGCCGTAGCGATGCGCAGTCACTTACAAACCATCCAAAAACAAATTCCACAATCAGACAGTGTCGCAACAATCAGTTCATTTGTCCCAGTATTCGCAACAAGGGAAAAGGTAAATTACATCGACAGCGCTACGAATTTTTCAGCAGATTGGATTATTATTTCTAACCAATACACTTCGTGGCCACTATCTCGAAAAGAAATTAATACGGCAATCTATAATCTCAAGCAAAATCCAAATTATGTTTTGCTAGAGAATACGAATAGCTTATTTGTGTTTAAAAAGATTTAGACAACCGGCTCGAGGTTTTTCTTTTTCTTAAACAACTTCGCCCCGAGCGTATATTGGTCGTACCCATGCAAGAAGATGGCGATGTTTACCCCGAATAAAATAAGATGAGGCCATACAGATTCACCAAAATAGATAATAGACATCGTAAGAAATACCAAGAAAAATACTGCAAAGAATCGAACAAATATGCCCAGTATAAACGCTATGCCAATCATGCTTTCAACCAAGAACGCGCCGAGGACTAAAAACAACGGTGTAAAATGGAAAAATTGCGTTAAATGATAATCGTTAACGGTATCTAACGCTAAATCGCTATGCAAAAACTTTGCATACATAGATGCATATATAAGCGAGATTCCAAACAATACACGAAGAATAAAGAAGCCGTATTTTTCGAACACGATGTGCATTGGTTTAAAAAACTTCTGCAAAAATTGTAATTTGCTCCAATGGTGATCAAGCGACCACATTCCTCCGCCCAATATCAATATAATCAGCATCTCACCTAAGTAATTCACATACGTAAGCATGTAGGTGTGATAGGTAAGTACGGCCCCGGCGAACAATAGCAAACTAATAATCGCGGCAACGCGAGTAAAAAACCCTATCACTATACAAACCCCTAATACTATAAACAGCCACGACATTGGAATGGCTAAGTGATGATATTCTGCAGACAATGTAAGCTCCGGCCCGAAGATATCTTGAAAATACCCAGAAAAAATCAAGCTGCCTCCGAGCGTCAGGCGGGCAACAAGTGGAGCAAATTTCTTGATATACAATATGGGTTTTGCAAAAAGCTTCTGTAATGGGGTATTCGCGGAAAGAAACGCGAGCAATGCCAACACTACTACAACTATCCCAAACCACTCCATAAATTCGCCAGCATGTCCAGTAATTGCCGTAAACGGATTTGGAGAAGATACTGCAACATCGCTCGCAATCCTGCCAGGCTGAAGAACATACACTTCATGCGCCGATGCTACTGGAACAAGCCAACTCATATGCTCGTAATCATACACCGCAAAGACAATTTTACAGAAGCACCTATACACAGTATGCTGATTAGCTTATGCAAAAACGTTCATCTAACGCTTTTTTTATTTTTGTTCTCGTGCTCTTCGGGCTCGAGATGTTCGGCATTGCATACACCATCAAGCAATATAGAAGCTACATTATACCGGATGAAAATACGTTATTACACACAAGAGATTCTGGCCTGACTATCGAGGATCGCGAAGGCAATCCATTCTTCACATTTGAATCCCCTGCCCGGAAAACATTCGTACCAATCTCCCAAGTCCCGGACTATGTTCAGGAGGCAGTCTTAGCATCAGAAGACCGAAGTTTTTACCAGCATGGGGCGCTGTCGTTTCCAGGAATTATTCGTGCAGTCATAGACGATATTAAGCTGAAAAAATTAGCATACGGCGGCTCTACTCTCACACAGCAAGTAGTCAAGAACACTATGCTATCGCCAGAAAAAAGCTTTGCGCGCAAATACAAAGAAATGCTTTTGGCATTCAAGCTAGAAAAGCAGCTTACGAAGCAGCAAATCCTAGAACTGTACATAAACACTGCCTACTTCGGACAAAACGCATTCGGCATCGAAGCAGCTGCCCAAACATACTATGGCAAGCACGCATCGGATCTCACTGTTGGAGAAGCAACTACCCTTGCTGCCCTTCTGCCAGCGCCATCAGACCTTACTCCAGCACACGGAATTTCCGAAATATTAACGAATCGAAAAGCCAGCATCTTAGATTACTTGGTCACACAGAAAAAGATTTCTCAAAATGATACTGAGAAATATCTACACGATTACGGAACGCTTATTCCGAGAAAAGACCAGAATATCGGTGCTCCCTATTTTGCAACGATGGTACGAGACCAGCTTATTGCCCATTTTGGCGAACAAACCGTGTATGGCGAGGGATTGCACGTGCGAACGACTCTCGACCCAATACTCCAAACTCAAGTGGAAAATATACTGCTCAATCAAAAAAACAGGCTCCTTGCATATAACGCACATAACGCATCGGCAATAGTTATTGATACGGCAAGCAGACAAGTACTCGCCCTTGTTGGAAATATTTCCTGGAACGAGGGCAAAAACGGTCAAATTAATATGGCCCTCTCGCCGCGCCAGCCCGGTTCGTCATTCAAGCCTATCGTGTACGCGACTGCGCTTGAACAAGGAAATATTACTCCGGCAACGCCCCTCCACGATATTCCTACTACGTACCAAATCAGCAAAACAAAAACATATACACCCCAAAATTATACCCGATCTTTTTTTGGAATCGTATCCGCAGGATTCGCCCTGGCAAATTCCCTCAACGTTCCCGCTGTTGAAGTGCTCCATTTGGCCGGTGGCACCAACGTGGTGGCAAAAGCAATGGGTATGGGAATTTCTAACTTGCCAGAATCCGCAAAGACAAACCTGTCATTTGCACTCGGCGCATACGAAGTATCACTGTACGACATGACGAATGCCTATGCGACATTTTCAGACAATGGACTATATAAAGAACCGCAAACAATTATAGAGATCCAAGATAAATTCGGAACTGCAGTGCAGCCGCCAATCTTACAAGAACACCAGGCAGTATCTTCCGGAGTAGCATCGCTTATCACATCCATGCTTTCCGACGAGCAAATGACCACGTCAATATTCGGATCTCTTTTGCACTTCAATCAACCACTTGCATTAAAAACGGGTACCAGCTCGGATTACCGCGACGAATGGACACTCGGATACTCTGCACACACTACCATCGGAGTGTGGGTGGGCAACAGCGATAACGCGCCAATGACAAGCCAGCCAAGCGTCGTCACCGCAACGCCAATCTGGAAACAAATTATGGACACCGTAGCACAAACCAACCCGCCGATTCCGTTCGAACCATCAGACGAAACAACTACCGCCTATCTGTGCGTCACACCCTCTGCGAAAGGACAGAAACAATCACAACTATTTCTCAAGAATGCTATCGACCCGAATTACTGCCTTCCGAACACTGAACCGATTAGTAGAATTCCGACCCTTCCGTTGCCGTAATAATACTGGTCATCATCTTTACCGTTCGAACTGGATACTTTCCCATCGCAGATTCTCCGGAGAGCATCACTGCATCGGTATGATCAAGTACTGCGTTTGCAACGTCAGATACTTCTGCGCGAGTAGGTCGAGGGTTGTATTGCATTGATCCCATCATCTCTGTTGCCGTAATTACGAATTTCTTCGCTTCTCGACATTTCTTAATCATGCGCTTCTGCCAAATTGGCACTTCATGCATCGGAGACTCTAATCCAAGATCACCTCGAGCAACCATAATTCCATCAACTTCTGCAAGAATTCCATCAAAATTTTCGAGTGCCTGTGGCATTTCAATCTTTGCAATCACAAGCGGCATGTTCGCGCCTTGTGGTAAATATTCAACCATCTTCGCTCGAAGAATTTTAATATCTTCTGCGGATCGTACGAACGAAAGCGCAACGTAGTCCATATCGTGCTGCAACCCAAACTGCAAATCATCCAAATCTTTCGCCGTCATTGCTTCATCAACTAATGAAACGTTCGGGACGTTAATACCCTTCTTTGAAAGAAGCTGGCCGCCAAGCAATACTTTTGCAGTTACGAACAGTCCCTGAACATCAAGAACCTCTAATTCAAACGTACCGTCCGCAAGCAAGATGAGTCCGCCCTTCTTTACTTGAGTAGCCAAGCTTTCATATGGAACAGGAATAATCCCAGCATCTGCCGTCTGCACTCCTGCCTGCATCGTAACAGTCTCCCCTTCCGTAAGCGTCATTCCTTCTTCAGGAAGAATTCCGATACGAAGCTTCGGACCCTGTAAATCAAGGAGCGCTTGTACGGCAACTCCTGCCTTACTTGCCGCCTCTCGAACGGTATTCAGCAATGCAACGTTGCTTTCGTGAGTACCATGAGAAAAATTAAATCGAGCAATATTCATGCCCGCCTCTGCCATCCCTGTCAGCACGTCTACTGATGAGCTCGCAGGGCCAATCGTACATACAATTTTTGTTGTTTTATTCGGTGTCATGAAAGGATTGTATGGGAAACTTGCCTATCCGTCAAAAGAAAGGGTTAAAGATAAAGATGAAAAATCGACACTTGACTTTTATGCAGATACCTGCTATATAGAGGAAGGTTCTTTATACAATCTATTCACTTGACTGTTACTGTAAAGTACAGCTACAATCGCTTGGTATGAAAACCATCAAACCAAAGCAAAAAAAAGGTTCAGCGTCTAAGAAATCTTCTAAGTCCTCACCAGCAAAGAAAAAGAAGGGAGTACGAAAGCCTATGTCATCACCCGTATTACTTGTGCCAGGAGCTTCGGCAACCGGCCGAGACTTTCTCCTCGAGAAACTGATCGAACACGGCCAAATCGTCGGGGAACGCGTTGGGAGAAAAAAGGCAGTCAACATTGCAGTTGCGGCCAAAACGACTGACCGCGAACAGCGAGGGGCAGCAGATCGCACAAAGATCTGTATTCCTGCAGAGGAATTCACTAAACTCCTTGATAATGGAGACGTGATCGCAGACTATGTTCTGGAAAGCAACGGAAGACGCTACGGCTACGGGAAAGACGCATTTGACGCTGACCCGGAAGCAGACGTCACCGTTTCAGATGCGTCCGTGTACCAGATCCCAGCTTTGAAAAAGCAACTTGGGGATCGCGTACATACAGCGGCAATGGTTGCAACCCGCGACTACCGCTACAGAAACCTTACTGCTCGAGGATCAGAAAGCCACGAAGAAGTGCTCGATCGCCTCAATTTGGGAGATGCGCATGTGGCGCTCCTGATCATGATGGGAGGAAACCCGACCGTTCAATACTCGGAGTACATCGACCCAGCAATCGCAGCATTAATTGGTGGAATTGCGATGGCGGCACGAGAAGGCGAAGAACGTCCAGACCTTGAAAAAGCGTTGAAAGCAATCTGTGGATCCGACACCGTCATCAGAATGGTGAAGGAACTCGCAGTGGATCATCGCCAATATGTTGACTCCCTGGTTATCCTCGGAGAAAGACATCGAGTAGAGGATCCTACGACGCCGATCACGGAAACCCAGTTCTTCGAAACTGGCGTGGAAATGATTAAGAAGGCACTCGCCCTGTAACCAAGTGAATCGATTGAACACGCAGTCACCTGATTGCGTGTTTTTTCTTGTATAAAAAAGCCTCGTCGAGAATTCGACGAGGTCGTTATTGACTATTATTTTACGTCAGCTGGTATGCGTCGCCATCACGAGCAATGATGACTTGAAGCCTGCCGGCCGTCGTAGCACCTCTTGCAAAATCTTTAGCAGCTTCGAAACACTGCTCCGGAACATGATTAAGGATGAGTCGTCGCACACCCACTCCTCCGACTACTCCGATCCACGAGATGGCGGTATCAAAATCAATGTGTCCGCCTGCGGTTTTCGTTGCTCCTGCCGAAAGCAAGATCGTATTGCAATCCAGCGCTTCCTGAAACAGCTTTGGCTGCCCATCCAATGGAGCGCAAGCATCGCCGGCGTACAAGAAGGATCGGCCGTCAAGCACCACTTCGTACGCAACCGATTCATGACCAGGGATGTGCCGAACAGGGATCATGCGCATATTCGCACTGCATCCACTGATGGCAAATGGCATGCTGTCTTGAATTTCCTCCACCACCATTCCTGGATCTCGAACGGCATCAGCACAATATACGGAGAACAGCGTACCAATACGCTGCTCAAGACCGCTTGGCCCGCGAAGCGTCAACTTGTTCGGCGTACCATCGAAGTCCTTCGCTTCAAGCGTCCGATGTACCAGAAACGGAATCAGATCGCTCATGTGATCCGGATGGAAATGCGTGATCCACACTTCATCGATCTCAAGCGGCGAAATGCCGTAGTGCGCCATCTGATGCATCGCGCCGAATCCGCAATCGAGCAGCATATTTTTTGTACCCACCGTCAGCACAAAGCATGCCGGATGCCGCTCACGCGTCGTCTTCCAATCTCCCGCTCCCAACACTTTTAACTTGAATGTACTATCAGACATGAAAACCTCCTTCAGTGCCTATCAAAACAACCGCACAAACCCGAATGCACCATAATGCATGATTCCGTTTTTGTCAATGTTCTCCTTGCCATTTTTTTTATAGCCTCATAGAATGATCTAATGACTATACAAACTATCAAAGGCAGACAAATTTTAGATTCCCGCGGAAACCCGACGGTGGAAGCAGATGTAATCCTAGAAGACGGGACGCTCGGACGAGCAGCTGTTCCATCTGGAGCATCAACAGGAACTCACGAAGCAGTTGAACTTCGCGACGACGATAAATCAAAGTTTGGAGGCAAGGGCGTTTTGAAAGCTGTTGCAAATATTAATACCGAAATTGCACAAGCTTTGATCGGCAAAGATGCATCAGACCAAAAAGCAATCGATCAGGCAATGATCGATTTGGATGGGACTCCAAATAAAGGACGCCTGGGAGCAAATGCAATCCTTGCGGTATCTCTTGCAGCAGCAAAAGCAGCGGCACTTTCTGCAAAGAAGCCATTTTACGAATACCTCGGAGGCCTTGCCGGAACATCTTCCTACACCCTCCCAATGCCGATGATGAACGTCATCAACGGTGGCCAGCACGCAGCAGGCTCAACAGACATTCAGGAATTCATGATTATCCCAACAGGAGCAGCTACATTCTCTGACGCTATCCGCATGGGATCGGAAGTATTCCAACAACTTAAAAAAGTTCTTCACGACAAAGACTACGCAACAACCGTAGGAGACGAAGGCGGATATGCTCCCCATGTAAAGAATGGGAATGCAGAGGCATTGGAATTGATTTCCGAAGCAGTAAAGAATGCAGGGTACGAATTAGGAAAAGACTTCGTTCTTGCGCTCGACGTTGCATCATCCGAACTATACAAAGACGGACAATATCATTTAGAAACAGAAGGAAAGACGCTTACGTCTGACGAGATGGTTGATTGGTACGCGGAGCTAATCGAGAAGTTCCCGATTGTATCTATCGAGGACGGTCTTGCAGAAAACGACTGGGACGGATGGAAGAAACTCACCGAAAAACTTGGATCAAAGATCCAATTAGTAGGTGATGATCTTCTTGTAACAAATACAGAATTCCTCAAGCGTGGTATCGAGGAAAAGGCGGGCAATGCAATCTTGATCAAGCTCAACCAGATTGGAACGCTTACCGAAACAATGAATGCAATCGCACTTGCTTCCCAAAACAGCTGGAATGCGATCGTGTCTCACCGATCCGGAGAAACGGAAGATACCAGCATTGCGCACTTGGTTGTAGGGCTTGCAACAGGACAGATTAAGACAGGGTCCCTATCCCGAACAGACCGCGTTGCGAAATATAACGAATTAATGAGAATCGAGGAACAACTTGGAGCAGGCGCAGTACTCGCAAAGCCGTTCTAACTTTCCTCTTCAACCGGAGGAACCGGAACATCTTTAACTGTTTGTAAAAGCGCATCGATATGCGCTTTTACGCTTTCTGGATCCTTGATTCCACGCATAACCGTTTCCCGCTTAGCTCCCGCAGTTTGAATTTGAATATTCCCATACTTTAAAAGCGTCGGGAATATTCCCTTCACTTCAATTTTTACGTCCTCGATACGATGTAATGGAATCGTTACTTCGTCTTTTGCAAATAAAATAAATTGCTCAATATCCAATATGCGTTTGTTTGTAAGCACAATAATATCTAGGTAATAATTGGTCCACATCACCACGAACATAATCCACACAAACGCTACCCATCCTGCAGAAAAAAATAGGATATTTTTATCAGTAATGCCCACTCCATTATCTTGCAGCCACGGACCAAGTATCTGATTTCCATAGAGCAATACACCAATTGGAATTGCTGCAAGAATTGTCATTGCAACAGCATTTGAGAACATCGCAACCCAGCGCTTTCGTACTACAAAAATTTTCTGCTCGCCTTCCTGAAGCGCGATCATAGAGAAAACGCCATAATACCTAAGCACATAATACACACAACGTAATACCAAAGACGGATCATAATTGTCGTCTTCTTTTCAAAATCATCATTGCGCCAATGATACTCGAACAAGGCGCTCATGATCACAAAAAATATAAATTCCGCCAGAAGAATGATAACTGTTGCCATAACAATACCGTTTTAGTATATCATGCAGCAGATATTGACAAAATAAAAAATATGCATAACTATATGCAAACGGTTGGCATGTTGCCAACTTGTTTGTTGTTTTTACCCGAATACGAGGAGATTCGACCAATGGGCAGACCCGTAACACTGTTTACTGGACAATGGGGAGACCTGGAGTTGGAGGAACTGTGTAAGAAAGCCAAGGACTGGGGCTACGACGGCCTGGAACTGGCTTGCTGGGGGAAGGTTCCCCACTTCGACGTTCAGCGAGCATTGAGCGAGCCTGATTACTGCATGAAAATCCATGCGCTGCTCGGACGATACGGCCTGAAGGTATTTGCGATCTCTGCACACCTGGTTGGGCAAGCCACACTGGATCACATCGACGCACGGCATAAAGAAATCTTGCCCGATCACGTATGGGGCAATGGCGATCCGGCAGGCGTCAACGAACGAGCGTGCCAGGAAATGAAAGACACGGCCCGCGCCGCACAGAAATTGGGCGTCAAGGTTGTGAACGGCTTCACCGGATCGAGCATCTGGCACATGGTTTACGACTTTCCGCCAACGCCCAAATCGATGTACGATGCCGGCTTTGAACTGCTGGCGGAACGATGGAACCCAATCCTAGACGTGTTCCAGAGATGCGGTGTGAAGTTCGCGCTCGAAGTTCACCCGACCGAAATTGCGTTCGACATCTACACCGCGGAACGAGCACTGGCTGCGCTGAATGATCGCGAAGAATTCGGATTCAATTTCGATCCGAGTCATCTCATTCATCAGGGAATCGACCCTGCCGAATTCATCCGCTACTTCCCGAATCGCATCTATCACGTCCACATGAAGGACGCGAAGGTGACACTCAACGGACGATCCGGAATCTTGGCAAGCCACCTGTCGTTCGGTGATCCGCGCCGCGGCTGGGACTTCCGCAGCATGGGCCGCGGAGGAGTCAACTTCGAAGAAATCATCCGCGCCCTCAACGCCGCCAAGTACTCAGGACCCTTGTCAGTTGAATGGGAAGATTCCGGCATGGATCGCGAGCACGGCGCCCGCGAATCGTGCAAGGTCGTCAAGGAACTCGACTTCCCATCTTCAGATCGAGCATTCGACGCCGCATTTGCGGAATAGAATCTTCAATACAACAACGCCGCTCTTTACCTCCGCAGGAATCCACTTCATTGTGAATCCTGCGGATTTTTTATTCCCGCTTTCTACCCTCTATTTCTAATAACGCTACTACCCCGATCGGCGCAGCATACGCCATATATTGCGCAAACCATACAGAATGGAAATTTAAAAACACGAGAAATGCCAATAATGACGCCGTAAAAAATCCAACATATTTTCGCGCATACACAACATATACAAGCCCGAGCAATACCAGCAACTCCACTTTCGAAGATGGGCCTACGAGGCCAAGAAATGCATCAACAGAAGGCACAGAGAAGTGGGTGACCGGTCCGCGCGTAAACGAGAACGCCATGCTCTTCAGAAAAGATGTAATATTCGCAACCATAAACGGTATAGAAACAGCAAGTGGAATCAAAATAAGACTGAGTGCTCCAAGAAAAGTTTTTTTAATCCGATCTTTCGAGGAAGTTGCCTGCCATAATGCGATCACATACAACGGCAATAAGATTGCAGAAATATGTCGAAACGAAAGCGATAATCCGAAAAGAAACAAACTCAAGTACGGACGCTTTTTAAGAAGCAGCAAAGATAGAACGAGAAAAAATATGGGAATAAAATCAAACAACCCAACCGTTGCAATATAGAGCGACCAACGATTCAATAAGAAAAATAAAGCTCCAAAAAACGCGAGAACATACCATCCTCTTTTCCAAAAAACAGAAAACAGCAGCCCCGCAGTAGCTAATGCGAATAATAAGAATACCGGCCGCCAAAATGCTATCCAACTTGAGTACGTATCCAGCCCTGCCCATTGCGACAACGCAGATACTAGATAAAACGAGGGTAAGTATGTTGCGTAACTGCTATTATCCTGCAAATTGCCTGATAAAATCCTATCGTACGGATTCTTACCATGAATGATGTCACTTCCCGCGTCATATGTAAGCGCGATATCCGTCCCCACTGTATTTATATGCAGTATCTGCTCAATAAAAGAAATGATCTGCGGTCGAGGAGCAAGAACACGATACGACAGTTCGTGTGTATCATTAAAATATCGGATAAACAGCGGATGCTTTTCTAACAGCGATGATGCTGTAAGAGTAATGGCGGCGGGTTGGGCAGGATCGAGCGAAATTGACGCAAATCGAAATCGTAATTTATCGCTCGATAACACATCCCCTAGCTTTGAATCTATAATACGAATAACGCTTCCATCTTCTCGAGAAATCACAAGAGTGAGCATTGTCGTATTCGGCAGCTGATTCGCATTTTCTACCTGGATATCTATCCCGTCTACAATTCGAATAGATATAGGAAGTACTTGCGATACAGGATGCTCTGCATATACGGACACCGACGTATTATCTTTAACTTGTTCGTACACCGGCGTCGGAATCAGCCACAGGCACCATACGAGCACGGCAAGAAACCCTCCTGCTTTTACCAACACCTCTCGAATACGCCAAGCAGATTCTTCCATGCCCTTACTCTAGCACGAGTAGTTAGAATGTCACCGTCTGCGCAATTTGGTCTAGTACCGTATCTGGGGTGAATACATCGCGCTCCGCCTGGCATTCTTGCTGCTTCGGCTGATCATAATTTGCACACTGCACCAATCGAAGAGAAAACGTCAGGATAACCGTTGTATCCCCCTTGTACCATGCATACGCATATTGATTATACATACTCCCCGCAGCCCCTTCTGAGCTTGTCGTAAGGCAATACGTGGTGCCGTTTATTGTCTTCTGCTCCGTCTTTCCTCCTCTTGCTATTTCAGAACCTGCCTGCGTGCATGCAAACGGTTCGTGCGTCACTTGTATCTTTGGCGGCCAATCTACTAGGCTAATATACTTGGTTGGAATAGTGGGTGGATATTGAAACGAAGTATGCTGCGCAGTATCGGTAATAGTCTTCCATGTTGTACGATCAACTGTTCCGGGAAGAGCGCAATTTGCAAATGTCGTTGCATCTCCTTCTGTAATAAATGCGGTATCTCCTTTATTCCAGAACACAATACTTTCATCTGCATTCGCATATCGAGCACCACTTGCGGACATCGCATGAGGAAGCGACATAGCTCTGCCATCGCTCAACTTTAAGTCAACACGAGTATCGTTATCGAGATAAAACGTAGCTTGCACAGTCTTGCCGGCATCGCATGCAAACGTAACAGTTTTAGCCGTGCCCGCAGGGGTCGGGGAACTAGAAGCTATGGGCGTTGCAGTAGGCACTACAGCGGGCTTCGTGTAATTTGCGCCATACCACACGGCAAGCGCAATACCTGCAATGATGATCAATGCCGCCGCCGCATACGTAAGAGAGTTTTTCATGCCCTGCGTTCAACGACAATCGTGCACTTGGTAACAAGCGCTGCCAGAGCGCCTACGGCAGCAAGCACTGGAGCCAGTACAGTTCCAATTATTGCAACCGTAAGAGGAATGACTATCAACACCACTCCGTTCTCGTCCTTAATAGTAATTCTTCGAACATTTCCTTCTTTAATGAGTCGCTTGATCGTTTCAACGATTCTATCGCCATCCATCTTAAATTCTTCTTTGGTTGTTTTTTCTTCATCCATATATATACCGTACGCTCCCTAATTCCTATTGCAAGGTATTTCAGCTACCATATGCATATACCTGTATGAACATGCTTCTCAAAGTACTTACTATCACGCTCCTAGCTGCCGCAATAGTTATAAGTATACTCACCCTCAATTGGCGCACGCAGGTCGCACAAGCACCAACTCCTCTGCCTGCATCTCCTCAACCAAGCATCAGTAACAACCCGGAGAAATCAGACACTATTCGAGTTACAACCCCACAACCAAACGAAATAACCGCCGGCACAATTAGTGTTGCCGGAGAAGCTCGAGGAACATGGTTTTTTGAAGCATCGTTCCCAATTCAGCTTGAAGATGCCTCAGGAAAAATAATTTCATCAACTACAGCCCAAGCCCAAAGCGACTGGATGACGACTGACTTTGTTCCGTTCAAAGCAACCCTTGCTGCTCCTCGAGAATTTACTGGCTCCGCAACCCTTGTACTAAAAAAAGACAATCCATCCGGATTACCGCAAAACGACGAAACATTTAAAATTCCAATCACCGTAAAAAAGTAATAAAAACGCGAACTTAGCGGCATTGCCCAAGATAGTCTTTACAAAATAGATAAAATAATCTATAGTATAAACGATAGCCTATTACGGTCATTTACGACTGTTTTCGCAAGAATTTTTAAGAATAGGCAATTAACACTATGGTATCAGCACAAGAGCTAGAAAATATACGCGTGCCTACATTTTCGATTTCCACATCGCTTATCATCAATGCTGCACGCGAAAAAGGACTCAAGTTCGAACCGCTCCCCGAGCGAGCATTCCGCATATCCAAAGGCGTAACCTCCCATTACTTCAAAGGGACGAGCTTCCCATGCAATAACATGGTCGCATCTCAACTTTCGAATAATAAATATTTTCTGCGAAAAGTGTTAAAAAAACACAACATTCCCGCACCCAAGACAATTCGGCTTCAGTATGCATCCCAATGGGAAAAAGCAATCGCCGGATCGCTAAAATTTCCACTGGTCGTAAAACCGACATCAGCCTCGCATGCACACGGATCGTCCATGAATATTATTTCTGCCGACGAATTGCGCCGAGCAGTACGCCGAGCATTTGATTATATGAAAAAGAATAATGCTGGAACACGAGTGCTCGTAGAAGAATTTTTTGAGGGTAACGATCTTCGCTTCTTTGTTATTGGAAATAAAGTTGTATCCGTAGTACAACGGGAACCTGCGTATGTCATCGGCGATGGCGTAAACAAGATTCGAAAACTTATCACAGACTTCAATCAAGAATGGCGCTCGCCTATTAAGTACGACTTACCTCTATGCCCAATCCCCATAGATACCGAAACTGCTCGACGCCTGCATAGGCAAAAAAAGACGCTTAATTCTATTCCGAAAAAAGGAGAAAAAGTTACGCTGCGATGGAACGCAAACGTGAGTACCGGCGGGCGCGCCATTGATGTAACAGATATCGTGCATCCAAGCCTCAAAAAAATTGCTATTCAAATAGCGCATATCGCAAAGCTTGAAATTACTGGGGTAGATATTCTATGTAAAGATATTACTTCAAAAGACACTTCCGCAAAAAATATTTGCGTACTGGAAACAAACGACTCTCCCGGTATCGACATCCATCACTTTCCGTTTGAAGGCAAGGGCAAAAATATATCCTCAATGATCTTAGATTATATATTTGACATTTAGTATAAATAGTGCTATAATTGAACGTTGCTGAAATTCAGATATTTTCACCTTCCACCTGCCCCTTGAAAGGAAATCCGTGAACGAAAACCCTGCCCTCCAGTCGCTGGTAGTAATGTGCGTAATCATGGCCGGGTTTGGGATCATAATCAAACATGACCCATTCTGGCTCATCCGACCTCTCGGAAGATACGCTGGCAAACTTGCAAAACGCTTTATCGGTGCGTGCTACAAATTTTCAAAGAGATCGACTGTGTCGCTTTGGAAAATTATGACAAACCAGCATAAAGCAATCATTACGAGAATCGTTTGCGGTATTGCAATGGTTCCGTTAGCCATAACAACCGCACTATTATTCCTCCCTGCTGACCTGATTGGCAGCGGAAAGAAGTAAGAGGGACACTCGCATGTTACCTCTCGCACACATCGCCCGATGTTTACATCTGGGCGATTTTTTATGTAAAAAAAGAACCCGTCCTGTCACTCACGGTGAGCAACAGGTACGGGTTTACAAGGATCAAACGAAAATCGCACTTCTTCGCAAATGACGCGGCGAAATTAGGTGCGAACGACCGACAGCACTGGTTGGCGGGTCACGACGAGGCCGTATTTCGCAGCGGCACAAACCTTGGTAATGGCACACTCGAAGTCTCGAACTCCCGGCGAAGTCGTCGCCGGAGTCTGCTTCGTAATGCGCGTCAAGGGGGTTGCCAGGGCGACGTCGGCGATCGTTGTTGCCGGAGTCACGGAATTGTTCACGGTCAGGGCGCCGGCAATGTCGGGCAGGACGACCGAAGGTTGGACCATTTCGCTTGTCAGCAGATTAACCTGGCCTTCAGCGGCCTTTTGGACGACGGTCGCACCCTTGGCGACGGCGGAACCACACAGCAGCAAACCGACGGATAGCACGCAGACGCAAAAGGCGATCGGAACAAAATGACCAAGCGTTCTCTTCATGGGAAACTTCCTTTTTTGCGTAACAATCGAACAGTCGTTTTGCCTGAACATGGGAGCATCTGTACTCCAAACGTTTCGTACTACGAAGAAGGGTCCTTATTCCTTCTTAATAACGTATTTGGTTTTCAATGTTCAAGCAAAATCGGCACTTCCTGCAGTATATATAGCCTATATTTTTCGTCAAGCATTTTTTTGGGCCACCACGTACCCACCCCCTTCACCGCATATTCATATTCATTTTGTATAGTAGGAACGCAACTAACTCGTAACATATCCAACATTTATGAAATCATTTAAAAAACCGCTTATTGCTATCGCAACCGTTGCCGTGCTGGGCACCGGTACAGCAGTGGGCATACAAACAGCCCATGCGGCTACTCCGCCAGCTCGCACAAGCCTTATCGATGCGCTGGTAGCAAAGTTTCATTTGAACAAATCAGACGTGGAGACAGTATTCAAACAAACCCACGAAGAAAACATGGCTAGCCGCCAACAAGCATTTACCGATCGCTTAACCCAAGCCGTAAAAGACGGCAAACTTACCCAAGCACAAGCTGATGCCATCACTGCTAAACAAGCAGAAGTAAAAGCATTCATGGATTCCCTAAAAGATAAAGCACCCGCTGAACGCAAAACGGCCATTAAGCAAGAGCAAAAAGATCTCGCAACATGGGCAAAAGATAACGATATTCCTGCACAATTTACACACATCGCCAGGCCAATGATGGGCCATGGGATGGGGTTTGAACGCCCTATGGGGAACGCAATGCACCCGGACGCTCAATAGTCCATACATAATGCATTTGCACAACTAGGTGGTTTTAGTGCTAGAATATGGAGATAGATTTTCTAACGTCACCATACTATGGCAAATGCAGCATTTATGAAACCGATGACAATCAGCGCAGACCTTGCGACGGTTGTTGGAACAGGGCCGATGCCCCGATCAGAAGTAGTTAAGAAATTGTGGGAATACATCAAGAAACACGATCTTCAAGATCCTGCAAACAAGCGAAACATCAATGCAGACGAAAACTTAAAGAAAGTATTCGGCGGCAAAGAAGTGGTAAATATGTTTGAAATGACAAAGCTCGTTTCAGCTCACCTTTCATAAGAATAAAGAAGCCTTTAAAAAAAACCCGCCTTCCTGGCGGGTTTTTTATTACAAATGTTTTTCAATTCGCCTATCTGGAATAAACCACAACACTAAAACGAGTACGATAAACGCATCCGACAAAATCGGCCAATAAAACCCAGTTACTACCGCAAGAGCATAGCTAACTACCGACACTATTCCCTTTCTGCTACTTCGCAATTCTTGTTCTAATTTTTCTCGCTTACTCGCATGCTTTACTACCTGAGACTGAAGTAACGCGTATGATACTGCGCAGCACAGCAACACGGCAGCATACACAACAGTCGGCGCATGCTGAGCGTAATTTCGGCCTAACCAGCCAGTAGTAAACGGTATTAGTGAAAGCCAAAACAAGAGATTAAGATTCGCCCACATGATTCCGGCGCTAATATGCTTCGTTGCCCGTAAAAGATGGTGGTGATTATTCCAGTACGTCCCTATCGTGTGAAAACTGATTACATATGCAATACCAAGGGGTATAAGTGGCTGTAATGCGGTAAACGTATGCGCCTCGGGTATATGAAGCTCCAAAACGGTAATAGTAATAATAATCGCCATAACCGCATCGGAAAACGCCTCCAGTCGGGCTGGGGTGAGCTCATTGTGACTCGAAGTATCATCATGCTGCGTATTCATTTTATTATGGTAGCACAGTAAAAAATTCCGCCGGAAACGTAGGTGATTTTTCTAACCTGAAATCAGTATGAATAATGGCATACTCAAACTGAAAGTCACGCAATAATACTTCCGGAGAGGTAAAAAATAAGCACGTCGCAAGCGCATCCGCAAGGAGCCCGGTGTCTGCGACAACCCACAAAGCAATAATATGCTCTGGCGACGACAACGTCTTCGGATTCATCACATGATGGAACCTTCCCCATTTGCGCCTATTTGTTGCAGAGCCGCAAATGCTTTGATTACCAATATCAGCAATCCCGACAACTTTTTTACTATCAGCAGGATCCTCCAACCCTATGCGAACTTTTTTATTGTCAGTATCGCGATGAACAATATCGCCCCCGGCATTTATTAAAAACGAATCTATGCCATGCGAAACGAGCAAGTCAGCAATAATATCGACCAAGTATCCCTTGCCGCCAGCACCAACGTCTATAATAGCAGGCTGTTTCATACTGAGTACGGGATATTCATACTGCATGACATCCTCCCATGCAGGAACATTTCTCAACTGCTTTTCCTGAAATGAATAAGAACTATCATATCCGGCATCAGATAATACATTACCAATCAGTGGCGTAAACAAGCCGTTCGTAATATCGTAGAGCTTCTTATAAAGGCTCAACAACTTCCGAGCATCATCAGGCAACACATATTCTCCAGCATTTCGAGACATCGCCATCACAACAGAATCGTCCCTGAATCTTGAATATATTTTATCAAATTCATCTATTCTGCGCAGTATGCTTGCCTGCAAATCGGCAGAAAAAGACTCATTGGAAATATCAATCTGCCAGTGCGTACCAATTGCTTCAAAAGAGAAGCTGCGATTTTCATGTTCTGCCATAGTGCAATGCTACACTGTATACATGGTTTCAAAAATACTTATCTGGATAGGAGTATTCATCGGATCTTCACTAGGAGGATTTATTCCAAGCCTGTTCGGAGCGGATTTATTATCATACTGGGGGCTTATTGGAAGCTCCGTAGGCGGCCTGCTCGGGATTTGGGCAGGAGCGAAACTAAGCAATTACGTATAAATACCCTACGAATTAAACAGATGCACGATGCTGTACGCCAATAGTCCGAATACGATAATAGCGATAACAATCCAAATCAAAACCTCTTCAACCCAGTGCCAAAAAGAGAACACGTAATAATCTTTTTTCTTCTCACGCTTTGCCATAAAAGGCTTCCTTCAATGCCGCTATATCGAACTTTTTCATTGCAAGAAATGCTTTCGTAACTCGCATCATTTTTTCCTTATCGCCACTTGCCATCATTTCACCCATAACAGTAGGTACGATTTGCCACGATACGCCATATTTGTCTTTCAGCCATCCGCACTGCTCAGATTCAGGCACTGCAGATAGTTTTTCCCAATAGTAATCAATCTCCTGCTGATCAGCACAATGCACAATAAACGAGAATGCTTCATTGAACGTAAACTGGTGCGGCCCGGAACTGTCCATTGCCATAAAATTCTCGCCATTCAATGTAAATCGAGAATGCTTGATGAAGCCTTCCTGATCGCCTTCGTCCTTTTCGTATGGCACCAGCATTTCTGTTTTTGAATTCGGGAAAATATTTGTATAAAACTCAATAGCTTCCTTTGTTTTTCCCGCCTTGTCTTGAGTGAACATCATGAGCGGAGTAATTTTTTGTTCCATTTTATGATTATCGCTCCATGACAACTGCCAGGTAAGCCCGTATGTATCTTGCAGCCATCCATATTTATGCGCCCACGGATACGTATCGTAATCCATAAGTGCCTTGCCGCCGTCAATGAGCGCATCCCAAGTCGCCTTGATATCTGCTTCATTATCAAATACAACGAACAATGATATGGCTGGGTTGAGCTTAAAATAAGGCCCTGCGCTTATAGCCATAAATGGCTGTCCTGCCATAGTAAAATTCACGATATCAGAATCCCCCGACGGGGTGCCTGTAATGGTTGTAGCATTCGTAATCTTCGAATCAGGAAACAACGAGATATACAATGCCGCTGCCTCTTTTGCTTCTTTATCAAACCAAAGATGTGGCGTTATGTTTTGCATACTGATTTATATATAAAAAGTAATCTTAATGTAATACTACCTGAAAATAAAAATTCCTCACATCGGGCGCAAATTGCAGCCGTGCGAGGAGTAGGCCTCAGAGTTAAAATTTCTGAGGTTCAGGAATGGGGTTGGTTAAGTATTGAGCAAGCTCTTCTTGCAATTGCTCAATAGTTTTGTCGTTGCTACTTACAATCACGCCATTGTATAGGCCCGACTGACGATAGCGGAGCTGGTTCTGATAAAAGCCCGCAACACGATCCTCCACTTCCTCTGATGGGATGTTTGAACGATTGATAATTCGCTGCCGAACTGTCTCTTTGCAATCACACACTACAAGCAGCTTAAGAACGCGTTTATCACGCTCCTGCATAAACTTTTCCAAGTCCGGCACCTTGTCATGCACGAGGTGCATAATCGACGGAACTTCTTGCAGAATCGCCCGTTCGAGATCCACCCTTCTGGTTGCATATCGATCGTGGCCTGCGTTTTGTGGTCGCCTCTGACCCTGCACCGACCATAAGAAGTGGCCGTTGAACAGCAACGTATTAAACTCGCGATCCGTAAGGAATTCATACTCCTCATCCTGTCCCGGTCCTCGTGATTCGCGAGTAGTGCAACTTTTGATCAACGCAGTGCCAGGAGAAAGCCCCTGAAGCGCCTTCACCAAAAAATTCTTTCCGGTTCCAGAGTTTCCCGAAACGCTAATGAGATGGATATCAGAATGAATCACCAAGGATTCACTATGCTCCATACAGCCAGTAAGGCTATGAGAAGGAACCACAGCCGAAATCATCGTAACATCTCCTATTTTCCGTTGGGTAAAGAACTCCTGAAACAACCGCCTGAAACATTCTATGCAATGACAGAAAAAAAGCAATAGTCGATTTTTACGCTTATTTCTGCAAACGCGCCTCTATCTTTATAGCCTGACGATAATACAGAATTGGAATTAATCCGAGCGTCAAAATTGTCGAAAATACCAAGCCTGTAAGAATAGTTAATGCTAAGTCGCGGAAGAATGCATCCACCCATACAAGCGGAATAATACCCAAACCTGTCGTTGTAGTCGTAAGCAGGATCGGTCGGAGTCGAGACGCTGCACTATCGCGCACCGCCTCTCGAATAGATTTTCCTTCTTCGCGCGCGCTGTTCATGCGATCTACTAATAAAATAGCGTTCTTTACAACGATACCCGTTAAGCTCACGAGCCCAATAAATGCCGCAAAGTTGAGCTCTCCGCGCAAAATAACTAATCCAAACAGCACGCCGATAAGCGCAAGCGGAATAGATAAGAACATAATGAACGGCTGACGATACGAATTAAATTCAACAACCATAATCATTAAAATCAGCACCACTGCAATGCCCATCGATGCATATAATTGGGTAAACGTTTCTTGCGTCTGCTGCTGTTCTCCACCGAATGTAACAACATATCCATCAGGAATATTCATTTCAGAAATTTTTTGCTGAAGCTCTTTAGTAATTTGATTGGCATTGGCTCCGTTTGCCACATCAGCAGTTATAGATACCGTTCGCTTGCCATCCAAATGACGAATAATATCAATGGATGTTGCAAGCGTGGGAGATACCACCTGCTGCAGCGTAATCGTAGCGCCGCTAGGGGTCGTAATGGGCAATTGCAACAACTCATCAATACTGTTTTTTGTATCCTTTTGCGCAGATAATCGAACAGAAATCTTATCTCCGTTACTATCCAAGAAATTAGTAGCTTCAATACCATACACTACCGTCCGCATCGTTTGCGCAATATCGGTTGCAGTTAGCCCATATGAAGCAAGCGCATCGCGATTAAGCGATAAATTGAATTGCCCAGCACTATTTTTAAGATCACGGTCAACGTTTGTAGTTCCTGATATTCCAGACAACACTTTCATGATTGCAGTAGATTGCTCATCAAGTACATCCAATTCTGCCCCTTTTAAGTGAACCTCTATCGGAGCAGATGTAGGCGGACCTGAAGAAATTTCTGCAATCGTAACTTTTCCATCAGAAACACTTTGTAAGCTCTTGCGTAATTCATCAGAAATTTCTGCAGAAGAATGCTTTCTATTTTTATACAAGTTCAATGAAAACGACCCAAGCGATTCGCTTGAAGATCCTCCGCCCAAATCAGCGCTCGTAGACGATCCAACGTTGAATACCGCGCTTTCAATTTCATCTTGCTGCAGTACAATATCCTCAACTTCTTGCATCACATGAGCCGTCGCGTCTTTTGTCGAACCAGGAGCAAGCTCCACGTTACCAATAACGTAATCAGTATCTGCTGCGGGAAACAACCCCGTTTTCAAAAGACCGGTAAACGGCAAGCTCAATCCCACGACCATCAACACAACCAACCCTACAATAAATTTATTTTGAAATGACCGGTTTTGGAGTGCGCTATCAATCGTGCGCGTATACCATGCGGAAAGAATTAAAAACTTTTTTGTAAACCATCGCTCTTCTTTCCGTTCTTTTTGCACTGCGAAAAATCGTACTGCAACTGCTGGCAATAAGGCGACTGCCACAAACAAAGATGATAACAGAGTAGCTGTAAGTACGATTGGGATTGTTCTCAAAAATTGACCGATAATTCCAGAAACCAACAACATCGGGAAAAATGCAGATACAGTAGTAAGTGTTCCCGCAGTAAGTGGCTTGAAGAATTCAGATACGATATATCCTGCATGGTCAGCAAGGGGCAAGTCGCTTTTCCGTGAATATATTCCGTCGATAATAACAATAGCGTCATCCACTAATAACCCGAGCGCTAAAATGAGCGCGAATAATGAAATGCTATTTAATGTCGTACCGTTCCACCCAAAGAAAATAAAGGATATAAACAAGGTGAATGGCACAGCAAGCGAAGCTAGAAGCGCTTCTCTCCACCCTAAGTAGAGCCACAATACGCAAAATACAATAGCCAGAGTTTCCAACCCAGCATCCCCAACATCGCGGAGAGATTTCCGAATTTCGTCCGCATTATCTGCAAATGAAGACACTTTCAAATCAGCTGGAAGAAGCTGCTGTTTTTGCATGTCCGCAATTTTTGCGTGCACCGCATCTACAATAGCAATAATGTTTCCTCCGGATTTTTTACGGATTGCAATACTGACCGCCTCAGTACTTTTCTGCCCGTTCACGCTAATTCGAGACTCGCTTGAAATATCCGACAACTCCTGTGCAACTGTTGCAATTTGAGATAATGGCACAACTGCTCCACTCTGAATTTTAATTGGAATATTCGCAACATCAGAGATAGATTGGTATTTTCCCACTAAACGCAACTCATAACCGAATGACCCAGTCGTAACTGAGCCAAATGGAGCATTAATATTATTCGCACGGATTGCCTGAGCAATTTGCCCGATACTCACCCCATAACTCTTCAGTACTTGAGGCTCTACTTTAATACCAATCTCCTCAGTGCGTTCTCCAATAATATCCGCGTGAGAAACTTGCGGAATCGTCGCAATCTGGTCCGCAATTTGCTTTGCATACAATGACAGAATTCGCGTATCCGTGATGCCGCTTAATCCCAACGTAAGAATCGACTGATCATTAAAATTTAATTCAATAACAGAGGGACGCTCCGATTCAGAAGGCAGCGCCGTAACGGCGTCGACTGCCTCTCGCAATTTCCGTACCGCCTCGGTTTGATTTTGATCTGCATTATATTCCACCGTAATACTGGAAAGTCCAAGCTGAGAACTCGATGTAATTTTACTTACTCCATCCAAGTTTTTAATATCATCCTCAATAGGGGTCGTGATCAATTCCTCCACATCGCGCGCAGAAGATCCGGGATACGCAGTAACAATAAGCGCAATCGGCACTTTGATTTCCGGACTTGCTTCGCGAGGCAGATTAATCGCCGTATAAGTGCCGTAAATGCCCAGCGCAATAATAATAAGAAATGTAACCCGATATGAACGGATAAAATACGAAAGAATCTTGCTCATAACCTAAGAATTACTCTCAACACTTACATGATCGCCATCACGAAGCGTTCGATTACCTGAAGTTATAACTACGGCCGAGGCAGGAAGATCCACGCTACCTTCAACATAATTATTATAATAATGAATAGGCGTGAACGCGCGCTCTCTTACTACTCCGTCTTGCACCGTAAGAACCACAGCTCCGCTTTGGCGAACATTGACTGCATTCAGAGGAATAAATACCGTGCCAACCTGTTGTACACTCATTGGTAATTTTACCGTTACTGTACTATGCGCTTGAACTGCTCCCACAAGCGTAATATTCACTTGCCACAATGCCGTATCGGACCCAGCACTGGATGAAAGTGCCGAGATTGTCCCAACCTGCTTTTCCCCATCAACAATCACATCAAGCAATTGCCCGACATACAAGTCCTTACGAGCTCCAGCTGGAACAAATACGGTAGCAGTAGCATTATTGCCACCGAATACTTCTCCAACTATATCACCCGGATGAACGAAATCTCCCACCTGGACACTCAACCGAGAAACCTCTCCTGCAAGAGGGGCAGTTACGCGCATTAGCTTCACTTGTTCGGCCGCCGATCGAAGCTGTGCCTCAAGACCGGCTTTCTGACTAGCCAAACTTGCAAGTGTCTGATTTTTTGCAATCGTTGCACCAGCTAAATTTTGCTGCGCCTGCTTTACACCGTCTACTGTTTGTCGATTCGCAAGACGCTCTGCTAGCAACGCTTGGGTTGCGGCAAGTTTTGCAGCATCAACACCCACGTTTGCAGATCGAATAAGAAAATCATCCCCAGCATCAAGGGCCTTATCTCGAGCAACCTCTGCTTGGTTAATGCCATTCGTCGCAATATCCCTATTCTTTGATTGAATTGCGGCTGTAATAGTTGAGCCAGCTTTTGCTGCATTCAACGAATTCGTAGCAAGAGTAATAGAACTATTTAAGGACGCCTCTGTTTGCGCCTGAATATCATTAAATAAGCCAAGTAATATTGATGCATTTTCTTCTTGTACGCGCGCAGGATTCGCCTCTACTCCTCCGTCGATATCAACAACAATTGCTCCCGCACGAACATGCGAGCCAAGCTCTCCATAAATTGCTGTCACCCTACCCCCTAATCGCGCAATAAGCGGAGCACTATTTGCTAACTGTACGCTCGTAACAGTATCGATCGTTGCAGCTTTTGAAAGCGCATCCAAAGTTTGAGCTTGAACCTTTGGTTCTGGGGAAGCAACTACTTGAGTAGGAGCTGTTTTTCCTCCACGCAAAGCAATTAAAACAATCAATATAATAGCAATAACAATCAGTGCTATATACGTAATGCCTTTATACGGCCATTTTTTCCATGTATTTGAGAGATAATTGAACATAACGTATTACTATAATACGAATATTACACTTTGTCCAATTATGACTAGCCTTATCGCTTCGATACAAGACGCTTTGCTTCAAGCCCAATAACAATCGCAATAAGCAAGCTAATTCCTCCCGTTATTAATGCCGGGTACGTAAACCCCTGCACATGCGCCAATGCAAAAAATATGCTGAAAATTCCTCCAATAATCCCAAGCAACCCAAGAACTCCACTTGCAATCATTAATGCGACTCCGATAGCAATGTCGCGCGCCCGATCCACCATTTTTCGCTGCGCGACAAGCTTGGAGGCAACTAGAGCCAATACCATTTTTCTAAGAACGGTCATTTATTTTTTTGAAGTAATCTGAGAAAGCAATGCGCCGAGCACAAGCCCTACAATAGAAACTCCGGCAACCACCGCCCATGGATTTTCGTGAACGTATTCATCCGCAACCTTCACCTGCTTTTTTGCCTCCTTTGCTGTATCGGCAACAGCTGCATGGACCTCTTTCATGGCGCCATCTTTATATTCCTCTAGTCGCTCCGTAGACATTTCGGTTAATTCAGCGATTTGGCTTCCCAATTCCTGAAACTCTTTCGTAATACTCTCTAGTTTTTTTGTGATTTGATCGTTTGTCATAGGTAATATGGTTATGTTCTTAATTTGTTCTCAACCATCTACTATACGGCGCGCATCTCACAATAGCAATAGTATTATCTTCTGATAAATTTCAATACTGCCAGCAGCACGCATGCACCCAACAATGACACCAAAAAGCCATAAATACTAAACCCAGTAGAAGTGTCCCCACCAATCAATCCCATAATCCATCCGCCGATCACCGCCCCTACGATACCGACGACGATATTCAATATAATACCCTGTTGGCCATCCGTCCCCATAATAAGGGACGCGACCCATCCAACTATTCCTCCGAAGATGATTGTGAAAATAATTCCCATAGCGTTATAGAGTTATTAAAAATAAATTTATTCTTCTTCGTTCATTTTCTCCGCAGCCTCAGGAGTTGATACAGTCTTTCCCATAAACAACAGCTTCACAATCCCCCAAGCAACAAGCCCATATACCAGCATTGCCAGAATTGTCGTCCATTCAAAGATGCTTCCAGCAATCTTCGTTATATGGAACACGCTTAAAAACGGTGCCGTAAATACATATGTCACCCCATAAATAAAGCTGGTAAACCCTGCTCCTGGGTTTGCGCCCGTAAGCTTAAGCAAAAACCTAAACATCAACAATATTTCAAGCAATCCTAAAATGTACCACACGATTTGCGTGCCTCTATAAAGAGGTTTTGTACTATTAGAAGTATATGATGAGTCCATATGATTTGGTTGTAAAAAGCTAAATTAGCCTATCTACGTAAACCCTACTCTTGTTGCTGGCAATCTCCTAATTACTCACTTGTCTTTCCATCAAAATGCTCCGTATCCAATTCAGCCTCAGCCTTAGTTGCATGAACAACGCCATCTTTATGATGAGGCGGCATATACAACGTATATAACTTCATCGACCCCTTATCAGAATTTATAATATTATGCTTTACTCCAGCAGGAACAATAATAACGCTGCCGTCTGTAAGATCGTGAGATATGTCGTTGAGCACTGCAACGCCTGAGCCTTTCTCTACGCGTAAAAATTGATCTACATCATGAACCTCTTCCCCTATATCTTCTCCGGGCAATAACGACATCAATACCAGCTGGCTATTCGTATCCGTATACAGCACTTTTCTAAAATTATCGTTTTCAAGCGAAACTTTCTCTATATTTGTAACATATCCGTTCATATGAATACTGTACCAATAATAAAAGGTGAGCGACAGTCTTTATTTTTCCTTTATCTTTGTACTAATGTAGAGATGCGTAATAAGAACTCCAACAACAATCCCTGAGACAAGAAAAGCAAGCTCGCGCCTCATGAGCACTTGGTGATCGATTCGTTCGCGTGCTTGCACTAAGAATCCCGTTTCTTGTTGCATGCCGCTAGCATCAGTAAAGTGCAGATCTATATCAAAATAATTTTCTCGAGAAAACGCATATGAAAAATCCAGCACTCCGTTTACATCCGTCGTTGCCTGGGCGCTATATATAATTGTATCTTTCGACTCATCCCCTAAAAACGTATCCGTCACAGTAACTTCTACAGGAAGATTACTTAATGGCGCATCGGTCTTACTATTCGTAAATACAAACGGTAAATGAACTTGCTCGCCGACAAACGGGGATAATGGCGTTTGATTCAAAAATATTATCGTGTCTCCGACAACCTTTTCTACTCCACCATGGGCAAATGCGCTAATAGGTCCGGCAAAAATACCGGCGCATACCAGAGCAATAAAAAGATTGCGCCTATTCACGATTTATTTTACGAAATGGCTTATTGCAACACCGATGAAGTATGGCCATACAATAATAGCCAGCACGCCTTTCCAAAAGGATAGGTGTAAGAAGCCGATTGTAAACAACCAGCCAATAAACCATAACCCGCCCGATGTTGCATGATGATGAGCTTTCATACTCTCGAGTGTATCCCATTTCCAAATACCTGCCAATATAATCAATAAATATTGGTATACTAGGAACATGCACAAACTTCCCGCAGATTTCAAACAGGCAATCGCATCCGACAAAGCAGTTCAGGCGTTGTGGAACGACATCACTCCGCTTGCCCGCAATGAATGGATTTGCTGGGTAACCTCCGGTAAGAAAGCAGAAACGCGAGGTATTCGCATTAAAAAAGGTCTTTCAAAAATGAGGGGCGGTATGCGCCGACCCTGCTGCTGGGTCGGATGCCCGCATCGATAATCTTAAAAGAGCAAAATCGTAACGAGTGCTCCAAGGAGCAGCGTAGATGCGATCACGTTTAATACCGACGATATCGTTATTGAAACCAATCCTCGATGGAGTGCGTATACAAGCCACACGATACTATTTATCCAGATAATCACGGACGTAATCATGGAAACTCCCGCAACCTGTCCTGTTGTAATGACTTGCAGTGCCTGCGGGAACATCGAGATGCCCGATAATATCCCATTCGCAAATGCTAGTCGATCGATAAGGTGTGTATGTAACATCGGATTTCTCTTCCCCTCTTTTCTCATGCCATTATTCTATCATCAAAAAATCCCGAGTGCACTAAAATTTCCCATAACAAAATCAGATACGAATGAACGATGCTTTTCTGCCTACAACAATTTGCTATATCAATTCCACTTATACAAGTGTCATGCAAATTTGACACTATAAAACAAAAAAAGCTTGGTCAAAGAAGAAAATAATTGAATGCTTGTACATAAGGAGGTGTGCATCCTTCAAAATAAAAATTGAAATAAACGTGAATACCTCTATGCCTCTTATTTAATACATAACACATTACAATATGAGCAAACGTACAAATTCACATTTCAAAAAAACAACATCCCAAATAATGCTCCTCCTAAATCATAACGAGTTATCCTTCCGCGAACTCGTATGGAACCTTCGCCAAGATGAGAAAGAAATTTCGCGAGATGTAAAAAAACTTGTTGCAGATGGCGTCATCGCACGGAAGTTTCACCATAACGACGTCATGTACACAAGAGTTCACGAAACTCCGATCGTGCACATTCTCCATACGTTAGAACAACGACTCAGGTAATTCATTTAATTCATAACTACATTCCACTCTATGACTATAGGAATCTCAACAATAAGCCCGCTCGCATCACTTATATTCGGAATATTGATTTTACTATTCCCTCAGTTCTTAAATTATTTCGTCGCAATCTATCTGATCATCATTGGATTAGTAGGACTGGGAATATTCGGTGTATAACCCTTGCTCACCCCTATTTGCTAAACAGGTTTGATATTTTTAACTTCGCAACTCCAAACAGGTAAACTATTTCAAGAACTCCGAGCGTGTTTACAACCATAAATATCACAAACCACCACTGCTGGCCTTTTCGCGCAGAATGCCACAGAGCAAGGCCTTTCCAAAAAATACTCCAAAATACTGCTACTACAGCAAGGCTGCCAAACAGTGCGGGCAACCCTGACCCTAACCCAAGAGAAGAAACGTCAATCATACGTGTAACATACATCCCAATGACGATTTCGACTATGGGTATAGTGCGTGATAAGATACCACTATGAGAAAGATAGTTGTCTTTATGATGATCAGCCTGGACGGAGTCATGCAGGCTCCGGGCGCGCCAGACGAGGATATCTCAGGAAACTTTCAGTATGGCGGCTGGACGGCACCATATTCCGATGAATCATTCGGCGACATACTCAAGCAAGAATTAAGCGTGTCGTTTGATTTGTTGCTCGGGAAAAAAACGTATGAGATATTCGCTGCATATTGGCCTAAGCAAACAGGCTTCATAGCTGACCCATTCAATGCAGCAAAAAAATACGTTGTATCAGATGAACCAATGGAACTCACCTGGGAAAAATCAATCCTTATTCATGATGATGTGATTGCAAATATACAAGCATTAAAACAAGAGGATGGTCCTACATTTCACGTGTGGGGAAGCAGCGTACTCAACCAAACCCTTTTACAGAACGACCTAGTTGACGAACTACGACTACGTATATACCCCGTTACAATCGGAAGCGGAAAGCGTTTCTTTGGAGAAGGAACAATCCCTGCCGCGTTTGAATTGATCAACTCCCAAGCGTTACCGAGTGGCGTCATCCTCGCCAACTATAAACGAGCTGGCGAACTTACAACGGGTTCAGTTATTTAAATGCAATTACGCGAAGAAGCTTGCAAGTAGCGCAATAAGGAGAATACTTACCAAATTCGAAAGACTATCTGAAAAGAATTTCTTCCATGCGATTTTCGGATCGCAATTGCTCCACAAAATCCCCTGGCCAATAATTGGCACCATAAATGCCAGCCAATTAAATACTACGAAGCTAATCGCCATGGATACTGGCACGCGATTTTGAATGCTCAAGGAAACCACAAATACTACCGCAAACGAAGTTAAAAGCGATAATCCAATTTGCCCTGCATACATCTTCGGCATCATAGGCTTTGCCTCGATCATTTTCTTTTTCTTTTCCTCTTCGGAAAGCTTGTCGAATCCAAGATACTGCATGTGGATTTTCCCCATTGGAGTTGCATTGGAATACCACAACGTGCCAACTACGGCATACACTACTGCACCAACAAGCGAAAGAATAAGTAAAGTAATAATCATAAATAACAGTTATATATAATATTTTTACTATACACCGAATGCCCTTTGCGGCTATATAAAAACCCCACAAGCAGTGCGCGCCTATGGGGCAGAATAAATACCAATGCGTTTACGAAGCAAGGCCCTATCCAAACAGGACGTGGGTGTAGTGCGGCGGAAAATCATGCGGCAAGTGAAGAGATTGTCGCAGCGGCTGATACAGACTATCCCATACCATCCTGCCACACACACTATCGAACGTTTCATAGCCAGCGCACTCAGTCATAGGTTTTGTCTTGAAATAGAAACGGTCGTAAATGCGATCCATAATTTCTTTATTTGCGGCGACAAACCGTTCCGCAGTCAGCCAGTCAAGCATTGCTCGATCGTGATGAGAAGACGAAACACATTCATAGAGAACTTGCGCAAGCTTTCTGATGCAAAATTCACGCACTTCTTCATAGGATCGCATGCCACACTCCTTCGCTTTGAGAAAAGGGCTCCAGTAAATACCTCTCATATTGTTCTATCCAAGAATGAAAATGTCAACCAGTAGCTAAAGCTACGCACCACTTGACGCAAAAGGATATATGGGATATATTGCAACCCTGTACATTTCACCCCTCTATACGTTCGGAGAACAAAAGATGGAACACCACGCAGAACATCCGGTTTTTGGCAAGTGCCAAGTTACCGGGGTCAAAGAGTACGTACAGCGTGCTTTGCCAGAATTTTGCCAGCGACTCGGTTTGAATTCCACAACCTCCAAGACACTTGAAAGCCTTGGATGCGCAAGCCTGCAAGCAGCTGCCGCAATGATCGAAACTTCCTGCATGTTAGGAGAAGTTGCGCCACTCAAAGAGTCTCGAGAATTCTGGCTAAAGCTTGGCCAAGTCCTCGTCGGACACGGCAGCATGCTTGTCGGAGAAGATTACCTGCAAGCAGCAATGAACCACTTGCAAAGCGGTGGCAACGTCTTGCTTATCCAGAATCACCGTTCTGGAGCAGACACGCTACTAATGGAAGCGTTAGTGAATCAGTATTTTGGATACGACGCTACGGCTGACTGGGCCTACATGTCCGGACACGCCGTCAACCTCTTCCTCTTGCCGCTCATGTTTACAGCAGCAGTTCGAAGATTCCAGATTTTTTCTGCAAAGTACCAATCGACCGGCCTGCCTGGCATGGCAGATGCAACAACCATGGGCATTCAAAACGTCAAAGCCCTTACAAGTCTTTCCCGATACTGCCGCCAAGGAGGCAAGCTAGTTGGGCTATATCCAGAAGGCGGTCGCGGAGAGACGTGCATGAAGCGAGGCGAAAGCAAAACGTCTTGCATTTTCAAGCTGATGGCTCACAACAGCACGTCACTCCTCATCTTGCCAACATACGTTGATGGGTCGGCAAGCATTCTTCCCGTAGTGCGTGGAAGCAATGAATATAATGAGGTATTCATGCACGCTCGGGTTGGAACTGGTACGCTCTCGATCGGTAAACCCATACCTTGGGAAGCACTGGAACAGGCTGCGAAGGAGATGTCCGACAGGCTCAATCAGCCATGCGAGCAATCTATTTGCGATGCAGGGTTGGCGCTTGTAGCTCAACTTGCTCCCAATGCCGAACAACGGGGACCATACGAAACAATTCGTTTCTCACGGCCTCCAGCATAACTACCTCAGGAGAAAAGCATGAGAGTTATCGGTCTTACTGCTCCAGTGCAAACTGGAAAGATTCAGCTTACTCATGTGTTCAAAAACCATGGATATCGTTTTGTGGATCTGAACGATTTCATCTACGACGACCGGCGCGCTGGAAGCGCCAAGTACGATTACTACCAACGTCGCTGGCCAGGCTGCCTCGATGAGGAAGGAGTCGAAACGGGCAGGTTCTACCAAACGCTGGATCGCGCGACGTTTCAAGATCTTCTCAATGCCGACATGGCAATGGTAACGCTCCACACGTTGGAAGAAATCGAGAAAGCGCGAAGAGAGGGAGTAGACGTAGTGCTCAGCTGGGAATATCTTGCGAGAATCTCCCAGCACTTGAGCATTGATCAACTCCTCATCTTTCAATCAGATAACACTATCTGGCTTGATCGGCTCAAAAAGCGCGCAACTGAGCTCGGATGGAGCACCATTCCTACGGACGATCAGCTTTGGGCCATCATCGACATGCTCGATGTGCGTCCCGAGACGATCAATCAAGAATGTATCCGCACCTTTTCTCCAAAACAGATATCGCGCATAGACGTGAGCCCTGATGACTGGGGCGCATGCAATCTTGCAACCCTGCTCAGATCGCTCTAAGCAACGTATCGCCGCCCTCCTGGTTTTTCCGGGAGGCGTTTTTATTTATTCAAACAAGCGCGAGAGATACGTACTACTCGCAAAAAACTCCCGCTTCAAGCAATTGGCTTGTAACGCGACTATATCCCATTACTTCCAAAGTACTTTAGTGCGAAGCCAACCACCAAGAACCACGGCAGGGATAGCAGTAACAGCAATCATTATCGGATACCAATGTGCCGACAGGTTCCACCCACCAATCACTCCGGCGATACCTCCAAGCTGCCCGATACCTGCAAGTACCCACACATGCTTCATCTTACTATTTGGCGCGATCAAAGCGGTGATATACCCGCCTAAAACCGTATAAATAATTCGATACACAAGCGCGAATACGAGCATTCCCGTAGTTAATGCTAGAGGGAAAATGCCAGTATATTCCACAAGCGTATCGGTACCAGTAGAAAGCACCACGACAACGATAAACCCCACTACGACGGCTCCAATACTTTTTAAGATATTCATACAAATAGCATACCCCACGCAATGCATAGAGTTAAATACTGAGTTCTTTTAATCCAAATTCCCCGACACTTCAAGAGCACTCAGAACAGATTCGCTCCATTTTTTTACATTATCCACGTATGCACCCAAACCACCCCTTACGACGTCTGACGCAAGAATAGTCCAATCCGGCTTTACGGGATACGCACCTCGATCTTCTGCCGTACCCGTAATTTTCCAATCGCGAACATCCGATGCAAGGCTCTCTTTATGTAATTCATCATGCTCTCGAAAAGAGCTCGGATTACGAACAAACTCTTGAAGGGAAACTTTCGCGTTTTCTAATCCTTTTCGCGAATACAAACTTGGGTGTTGCAGATTATAAGCAAGCACGGTGAGATGATGAATTTTGCCAACGCCATTAAAATCTTCAAAATCCCATGTAATCATCTCGTGTAAGTAGTCACGGCACTCCTTGCCATCGTCAAGAGGCGCCCCGCATTCAACACATTGCACTATATCCATACAGAATATGGTAGCACAGGGGATTTACCGCAACTTCTTCTCCCAAGCCCCTAATTGCTCGCTCAATTCACCCAATTTCTTCTGCTCTGGTGAAGTAAAGTATTCCTCTGAAAGCTCCTCGAGCCGCTTCATGCTTTCATCGAGATACGTCTGACCCCCTTTTGCAAGCGCAACAAGACTCACTCGAGCATCTCCTTTGTTTGGCAAACGCTTCACCAAACCAATTTTCTCCATTGGAAGAAGCAGCCGCGTAATACCTGATGCTGTGAGACCCACCTTTCCAGCAAGATCTATTCGACGCATTTTCTGCTCCGTTGCTTCGCTCAAATGACGCAGAATTATAAACTCTTGGAAACTAATTCCCCCTAAACTAGAATCAAGTCGCCTGCGCAACACTGCCTCTACTCGCACGAGTTCCATAAAAAATTCTACTGCTCCGCTTATTGTCTTCATAAGTACTTATAATATATTAGTTGATTAATCAAGTATATTGCAAATAATAAGTAGTGTCAAGAAGAACAACCAGCCCCTGTGATACAATGTAAGTCATTATGCGAACGCTCTACTTATTTATGATGATATCCCTAGATGGATACTTCGAAGGAAAAAACCATGACCTCTCTTGGCACAATGCGAATAATGAGGAATTTCAAAATTTTGTAGCCAAACAAAATGCCACTATCGACACCATTCTTATGGGAAAAACTACGTACGAAATGATGCGAGATTTTTGGCCTAGCGAAGATGCACAAACTACCGATCCCCTTACTGCAGAGTTTATGAGTACAACAAAAAAATATGTATTCTCTCATGAGCCGTACGAACCGAAATGGGAAAATGCAGAAACAATACATGAAGATATCAATGTTCGCGTACAAGCCCTAAAAGAAGAGCCCGGCAAAGATATCGCTATTTTTGGAAGCAATATACTCGCAGTCTCTTTAATGGAAGCGGGGCTCGTAGACGAATTTCGTATCATGATAAATCCAATCGCAATAGGCGCGGGTACTCCACTATTTCACGGAATCACCAAACCACTACAGCTTAGCCTTACCGCAACAACTCAGTTTCAATCCGGAAATGTATTGACAATATACAAGAATACGTAAAGCCTCTTGATATCGCTTTAGATAACCTTAGAAATCAGTAGCACTAATACAACTGCAGTAAAAATTGCGAAAATACCAATCGTACGAACAAAAAGATTTACTGCCTCTTTTTTCTTTCCTTCCATGAACAGTAGAAGCGGCTGATACAAAAAAAGGTATGACATTACAGCAGCAGAAAGAGTAAGTAGCGACAGGAATGCAACGGGTGCGCCAATCGTATCCGGCGTATCTTTAAGTTTTTGTGATAAGAAATTAATAACACCAACAACAAGAACGATGTACCCCGCGGCGCTTAGCGCATTAATAAGAGGTTTTTTGAACATAGAGTAATTATATGCCTAAAGAACATTCGATGATCCACTCAATACCATACTTATCTCTGAACATACCGGCATACGTACCCCACGGACTCTCCCCCATAGCCCCTTCTACATTTCCTCCGGCAGAAAGACCATTAAATAATCTATCCGCCTCTTCTTTGCTGTCAGTGCTTATTAAAATTTTACTCCTGTTCTCGTTTTCATTTACTTTCCCCATCACCTCCGGGACATCGTTTGCAATCAATACGCTTCCCTCACTAATGGGCAATGCAATATACATAATTTTATTCTCTTCTTTTTCTGGCACCGGAAATTCAGCGCTCGCCAGATCTTTGAACCGGATAATTTTTGTAAACTCACCGCCAAAGACTGATTTATAAAATGTAAACGCTTCTTCGGCATTGCCGTTAAAATTAATCCAAGGGTTTATTGTTGTCATACGCCCATACTATCAAATGAACTTCATTTAATAAAGCGTTCCGGATCACTAATTTGATACAATTAATTAAATCTCAGGAGCAGCTTCCCATTTAGGCTTCATCTCTGCACCCCATTTTTGCGAATCCGCTGCATGCATCTTCTCCATGTCTTTTGCAACATCAGGGTGGTTTTCCATTACATGAGTCGTCATTTTGCCAACCATTTCATCCCACGACTGAGCTGTTAACTCCTTGTCACAAGTTCCTCCCAACTCTTTACAAATCATTTTTTTCATACCAAGTAGTATTAGTGATAATACTTGCACTGTACAAACACAGGAACAAAGACGAAAGGCTTTTCAATAAACCTCAGAAACGTTTCACACCGCGAAGTGGAGGGGGCAAGAACCTGTTTTTGCTTATGCATGAATATATATTATAGTTCCCTTGTGATTTCTCTCACCAAATCCACTTTTTATAATGACGTAGATACGGCTCAGAAGTTATCTTCGTTCGTACTCTCGGCTAAGCAGCTAAGTTTTGGAGAGCAGTGTAATAAGTTCGAAGAACAGTTTGCACAATATCAGGGTCGAAAGCATTGTGTTTTAATGAACAGTGGTAGTTCTGCAAATCTTGCCCTCATTCAAGCGTTACGCAATATAGGAAAAATCAAGTTGAACGATACGATTGGATTTTCTGCTGTGACCTGGTCCACAAATGTCATGCCCATAATTCAGCTTGGACTTGCAGCTGTACCGATCGATATTGAGCTTGATACATTGAATATTTCACCCCAGACGATTCGCAAGGTATTGGAAACTACCTCTCTGAAGGCTATTTTTTTAACGCATTTGCTGGGATTTTGTGACGACCTCCAAGGTATTCGAGAACTGTGTGCCCAAGAAAAAATATTACTTATTGAGGATACTTGTGAGGCTTTGGGGTCAGTCTATCATGGGAACAAGTTGGGGAATTTTGGAATTGCTAGCACATTCTCTTTTTATGTGGGTCATCATTTGTCAACAATTGAAGGAGGGGCCGTATGTACTGATGATGATGAATTAGCGACTATGCTTCGTATAGTTCGAGCCCATGGCTGGGATCGTAATCTGCCTTCTGCTGAACAGAGTGCTATCCGTCAGCAACACAGTCTTAACTCTATCTTTGAATCAAGGTATACATTTTATGATTTGGGATTCAATCTTCGTCCAACGGAAATAACGGGGTATCTCGGTACGATTCAGTTGCCCTATATTCACGAAATTATTCAAAAGCGTAATCAGAATTTTATTCGCTTGGCACCAGCAATCTATGAACAAACAGATAAGTATTATCCGTTGCACTATGACCACATTGACTTGGTATCAAATTTTGCAATTCCAATAGTTTGCAGAACTCGTAAACAGCGCGACTTATTGGTGTCTGCATGCAACGAGCGAATTGAAATTAGGCCTATTGTTGGTGGAAATATTGCTTCTCAACCGTTTTTCTGCAAATATGTGCCGGAATTTTCTCAATCATTCAAAAACTCGAATGCTTCTATCATACATGATCAAGGTTTATATTTCGGCAATAACCCGCTTTTGACTGAAATAGAGCTTCAGGAATTACATCAAGTTTTTGCAGGATAAAAAAATCTTTTTAAAAATTATGCATGATATTCTAAAAACTGAAACGCAGCTCTATAGATGTCTTTGAACAAGTTTGCTTTGCGTAATCGCTCTACTCCTTCCATATACTCTGTATAATTTTTTTGCACATCTTTCAGCCCCTTTACGAATCCCAGCTGTGTATATGGGACTACAACTCCTGCCTTATTTGCGGTTATTTCTGTGTGCATAAGCGAGACTCTTGTCATGATGACCGGAATCCCAAGCTGTATATATAACTTAATTTTACCGGGATCTGTAAATTCTGTGTAATCCAACGGCTTGCTTTCATATAGCGCAACGGAAACTTCCCATTTTTTTGTTATACTGTGGAGTTCTTTATCTGGTACAAAACCAAAAAACGATACTCTATTCGATAAACGGTGCAATGCTGTATATTCTTCAAGCGATGAACGAAGAGATCCATTACCAATGATATCTAAATAGATATTTTCATTCTCTTGTAGAATCTTAAGTAACAGAAAAAGTCCTTTGCCCTCCGTAAGAGTTCCTATGTATCCGATCCTGTTTTTTTGCGGATACCGACGTGGTCGCACATCTCGTATGCCGAATGGAACTATTTTTCTTATCAAGGACTGTTTTTTTGTGCTTGTTGGATGTAGCTGCTTGAGAGTAGGAGATAAGTAGAGAACGATGCCGAGTCGTCGATTATAAAAATTTACTAATGCATGATATATAAACATAAAACCAGTTTCATTGGGGAAATAGTCGAATATCCAGAATATATATTGATTATTTAAAAAGAAAGCTATCCAAGAATAGAATAATAGGAATAATGGATAAGAGACGATAATTGAAGTATCTCGTATGTTATAAGTGGATAGAAAAACGAGATAATAGTAATAGTAGTAGAAATGAATAATTATTTTATTGTTGCCTTTATATCCCCACACCTCTTTCTCATCTACAAGAATGCCATTTGTATAATGCTTAAAGATTGTCGGTCTATTTTCGTATCCAGGCGGCATCAGATATAGATAAAAGTGACTAGAGTGTTGAGAGAAGTACTCCACAACATTTCCAGTGTCCTGGCATTGATAATGCGCTATATATGCAATTCGTTTATATAGAGACATTCTGTGTATATTCTTTACGCTTGAGGTCATAGTGTGAGCGTGTGCTCGAACATAGGTTACGAGATAAGGGTAATGGAAAAGGTATTAATAAGACAATGATTTCGATATCAAATCGAGTCCGATGTCCGACAGGTATCCTCTATCTACAAGAACCGATAGCAGTAGAGGAAGCAAGAACCTGGTTTACATAAAAAGAACCCCCTTATTTAATCTCGCTAGGGGTCGTTGCGAGCTGCTTGAAACTACTGACTTTCCCTTACTTCGTAGCAGAGAAACTTAACTGATAAGAACTCCTCACCCGAACAGGCAGAAGAGGCAAATCGATGATGTTGGGTTGCGTTCGGAAGAACATTCTTATTTTCATCCAAAAGCCCGACGAGTTCGATGCGTATTGCACAAACAGCACATAAGGCTGCAGCCAATAGCTTAAAAATAGATCCCTCTTGAAACATTGCAGTGTCCTGATCTTCGAATATTACCAACACCTCGGCAGTAGGATGGTCATCGTTCCTGATCAAGACCCGGCTTCCTTTCGGAATATAAATCCGATCTCCTGGCTGCAGCCTTTTGAAAAAAGCGACAACCTCCTGAAATTTTTCTTCTTCTCTCCTTAACACTTCCGCTGGACCGAACTCTTCCATCATCTTCTCCTAAAACAAGTTGGCAAACAACAAAACAACCGCCCATGGGCGGTATTACACATGTAGGTATCTACCCCGCAAGGGGCTGGAGGTTGCACCGTGCCCATTAAGTGGGCTGGTTGCAGGAGTATTTATAGCGGGCCAGTTCCCTCATACTCTCTCTTGATACATATTCGGTTGTTATTAAGCAGAATACTCTATCGATTGGAATGGTCAACTATGTATTGAACAACGTTTATAACCTTGGATTGGGTGAATATTGAGAAAAAACTAGAGTCTCTCTATGAACCCTTCTTCCCTCCCGGCCAGCAAATCGGGCACGGGCCAGCTCCCTTATAAACGTGGTTACGACTACATACTTTTTTACCCTGCTCTTTAAGCGCAGCAAGAATCGTTGGGGGCAAATCCTTTCGACAACCGCAATGCTTTAAGTGCGCTTCATGCCATTTCACTCGCTGTTCAAGCGTAGACGGCATAGCAAGCTTGTGCTTTTCATGCCAGGCTTTGTTGATTTTGTTTTTCATTTTTATTGAGCTTATAAATACCTACAGCAATCGGTAATGCGAACGTTAGAACATAATAAAGATAAACATCAAACTTGTAATATCCATCAGCAGGCTTAAGAGCTTTTACGAGAAATACATAATCAAAAACTATCGCAATTAAAGTCCAAAAAATTGCTACTAACAAATAATACCGAAAAGAATTAGACTGAACTTTTTTCAGCAACACCCAGAGCGTAATAATAATTCCAATAGGCATAATAACCCAACCAATCATGGAGGCTGGCACGAATACAAACAGAAGAAACCCAAGAACGTATCCAATAAGCCAAAGGAGAAATCCCCAGCCTAAAGAATCTTTTAAAAATTGTTTATTCATATATTCATCCTACACCCATTCAATAAACGCAGAAACGTTTGGTTCCGAGTGACAGAGGAAACAAGAACTCATCAGCTGCGAATTAATAGTTAGCCTTTATTTTATAAAAATTTTACCTTTCGTCCGTGTTACCTGATTAAAAAAGTATGTAATGACCGTATAGTCTGCCGATTTATTTAATCGAATCGGATCCGTTGCATAAATAAAATCCCCCTTAGCATTATCCTTATGCTTACCATCGTCATACATTAAATATTTTTTACCGTTAACCACTGCAACCATCTTAATAGCATCTGATCTCTGAATTTGAGCCTTGATTCGAAATGCTTGATTAGGAGAAATATGCTGCAGCTTTCCTATAATCTCTGCAGGAGAAAAAGCCAGCGCATCATCATTATCAGATTGCGACGAGCCTCCGTTACCAGCACTAGGAGAACTAGGAGCTATCCAATGAGCAACATTTTGAGCAAACTGCCTATTATCATCCCTTCCAATATATGTATCCTCCCATGCATTACTATCGAGCATCACAAGAACATTCTGATTGGTTCCCCAGAGAGTAGCGACGGCATCAAAAAACAGACTAGTACCTCCCGTTGCCGTCCAACCTGCGATTGGTTGAATAGTTGCTATCGATTGTGTGAGCTGATGGCTATAGGTTGTGCTAATTGACCCACTAGAAGATACTCCCATGTTGCCACCAACAATACTCAAAATGGAGTTATCCCATGTGGTCCAATTATCATTTTCACCCACCAACACCACTCGCTTGCCCGTGTTAATAAATGAAGTAATTTTACTAATTTCATTAGCGGATAACGAGCTACCAGGCTGACTACTAAAATTACCCAGATCAACCCAAATCGCATCGTAATCAGTAAGCGTTGCTGATTCAAAATTACTAACAGTCGTAATATTAGCACTACCACCAAAAGCGGAATTCAATATATCGGTCATAATAGGCCAACTCGACCTGCCATATCCTAATCCCTCCCCCACATACGCACCCTGACGCACTAATAACGTAGAAGCATGTGCAGACGAAGGTAACACTAGAACAAGAAAACTAAATGCCACTAGCAACAGGAACAATTGATGCCCACTATATTTCATACACTGCATTATATCACAAAAGTTAATTCGGAAATTCTTCTACCAGGGATCAGTAGTTCACAATAATTCGATCAAGCACCAGAAACGCTTTATTCACTACGAAATATATAAAGAAAAAACCGCCCCCATACATGGTTGCGGCTATACGAAACTTCAACTCTGCTCCACAAGGATTTCACGCTAGATCAAGGTTGCCCCTTGCTCGCGTCACATCAAGTGCGACTTCACGATCCGCCCAGCGAGCGATTACGCCAGTAGTAATCACTCCCCCAAAAACGGCGAGAATGACGAGCAGAATTACGAGCAAGCCCATCTGCGCCCCTTTGTTGTCATCATCGTCATCATCGCTTGTTGAAGAAAAAGCACTCATCACTTCCTTCAGAAATCCCGGAGCGTGACTCGCGGCTTCCCACGTGTTTGAAACTTGGGCATAGGTATTCCATGCAGCAACAGCAACGTCGCTCAAATTTCGGCGCCGGTATGCGACGACGATACTATGGGCCCAGATAGCCAACCCACTTCCGAGAACTGGACCAATAATCACCAAGTACCCAAGCTTGAACATTACCTCGCCCCAATGAGGCGTAAGCCATTCACACGAAACGGCGATCATCGTAAGAATGGTGAGATAGACCCAGGTGAATCCGCAGGCGGACATTACAAGCCCGCACCACACCATGAACCGAGAAAATCCGCCGATGATCTTCGTCTCCGTCAGATACGCCCCGGAGCTGTAGGCATTCCAGAAACTGATTCCGAAATTGAGACCCAAAAACAGAAACAGCATGAGATAATTCATTCTTTCTTCTCCCCTAGATTGGAAGGTGCTCTACTAACTTCGCCAATCGAAGCACCTGCATTATTTTATATAAATATAAAAATGTCAAGTTATCCGCATCAACGGAAATAAGAACCTATGTATTTATTCCCAGTAGCTACAAGAATCCGCTCAACGATCTGTTCTAAGCTAAGGTTTTCTGCAATACTTTCTTCTTGCACAAAATTAAGAAGGTCATTTTCTTTGTACCATCTCCTCAATTCTTTCTCGCCAAATTCATCTTTATTTGGTTTATATTGATGACGACGAATCGTTTCTTCTAGCGAGATATTGAAGTAAAAGAAATAGTTATTGTTAGGATGTTCTGCAATAATCTCTTTGAGCATTTCACCATATCGATCGCTATCAAAAATACCTTCCATGATTACGTTATAGGAATTATCTAACAGAAAAAGCGTAGTCTTCTTTATGAGTTCAATATTGAGGCCATTGGGAATATCTTTTTCCTTCAAAACTATCCGCCTTAGATAATCTTGTTCAACAATTGCTGTTTTTTGTTTTTGAGCATCGCGAACAGCGCGAGCCGCAGAGCTTTTTCCAGAGCCAGAAGGCCCTCTCAAGACAATGAGCTTCGTTTCTTCCATATAAATACGATAACATCCATACAAGCAAACACCAGGAACGCTAGAAACGTTTTGCTTACACCTTGCGCTTATGAATTACAAAATCACTTCAACCTAAATTGATCTATAAGGTTATTGGCGTCATCAAATAATTGTGCATTTTTTAAACTAAAACGCTTTTTCCACTCTCTATTATTTTTAGTAAAAGAAAAAGTCAACCCGAGCTCACCAGGATGAGAGGTAACTTGGACATTTGCGATATCAGATTTTTCTATATCAGACACAACCCTTTCTATGCATCTAATTATTGCTTCTCGCCAAAAAGCGTAAGAGAAAATTTCCGCTCCTTCGTCGTTATACAATATTTCCTCTTCCCTAATATTACCAGGGCCCAATTGAGGAAGATACGTAGTAAGAGTTTCTCCTCTTAGATCTGATCTAAGAAATATTTGCGCCGTTTTTTCTACATTGCGTTTTCCTAATTTTAAATAAAATACGATATCATATAGCTGACCATCACTTGCCCAAGCCTTGGCATAGTTTTTTGCATATTGATAAATATTTTTTAACTCTTTTTGGGTCGGAACACTGTTAATGAGTTTTTTTTCTCTATTGATGATTTGATTTTCCTGCTTCGTTTCCACGCTCGCTTGAGCACTTATCCTTAATAGCTCCGTTTTAATTTCCGGTACAATTTTTTTAAACTGAAAGATAAGCGCTATTAAGGGAAAGCATCCTAGAATAATTCGTATCAATATTGGTAACCCAGAAAACCAGGCCCATAGAGAATATAAAATTCCGAGCCAAAATCCAATAGTTGGCCCATTTTGATAGACAAATGAAAACATAAACTTTGATCTTTTCATCGCCATTGCTCCGAGAACAGGAAGAGTACCGAACCAGAATAATGGCTATGAAGAAGCCAATTTGGACAAAAGAAAAAGCGAAGTAATCATTTACCCCACAGTCTTACTCACTATATTTTTTCACTAATAGATATGGAGAAATAAACTATTCTTCCCACTTCCATCCTCGCAGTTCGTAGTATTTTTTACGTGGCGTTGCCTTAAATGGGTCAATACCATTTTTTCGGCAAATCGTTATATGGACTGTTGTGCCAAGCACTCCAATAAATAACGGGAAAACAAGGGCAAAGTGACCTACAAGGTAAAAGAGACCAATAGTTACAGAGTCAAGCGTGAGCCACTTCAACACTTTTCTTACTACGGACGTTTCAATCTCAAAACGCGCAAAAAACTGACTTGCTAAGAGCTGTAGTACAAGTAAAAACCCCAATTCTAGTTCAATGCCCATAGAGCCAAGTATATTACTGCCTACCCAAACAACCGCAGGCCATTCAAAATAACTACAAGCGCCAGACCCGAATCTGAAGCAATCGCCCACTCCAAGTGAGTGTAACCAAATAGAGCTAACACAACGAAGATAGCTTTCACAGTCAGGGCTAGAGTTACATTCTGCTTAACAGTCGTAAGCGTTCTTCTGCCTAACCGAATAGCATACGGCACTTCGGAAAGATTATCATGCATCAAAGCTACGTCAGCCGTTTCAATAGCCGTATCTGAACCGCTCGCACCCATAGCAATGCCCACATCCGCCGCTACTAATGAGGGTGCATCATTAACTCCATCGCCTACCATAGCCACTGCGCCAAATTCTTGTTTAAGCGCCTTAATTTTATCCACCTTTTGTTCTGGTAACAAAGCAGCAAAGAATCTTTTAATGCCTACTTGCTCCGCCACGCCAGCGGCTACATGAGCATTATCGCCTGTCAGCATGACGGGTTGAAGACCTAACTCTTGCAGAGTAGCCACGGTTGGCTGGGCCTCTTCTCGTAATTGGTCGGCAATACCTATAGCACCCATAACTTTGTTACCCTGACTCACCAAGACCACAGTCTTGCCTTCTTTCTCTAAATGTTCAGCTTTTGCTAATACCTCATCAGTTGTCACCCCATTGGCGTGAATAAACTTTAAGTTACCAACACAATGTTCCAAGTTATCACAAACCAGACAGACAGCCTTATTACCCTTGCCAGCCACGTTCTGGTAGTCCTTCATCACATGAGGCTTAATGCCTAGCTTTTGAGCGTGTGCAACAATACTTTTTGAAAGTGGATGAGAGGATAACTGTTCAATACCACAAGCATCGGCCAAAACATCTTCTTTACTAAAGCCATTGAAGGTAATGATGTCAGCAATGTAAGGTTCACCTTTGGTAAGCGTGCGGGTTTTATCAAACGCCACCGCTTTGACCTTACCCAACAATTCCAAGTATTTGCCACCCTTAATGAGCACACCGCGTTTAGAAGCACCCCCCAATGCCGAGGCAATGGAAACTGGTGTGGAGATGACTAAGGCGCAGGGACACGCAATAACAAGTAGTGTGAGGGCACGGTACAACCAAGGAACAAAGGGAGTGTGAAAGACTAGTGGTGGAATCAGACTAAGGGCAATGGCAAGTAGGACAACCAAGGGTGTGTAATAGCGCGCGAAGCTATCAATGAAAGCTTGGGCTGGGGCACGGGATTTTTGGGCTTGTTCCACCAGGTTAATAATCTTAGTGAAGGTAGATTCTGACGATGACTTAGTTACCTTAATTTCCAGATAACCATTTTGGTTAAGCGTACCCGCAAACACAGTACCACCTTCCCGTTTGTCTTTCGGCAGAGGCTCACCTGTAATAGTGGCTTCATCCACTAAAGAAGAGCCACTAACAACAATGCCATCGAGAGGAATAAGGTCTCCAGCTTTAGCAATAACAATACTACCCACCTTTACTTGTTCAACGGGCAGTGTTTTACCCTCTTTGAGCGTGGCTGTTTGTGGAGATTTCTTTACCAATGTTTCTAAGGCACGTCGGGCGCGGTCCACGCCATAGACTTCAAACAGTTCAGCCAAGGAGAAAAAGAATACGACCGCAGCCGCTTCCGCCAGTTGGTCAATGAATAGAGCGCCGAGCGCGGCAATAGCCACCAAAAAATTGATGTTGAGAAAATGCTTCTTGAAAAGGCCACGAACGGCATCTTGAAACACAAAATATCCGCCACCAAAGATAGCAAGGAGATAGAATGTCATGCTGATATATGGCGGCTGATGTAGCCAACGGGCAGTAAAAGCTACAGCTATACTAATAGCAGAAAGAAGAGTGAGAAGTTTTTTTAGATTTTTTGAAGTCATGGAGATATATTAACTCTAAAGTATCATAACCAGGAAAAGATAAGGTAACTTACCCCACCCTAGTACTCACCGTTTACTTTGATAAAATCCTCCTATAACCAACGAGGAGGGTTTCGTGTCCAGGCATAGGGACCAGTTATTACGAGCTGATGAATCAGCTTTTAAATTCAACCTCAAACGGATACATCCCCATCCCGCACGTTCCTTGTAGGGTGGCAATTTTCTGACTGCCAATATCAATATCCGTTGACCCTGTTTGCGGGAGTGTTTTAGTTATATTCATACTAGGAACCCTCACAGAAGCAGAACAGTCAAAGGTCCCATTTGTGTCAAAGCGAAGAATCGTAGGAATGCCGGCTTGCGCCACGCTCTTTCTTGGCTGATACCCTGCTTTGGCATTTATTTCTACAATCTGCTTGCCATCAACAATCGTTACATTACTCATGTTGCCTGCTGGAATAGACTCACTTTTATTCTTTGTAAGTATCACTGTGCCTGCGATGAGAATGCCTGCCACGATAATTGATGCGATAATTGCTTTCATAAATGTAAGTATACTAAAAATTAAATAGTGGCGGTATTACGCCAAGCACGACCAAGCTATTGAGAAGATTAAATAGCGCAAACATAATCACGATAAGTCCGGCTGTTTTGAAGAAGATTCCAGATTTAGAGCTATTCGTAATGCTGAACGAGCTAAAGCTTATAGCAGCCAGAACGGGAAGCGTGCCCAACGCAAATGCAAACATCGTGAAGCCACCTTGAAGGAAACTTCCGGTCGTAAGAGTATAGAGTTGCATTGATTGAGTGAATCCGCAGGGAAGAAAAAACGTTGCAATACCGACCAGCACCGGCGTGAAGCTATGATTGAACTTCGATACACCATGAGCATGCTTTGCAATAAACTTCGGCATAGATGGCTGAAGTTTCTTTGCCCACGGGAATACGTCGAGAAGATTTATACCAAGAGTGAGCATCACAATTCCAATCACGGCACTTAAAATAAAGGTGGCTGAAGTGTTGAGCGTAAAGGCAGAACCGATTGCACCAATGACTCCTCCGAGAATAAAGAATGAAACAAGGCGACCACCATGGAATAAAAGCTGTGGTTTTATTTTATCGCCCTCTTTTGCAAACGTTGCTGACATGGAAAGAACAAGTCCTCCGACTACTGCCATACACGTTGAAAGAGAGGCAATAATACCGATGACGAATGCCGTACCGTACGTAACATCCCCGCCACTTACTAAATTCACAATTCCCATTTTCTGAAGCGCAATAAAAAGAAGTGCAAAGGCTAAAGCGATAGGGACCGCAATCGTAAAGTCGTCCCATTTCACTACTTTCTGCTGCCTCTCAATAGAGACCGTGTACCCATGTGGCTTCAAGGGGACCGTAAGCTCTTCGGCGATTTGTTCAGGAGTCTTATCCCCGAAATCTCCCTTCACTTCAACGGAATGGTTTTTCAAACTCGATTTGGCATACGTAATATTTGGCAAATCTTTCAATTCGCTTTCAGTTAAGAGAATGCAAGCATTGCAGTGCATGCCGTGTACGTGAAATGTATGTGTTTGAGCTGTCATAGTTTTTTCGCTTTAAGCCGTAATGAATTGCCCACAACAGAAACACTTGAGAACGCCATCGCAAGCCCTGCAAATACAGGACTTAAGAGCCATCCAAAAACTGGATAAAATAACCCTCCGGCAAGTGGGATGCCAATGATGTTGTAAATAAATGCCCAAAAGAGGTTCTGCTTGATACCTCTCATAGTGAGCTTTGACAGTCGCACAGCTTTAACGAGTTTTGAAATGTCGCCGTGCAAGAGAGTGATGCCGGCTGTCTCAATCGCCACGTCTGTGCCGGTCCCCATCGCAATTCCCACATCAGCCTGAGCGAGAGCAGGAGCGTCATTGATACCGTCCCCAGCCATTGCCACAATGCGTCCGTCCCTCTGCAATTCCTGTATTTTCTTGAGCTTGTCTTCCGGAAGCACTTCAGCAACAACGTCATCAATCCCTACTTCTTTCGCAATAGCGTGAGCAGTATTCTTGTGATCGCCGGTTAGCATGACAACCTGTATGCCAAGTGCATGAAGACTTTTAACTGCTTCCACTGCCTCTGGTTTTATAGCATCCGCCACCATTACAACCCCAAGCACTTCATTCTTTGTCGCAAGAATAATAGGCGTTCTGCCTCGCATCGTTTCTGCTTCAATTTCACTTACATCAAAAGATAGTTTGAGGTCGGAAATGAGCTTTGTATTTCCTGCAAAGTATTCCGTATTTTCAATAGTTGCTTTCAGCCCCTTGCCCTTAATACTTTCAAAACCAGAAGCCACCATGAGAGAGATATTTTTTGTTTTTGCATATTCCAAAACTGCGTGAGCAATCGGATGTTCTGACTTGCTTTCAAGCGTCGCCAGAATAGAAACTATCTTTTCTTCCGTTAATGAAGAAGTATTTTTTACGCTTACCAATTCCGGCTTGCCTCTAGTTAGAGTGCCAGTCTTATCCACCACTACCGTAGTAACCTTATGAAGTTTTTCGAGAGTGGCAGCGTCCTTGATAAGGATTCCTTCTTTTGCTCCCTTGCCAACACCAACGATAATTGCAGTAGGCGTTGCCAAGCCAAGGGCGCAGGGGCAGGCAATAACTAAGATGCCCACAAATGAGGTAAGACCATAGGAAAGGGCTTGAGAGAACCCAAGAAGGGGTGTGCCTATGAGAAGCCATATGCCGAGCGTAGCGAACGCAATCACTAACACGATGGGCACGAACACAGCCGAAATCTTATCAGCCAACGCCTGAATTGGAGCACGGCTGCCTTGTGCGTCTTCAACCATTTTAATGATATGAGCAAGCAATGTCTCCGAGCCTACTTTTGTTGCTTTGAACGTAAACGAGCCAGTGGTATTGATAGTACCGGCAACCACAGTATCACCCACGGTTTTTTCTAGAGGCATAGATTCTCCGGTAACCATAGACTCATCAACAAATGACGAACCTTCGGAGATGGTCCCATCTACAGGAATACTGCTCCCTGGCTTGACTACGATGCTATCGCCATGAACTACTTGATTGATAGATATTTCTTGCTCCTTGCCGTCCCGAATAACAATAGCGGTTTTCGCCTGAAGATTCAGGAGTTTCTCTATGGCGTCCCCCGTCTTAATCTTCGCTTTGGCTTCCAAGTATTTGCCGAGCGTAATGAATGCTATTACTACGATAGTTACGTCGTAATACGTATGCTCAACGTTAATAAACTGGCGAAGCGGTTCTTCAAAAGCTGTAATAATAAAACTATAGAGAAAGGCTACTGACGTACCGATGCCGATAAGAGTGTCCATGTTCGCCTTGCCGTAGCGGAGGAAACGATAGAAACCCAAGAGGTATGGCTTACCGATAACAAACAGTATGTACGTGGCAAAAATAGGCAATAGGTGATGCACGAACTCATTCATAATCGTAGACATTTTCGGCATTGCCCCAAATTGTGCAAGAATATCCCAGCTCATCACAATGATACTAAAAACAGCCAACGGGATAGCTATCATCACTTTTGCTCTCATATCAGCAACTTCAGCAAGCTTTTCTTGTTTTGATTGTCCAATACCAGTATGAGCGGCGTGGTCCTCGGCTGACATGCCCATTTCTTCGGCTGTCTTTCCTCCATGATTTGAGTGGTCAGGCATAACAAGCGAATATCCTAAAGGCTCAATCTTCTTGGAAAGTGCTTGGGGATTTGTTTTTGATGGGTCAAAAGAAACTTTTACTTTCTCTGTTCCGTAATTAGCTGATGCAGACTCTACTCCTTCAACTTTCTTAAATGTTTTTTCGATGATAGACGAACATGAAGCGCAGTGCATTCCTTTTACGTTGTATGTTTGAGTGTGCATATATTTATATAGTTTCTATTTTCTTTTAAGTTTATAAACTTTGATAATCTCTTCTTTCGCTTTATCTTCTTGCCCAGAATGCATCTGATGACGCACGCAATGGTCCAAATGATTCTCAAGAAGTAAATCTTCAACGTTTGATAATCCTTGCTTCACCGCTGATGTTTGCGTAATGACGTCTATGCAGTATGTATCGTTCATAATCATCTCTTGAAGACCACGCACTTGCCCTTCAAGAATCTTTAATCGGCGTACTACTCGTCCCTTATTTTTGTTATCCATGTATTCCATATAAACACTATACCCCCGAGGGGGTATATATTCAACCATTGCGACAAATTATCCTTAACAACTATAAGTCCCTTCCAACTTCCCCATTTATATAGTCGGGAATGTCTTTATTTTTAACTGTGATCGCCCCCTTTAAGACTTCAATATTGTTCTGTAACGGCAATTCATTATGTTTATCGGCGATGGACTTAGCTTTTTTTAGAAAAGCTGTTGCTGCACGAAACCTATAAGCCGTTTTAAGATGATTGGCTAAATTATAGTAAGTGTAACCCGCGGTTACATCATTCAACTTCTCAAAAATCATGGCTGCCTTCAAAGAAGCTTTTGTAGACTCATCAAGGAGCTTTTCGAGCATTCTCCCCTTAGCGCCAGGGAAAATTAGTAAGTTCTCAAAAAATGGATATCGCATTAATCTAAAATTTGCCCATAGAGCAGTACGAAAGCCACCGACCATACACTCCATCTTATACTGCATATAACGTGAACTTTCTACACTGGCTTTTGACATAAAAACATTACCGAGAGCTTCTTGATTTCCGCTCTCTTCCGCAAACGCCAAAGCCCGTGTTAACAAATCGCTAACTTCCTTTTCGCATTTCTCAATTTCACTAGTTAAAGTAATGTACTTTTGTTTGTCTGCCTCGGTTGAAAATTCAATCCATCCCGAAGCAAGTTTAAGATTCTTTTGGTGATACCGTAGCAAGCTAATCTTATTCATTAACAAATCAGCCTTTCTGCTCATAAAATTCGCTTGCCAATCTTTATCACCAAATCTTTGCGAGGTCTTTATTGCCTCCTCGCTAAACAAAAGTAATTTTTTATTATCTTCAATCGGGTCCAATACACTCAGCGCAAGACCAATGGTTTGCAATCTTAATAATTTATCCTTAACCCTGCTTTCCAAATTTAATAATTGAGCGGCAGCTTCCTTGCGTTTACCCGCTTGAAGTAACATTAAAGCTTGCTGTAAATCATCTTTTTCTGACATAGCGAAACTTATATCTAAATCTTAATTCATCTATCCACGTTCTAACCCTGCGCCTCACAACCTTAAAAAGAAAGATCGGATTAAGGGGGTAACGAAAGAACCAGATCATCTTTGTTTTTTTGCTGTGCGAAACAAAGTATCTGTAGCAATGGCCAACAATCATTCTATTGGACTCATTAACTCTTTCATTTCCTAATCCAATATACCCACGCAAATTACTCCAACTCAAGCAAAGCATAATATCTGGCGATAGCGGCAAAGTCACTTGAACACTTTTCTGCCCCAATCCTGGACCATAAAATTTCTGCCACTGTAGATCGGGATTAAAAAGATTACAGGGGTCATCCGAAGTAATAAACTTTGCAGACCCATTAGCACAAAGAAAGGCCACACCCATCTTCATCAATAATTCCGTAATATCTGGCAAAAGCCCAAAAACATTCAGTTTATGAGCATCTTGCTTAAATCTTTTTAGTCTTACCGACTCTTTGGGTGGCAAATTATGAGCTTTTTCAATAAACTCTGCTCGTTCTATCAGTTCACTATAAAATTGCTCTAAATTATCCTTATGTCTCAAGGTTCTTTGAAGCATCACACTAACAAAAGCACACAAAATAATATGCTCCTCCTCATTGAGAGGTAGTCTATTTTTTATTTTCGTCCGAAATACCGCAGCATACTTTCCCTCAAGACTAGCCAACGTTTCCTCTATTACGTAGTTTTTCTGTCCGTGAACTTTAAGAGTATACAAATCGTTGCTCGCCAAAGTGTTTTTTATTTTCTCTCTTCTTTGATTTTTTCCCTTTTTACTAAATATCCAAATAGATGGTTCTTTATTAGGGGGAATCGTTGGGTCCGCAAATTCCCTTAGGTAACACTGGGGCACATAGTGTTGTTTTGTTGGTTTATTCTTTGCCATACTTATACGGTACAGCTAAGACGGCTTGTCACATAACCATTTTACTTCGGCATCTTCCCACCGTTCGCTAAACAAGCCTTAACGGTAGAATATGGTGTGAATTTCTTCGTTTGATCATAGTATTTAGTACCCTTAGCGTGACACAGGTTATTGACGCTCTTTTTCACCGCGGGAGCAGAGGTTGAGATAGCTGGTGCCTTGGCTGCCTGTACTGTATTGCCGTTACAAGAGGTTGGACTCCATAACCCTCGTTTCTTTGTTTGTGCGTCTTTTTGAGCTTTCTTAAAATCAGCCTGGTACTTATACGGAATGCTGTTGTAGGTATATTCATGAGCATATCCATCTAAGATCATCAGCTTTTCAAAGCTCGTTCCGTTTTCAAGATATACATACCGTAGTAATCTTCCGTATTTGTCTCGCTCTCCAGAAACAGGGTCAGATTCAAGACGAACTTTTTTACCTGTAAGAATCGTCTTTGCTTTGTTGGATGCTTCTTTCCCAAAACATTGGACTGGTTTTCTTGGATCAACAGTTTCCGGGGTATCCATTCCCACTATGCGGATACGTTCTGTCTTAGTACCAATCTGTACGTCTATAGTGTCGCCATCAATAACTTTGGTTACAGGATAGAGAGAAGTTGGTTTTGTAGCAGCAAAGGCAGGTTGCTGCAAAGCAACGACTAGGAGAATTGATAGAGCAATTGGTTTGAGAAATTTCATATATCGGTATTATTTTCCAACTTTCTCAAACTCCGCAGTTGATCTTTCAAGCAACTTTGCTCCCTCACTTATTAATTGTGTTGCTCGCGTAAACTTAGATACACTTCTTTCATCAAAACCTTGACGCATTAGCGGCATCGCATCGGCGTATTTCTTGAGAGCCTGGAGCCACACGCTATGAAATTGCTTGTATTGCGCTGGCACTTCCATATCTCGAGCAACTTCATAGCTCTTTTCGATTATTACACTGAGTCCAGCCACTTGAGTTATTTCAGATTGAGTCCACGTAGAAAAATCTGGCTTACTCACAAATATTGGACCGATAGTACTAAAGGATGTTTGCAACACGCCATTTAGCTTTATTATTTGCGACTTATATTCTTGGACTGGCTTATTTGCTTCTTCCTCGGCCTTTCGCTTTTCTTCCTCTTGAGCGTTCTGCTGAGCTATACGTGCCTGTTCCTTCTTTTCTTCCTCCGTAAAAGTACGATTGAAAGTTAGGCTTATCGTTGTATTCTTTTTTCCATTTTCTGCAAGAATGCTAATCGTGTTGCTTTCATGAGGCAGTGGTATGGATTGCTCAAAGGTACCATCACTAGCAACCGTGACATTAGTTCCTCGCACTTTAATTGTTGCACCCTTAGGCACTACTCTACCTTTAAGTATTACATCCTTAGCTTGGAATGATTGATTATCCGCTGGTTCTAGAATTTGAATACTTGGCGCCCGATTTGCATATGCCAACGAGCCATTGATAGCAGCAAAGACAACAATAATTCCTGCTGTAGCATACAGTTTATACTTCTTTGAAATAGTAATTCTCTTCCAGAACCAAAGCGCTGCAAGCAATAAAACAGGAATGGCAAGATACCAATAGATTAGAACAAAGATTAAGGAAACAACGCCAAGAATTAAACCAATAAGATTACGCTTTTGTTTACCAGACATCTTTTTAGGAGCGGGCTTTGCTGGAACCTGAGAAAAGTGTAAACGTGCCTCTGCGCGTATCTGCTCTTCTTCGACTATTTTCTTTCTCTCTTCTTCGGTGAGTGATGACATACTGTGTATGCGTTAGCAATTAAAGGTTGCTAGCGGATAACACAAAGCCCACCGCTAGCTGGTGGGGTAAACCACCCATACCCGTTTCCGGATATGACGTCATCAACGTTAGCTGAACGATGGGTTCAGTGTTGATGACGTTTTGATGCCATGCCGCCGCTAGAAGCGTGGTTTAGGCAATTAAGTTGTACCCCTATTTGAACTTAAAAAGCATAAAAATGCAACGAGACGCAGGTAAATTCCACCCCGCCACTCACTATATATTGAGACAAATTACTTTGCCTGATAGGCTGATAAAACAGGCTTTACCACCTGAAATGAATATTAAATTACAATATGCCAGGTCCAGAACATCCTATAGAACCTATTACTCTAAGCCTCGCCCGTGCAAGAGATTTGGGCATTGCTAAGAAAAAGGAAAGTTACGAACTTATACCCGAGAAAATTGAGGAGCGGGGAAAGCAGATAAAAATAACAGCTCACATCGATGGCAGAGAGACTACTCTTACCTTTGCCAAAGACAAACTAACTGAACGGCAGTGTAGCCTCATCGCTCTTTGCTATGTTCGCATTGGACGAGGCTACGATGAGTCGGCAAATAAAAACGCTAAAGAATATCTCACCAAGGCGATTAAAGAAGAAATAGGAGCTAGACCAAAAAGAGAACCGCAGGATTGGCTCCCTTATTTCCTTATTGCTGCTTGCGACCTTGAAATTGAAGGCTTAGGGAATGTGGCAATTAAAATGTACCACTTTCTGAAACAACCCGAACAACTAAGCCACGATTTTTATGTCCATCTTTACGAAAAAGAAAGTAACCCTCTACGAAAACTCAACGTGGCAAAAATTGCCAGTGAATACTACCCCCACAGCACCTATTTTATTGCGTTAGTTGCAGAACACTTGGCTTCCGAAGGCAAGCAAATCGAGTGCCTTCGTTACCTGATTGAGAAGAAAACCTTGATTCCTTCACAGGAATGGCAACAGGCAAATAGTCTGCGTTTTATGATATTCAATTGCTTTCTGGGACAGGGAAAGTTTGAGGAAGCAATACAAGAAGCGAGTACGCCCCTATACGGTTACAGCAATGATGAGGATTACGCTCCTATTCTCCGAGCAATTGCCCTCGGCAGACAGGGCGATTGGCAAGACGCCACTAATATTTTGGAAACAGTTGTGCATACAAGCAAGGGTTCAGGTCCCGTTATTCCCGTCGCTTTGTACTACCTACTTAAATGCTATATCAACGCTCAAAACATCCTTGGGATAAAAGGAATAGCCGAGACACTAAGCTTGGATGAGATGGAACTAATGCCCTTTGAAGCACCCTTCTACTTTATAGATTCCCAGGAGATAATTGATACCCTTACATATGCCACTAGTAGTAAGAAGCTAGCCATTGATGAAATGACCAGAGCGAAATTAAAAGGAATACTTGCTTACAAACTCTATCGTCAACTACCTAATCCATATACCTACGACTACCCTCGCAAACTTACTTCAGTGGAGCAAAAAAGCCTGGAAAGAGCCTTGCAGCTAACAAAAGACGCATTGGAATATTTTCCTGCCAAATATTTTTTCAATGCACTTTGCTCAAACCTCTTTTGCCACAAGAGAGAATTTGACACGGGGATGCAGTATAAACTGAGGGCAATAGCGGCGACACAGGAGGATTGGGAAAAGGAGGGACTCTATATGGATGTGGGATTTGAGGATTGCAGTTCATCGTATCTTCACACGTATGCTCACAATGTTAAGACTGCGTTTGCCATGATTGGCAGGTCCCCCAAAAACTACCTAGAAAATGGAGACTTTGAATTTGATATTAAACAGCTATGGAAGAGAAAACTATATAGCCAAATTGCAGGGTTATACGAATATGTGAAGGAATACACTGATGAGTGGAATGAGGCAAAACAACTAGAAGAAAGCTCAATGCTCTTTGAAATTGCCTACTCACTTAGTGAGTGCGAAGCCTTGGATGAAGCACGTGAAGTATATAGACTTTATATCAAGACCGAGGGCGAAACATCAGCAGTATTAAATAACCTGGCTATTATTTATGAGCAGACGGGGAATTTGGCAAAGGCAAAAGAAATAATTAAAAAAGCACATAAGTTGGACCCCGATGACGATACGGCTTCAAGGAATTATCAAAGGCTTTTCAAAACTCAGAAAAAAGTATCAAGCCGAAAAGATATTCTCGCTCCTGAAAAAACGGAGATGCCCATAGATAAAGCCGCAATTTCTCAACCGCTTGATGTGAGAATTATTTCTATGCCCATAGTCCAATTTCAGGACGCTGATAGCCCGCAAGCCAACCACCTAAAACGGTCTATCGCCTTTCGCAATAATGGAGACTTACTTCACAAAGGAGAATGGCTAGCCAGATTTACACCAGGAACCTCCGAATACTACTTTGCCCTTATACTCTGGGACCATTTCAATGAACCCGTCAGTCATGAAGATATTTTTGACTATTGCAAGAAAAAGATTCGTAAGGCGTACAGCGAAACGGCACAGTCTTTTTGTAATAAGAGAAAGAGCAATATTATCAAGGCATTACCAAAAGCAGTAGCAGGGAAAATATTGGTTAGTACAAAGACTGTCGAGGGATTAAACGCATATCAAATGGTCAGTCCCGACTAAATCAGAATTTCGTCAGAATTTTTGGAGATACTTAATATCTCCCCTGGTGCAAGCTGGCTACTACAAGCCAGTTTTTTATGCAATCAAATTACATTACAAACGAAACAAACAGTCGCTTTTCCACTTATGACTTGGGATTAGCTGCGGCATTGATAACGCACGGTTTTGAGCTTGCGGAAATGGACCGAGCTAATCCTAAGAGGGTCTTATTTACATTCCAGCGTAGCCATAGTGAGTTAGAAAAAACAATCAATGAATACTTGACCGACCAACTCCGCTTACCAGCCCGCAGGTTTTTTGATGACGTTCGCGCATTAAAAAATCGTCTCCATGACGCGAGGTAACTTATGGAGTTCACAGACCAACAACTTAGTCAATTTCAGCAGCTCTATTTCAAACATTTCCATGAAAAAATTACTAAAGAAAAAGCTGCTGCAAAAGGAGAACGTCTTATCCAGCTAGTCAAAACCGTCTACGAGTCCAAAGCAGCTAGACACAAACAGCAGGAACGCCAACAAATACCTACTTAAAAAAAATTAAAAAACTATGAATAATCCATTCAAATACATCAATCAAAAAGGCATCGAGAGCTATAGAAGCCCGATCGTCTACTTTATTACAGAAGAAATGGTCCAAGATTTTGCCGAGGCAAACTATGACCGTAGGCTGACAGAAGAAGAAGTTGCCGAACTTTTTTACGGCTTCTGTGAAAATGACCAAAAACTATATTCGTTTATGGATGCGGCCGTTGAGTATGCCATTGAAGTGACCAAGGGGAACAAGGGAGAAAATCATGAAAAGATAACTCAATAAAAATCCTATGAAAAAACAAGAAATTACTATTAAAGAATACTTAGCCCAGAAAGGGGTTGAGTTTCAGGAACGTGGCGGCGAGCTTATCACTGCCTGCTTATTCAACGGCTGCGACGATGACAGTAGAACCAATGAACGGCATCTATACTTTAATGCTGAGGATGGGGTCTACCAATGCAAAAAGTGTGACGAACGAGGCAATATCATAAGCCTGCGAAAGTACTTTGGAGATGAGCAGGAAAAGCCATCCACTACAAAACCAAAGTCACAACATGGTCCCCGATTTACTGACATCCTTGTAAGCCAATCTCACGAAGCAATGCCAGATAACATACGCCAATACCTTAACAAGCGAGGTATCCCTGATACGGTTATAGCAGATAGTAAACTGGGCTATGGCAATTTTTACGGCAAAAACTGGATTACGATTCCCATTAAAGACGAGACAGGTGAATACGCATATTTCAAATTACGACAGGACCCTAATGAAGGAAATGAAAAGATAACATACCCTAAAGGTGAGGCTCAAATTTATGAGTGGGATACTCTTAAGCGTACTGACGCTCCTTTGATTATTTGTGAGGGTGAATTGGACCGCCTACTGCTAGTTGGCAAAGGTGTGAACGCTATCACTTCTACTCACGGAGCAGGCACGTTTAAGCAAGAGTGGGTACCCCAGCTTACGGCTTTTCAGAAAATCTATGTCTGTTTTGACCAAGACGAACCAGGGCAAAAAGGAGCCGAGCGAGTCGCTAAGATGTTAGACAATGCTGGAATTACTGAAGTTTATTTTGTGACCTTACCAGACGAAGTTGGTGAGGGAGGAGATGTAACAGACTATTTCACTAAGTTCGGCGGCACTGTTGATGACCTGCTCGGCAAATACGCTAAGCGGTATCCCGAACGAATTGACTCTACCCAATTTCAACCAATGACCACCGCTGACTTAAATGCAGTATTGGGATTGACCATCAAAAAAGACGAGGTAAATAAGGCAGTGACATTTCAGTGTATGCTATCCGCCTTTACCGAAAACAACCAGTTCAACATCAGCTTTAATGCTCCCAGCTCCACAGGCAAAAGCTACATCCCCTTGGAAGTATCCACGCTCTTTCCCGCAGACGATTTAATGAAACTAGGCAATGCCAGTCCGACTGCTTTCTTTCACGAACGAGGTGATTATGACAAAGAAAAGAATACGATTACGGTGGACCTATCCCGAAAAATCATTGTCTTTCTTGATATGCCCAACAATGCCTTATTGGAACGCCTACGGTCCCTTTTGTCACACGACGAAAAGATGATTGAGAGCAAAATCACTGACAAGAATCAGAAGGGCGGCAACCGTACTAAGACAGTGATTATTAAGGGTTTCCCTGCGGTAGTATTCTGTTCGGCAGGCTTAAAAATTGATGAGCAAGAAGGAACCCGCTTTATACTCCTTTCCCCAGAGATAAGCCAAGACAAATTGCGTGAGGGTATAAACCAGCGACTGCGAAAGGAATCTAACGAACAAGAGTTTCGGGAGTGGCTAGGGAGCGATCCAACTCGCCAATTGCTAAAGTTGCGCATACAAGCTATCAAACAAGAAAAAATCGCCGAGATTATTGTGCCAGACGATGAGAAAGAAACTATCCGTCAGTATTTCTTAGAGGGTAAGGACGTTTTGAAACCACGTCACCAAAGAGACATTGGCAGGTTGATTGGACTAACCAAAACCTTTGCCCTTCTTAATTGTTGGTTTCGTCAGAGAAAGGGAAGAACCATATACGCCACAATGGATGATGTGCAAGAGGCTACACGCCTATGGGATAAGATTGCAGAGAGCCAAGAGCATAATCTTCCTCCTTATGTCTATGACCTATACAAAGACGTGATATTGCCCGCCTGGAAGGAAAAGAATGAGGATAAAGTAATGCCAGATGAATGGGTAGGTGTGAGCCAGCAGGAGATTATGCGTAAGCACTATACGGCTTATGGTACGCATCTTGCCGAATGGCAACTGCGGCAACAAATCCTGCCGATGATAGAAACAGCGGGACTGATTATCCGAGAGAAAGATGACAAGGACAGGCGGCATATTCTTGTCTGCCCCACCCTCAAACTCAATATCAATGAAAGCGAGGAATATAGTGAGCCACCCCGTGGGGTAACAGATAAATAGGGAAAATTAGCGCAAATTAGTACATAATCCTTAATAATTTCGGCAAAATTCTATGAGCAACACATCACCAAAACAAATAACGGCTAACCAACAAAACGCCCAGAAAAGTACTGGACCAAAAACTCCTGAAGGGAAAGCTGTTTCCAAGAACAACGCCCTTAAGCACGGACTACTGACACGAGACATGGTATTACCAACAGAAGATGCGGAAGTGCTAACGGAGCTAACTACGGAGGTATGGAAGGAATTACAGCCTGTTGGTCAACTAGAGCAATTTTTAGTTGAGCGCATTGTCGCAAATATGTGGCGTATTAAAAGGTTGCACCGTATTGAGACAGGGTTATTTACCACTGAAAGCGTGGACCAGCTTGCGGGACGTATTCGTGGTCAGGCACGAGAATTTGAACATAAAGAGTCTCTGTTTCCGAATTTGGAAATGGAGACAACAACCATTACTGACGAGAAAAAACACGCCGAGATAATCGCTAAAGCCGAAGCACTGGAAAAGACGTGGGATTCAGACATTACCAGTATAAGTAGTGCCTTTCGGAGCGATGCCGTAGACAATGACGTACTGGCAAAAATAATCCGTTACGAAGTTTCTCTGGAGCGTAGCTTCACTAAGGCTTTACATGAACTGCAACGCTTACAAGCCAAGCGAAATGACGATACGACACCCCCTCCTGTCGCCGTTGATATTGATATTTCAGGTGATAAACCAAATGGGTTCGTTTCGTAAAATATATCGTAGAAAACCGATATTTTCCGATATATCAGGTATAAACGGTCAATATAGGCAAAAGAGGTCAGTTTATGAAGCATTTTCCGTGCAAATCAACGCACAATCTTTAATAATTTCGGCGGAATAATTACCAACACTATGGCACGAGCAAAAGCGGAAACATCTAACTCACTCAAAATATCTTGGCTTAAAAAACAAGGATATTTTCCAAAAGGAGAATCTTGGCGTAGCGGTAATGTTACGTGGACTCTTGGTATGAGCGAGAATAAAAGTAGCATCGGCATTGATATTACGGCGGGCATGACCGAGGAAGAAAACTATATCCGACTGCACTACACTTATACGGACTACTGGACCAAAGAGAAGTCAGATATGAACTATAAGATTCAACTGGAAACCACACCCTGTCATTTTGGTGGCGTGCGTTATTGGTTTATCTGTCCTCTATCCAAGAATGGCCAATATTGCGGACGACGAGTGGGAGTTATTTACAACATCGGCAAATGGTTTGGCTGCCGTCATTGCGGAGATATTGCCTATCAAGCCCAGTTTGAGGGTGGCAACTTCCGTATGGGTTCAGTTACCGAACCAGATGTTGAAAAAGCATTCAGTGAAGCAAAAACTCACTACTATAACGGCAAGCCGACAAGAAAATATAAACGCTACCTAAGACTACGGCAAAAGATGAATAATTCATGGATTCGAGCGGCTTCAAGGTTTGGCAATATCTTCTAATAATGGCATTATGAACACGTTGACCCAGTTGAAGATTAAACCCGTGAGATTTTTTTATAGGCTTGTGGGCTGCAAAGGGCGGTCTGCCAGAAGCCTATCCTCACGGAAAAAGCAACTGGGTCAACCAGACCGTCCTTTTATGTTGATAAATTACTATGATTGACCCAAAAATTGTTCAAAAAAGCTATATCTGCACTTACGCTCGTAAGTCCGAAGAGGACAAGTATAAGCAGGTCCAGTCTATTCCCGACCAGCTCAAAATCAATCAACAGATTGCAGATTTTCACGAAATAAAAATTCCTGCCAAGCATGTGTACATGGAAGAAATGTCCGCGGGTGAACCTGGCAGACCAGTATTCAACCAGCTCATAGAAACAATACAAAAGAACACTCATACAATTCTCGTCTGCTGGCACTTTAATCGTCTAACACGTAACCCAATAGACGAAGGAGTACTCAAATGGTTATTACAGAAAGGCAAGCTAACCATCATTACCCCCAATCAAGTCTTTGATCAAAATACCAACGTCATTATCACATCAGTTGAAGGAGCGCAGGGCAATCAATTTCTTATTGAATTAAGCCGCAACGTAATACGTGGCTTAAATTCTAAGCGAGCAAAAGGTGTTCCCAGTGGCGTAGCACCTGCTGGATACCGTAACGGTGGGACCGAGAAAGGCAATAAATGGTTTGAGCCAGATGATGGAGACCCGAATCGCTTTCTGCTAGTTCAAGATGCACTCAAGCTAGTCATAAACGGAATAGAACCAATGGACGCTTTCCGCAGATTAAATGACGATTGGAAATTCCTGACAATTAAAAGAAAGAGACACGGTGGGACTCCTATCTCAAAATCTGTATGGTACGAGATGCTAAGAAACCCTATCTACTGCGGACAATTTATTGCACTTGATGAGTGGCATGAAGTTAAGGACCCTCATTTCAAGCCAATGATTACGGAAGAAGAATATTGGGAGCTGCAATCAAAACTAGGAGTTAAGGGACGGACAAGACCAAAGCTACAAGATGAAGAGCAAGCTGCCTTTTTACAAGCTCTAACCTGTGGCGAGTGTGGCAATAAAATGAGTCGGGATCGTAAACGACAGATACGCTGTCTCTGTAAGCATAAATACAGTGCCTTGCATCGTGATACTTGCCCCATGTGTGGTCTTCATGAATCAAAGGTCCCGTCTGATCGCAAACATACCTATGACTTCTATTTCTGTCCTACGGGCAAGAAAAAGCAGTGTTCTCAACCAACTATCCCTACAGAGGCAGTAGAAAGCCAAATTGCCACTGTCCTTGATAGCGTTAGCATCCCCCAAGAATTTATTGACTGGGCTATGGCTTACCTGGAAACGAAAAACGATGAGGTAATTGTTAGCCGAGAGGCTAGACTGCAATCTTTGCAGAAGGCTTATAAAGAAAGTGAGGAAGAATTGAATCGCATGAACCGTTTATACATAAAGGGCGGTTTTGAGCACGAAGGTGGCGATGAGGAGTATCAAAAAATGAAACGGGAGCAACTCTCTAAAAAGAAAGCACTGCAAAAACAGTTGAGCGAATTTGATACCTCTGGTGATAATTGGAGAGAGCGAACGGAGGGAGGGTACGATTTCTGTAAAGAGGCACTGACTGAATTTACACTCGGAAGCTACCGAACCAAGCGTGGCGTCCTACTTCATATCTACCAAAAAGCCACTGTGCAGGCAGATAAGGTCCGAATAGACATAGAGCTACCATTCCAATTCATGAAAAATAAGATGCATAACCTTAAGACCAAGTTTGGACTTACCGAACCAGGCAAAATTGAAGAATTGTTGAGAGATACGGGCAAACAAGAGGATATTGATGCCGTAAAAAAGTTTTGGCTCCCCGGGTAGGATTCGAACCTACGACCATCGCCTTAACAGGGCGTTGCTCTGCCGCTGAGCTACCAGGGAATATCGCGGATTTCTCCACGTATTCATATAGTACGGAAAATGCTCTCTTTTGCAACCTTTAGCCCCATGATAAGGTATAGAACATGGAACCCACCAAACGACCCCGCCCGCTTGTCATGATGCTACTCGACGGATACGGCATCAGCTTTATCAAGGAAGGAAATGCCATTATGGCTGCCAAAAAGCCGAATATCGACCGATTAATGAAAGAATATCCCATGGCGGTTATTGGTGCTGGAGGAGAGGAAGTAGGCTTGCCGTGGGGAGAAGTTGGAAATTCTGAAACAGGGCATCAGAATATCGGATCCGGCAGGGTTATGTATCAATTCTTACCCCGCATTGACCAAGCAATTACAGATAAAACATTTTTTACAAATCCGGAATTAGTAGCCGCAATTGAGCACGTGAAGAATAATCCGAATGCTGCGCTGCATACCATGGGAATGCTTTCTAATGGTGGCGTACACAGCCACATCAATCATCAATTTGCACTACTGCAAGCAGCCGCAGATGCGGGCATTGGGGATCGAACATATATCCATATTTTCTTAGACGGACGAGATTCTTCCCCGGATGATGCTGACGGATTTATCGGGCAGCTAGAAGAAGTGATCAAAAAAACAGGAGCAGGCAGAATTGAAACAATTATCGGGCGATACTACGCAATGGATCGTGCCGGAAACTGGGATAGGACGCAGGTAGCATACGATTTGCTCGTGCATGCAAAAGGTCAGCACTTCCCTACGTGGAAAGAAGCAATGGGATTTGCATTTAGCAGCAAGGACCAGCGCAACCTGGAAAACGCTCCGGCACTGGTGGTAGACGGTGACTCTCCCGTACGAACCATTCAAGATGGCGACTCAATTATTTTCTACAACTATCGATCAGACCGAGCGCGCCAAATTACCAAAGCGCTTGCCGACCCGACATTTAAAAAATTCCCTGTCGAACCTTGGAAAGACGTATATATTGCAACAATGGCTTCATACGAGGAAGCAGTGAAAACGCATGTCATGTTTAAAGACGAGGAAATAAAATTGCCGCTCGGAGAAATTTTTTCAAACAACGGACTCAAGCAGCTTAGAATTGCAGAGAGCGAAAAGTTTGCCCACGTCACCTATTTCTTCAACGGAGGACGAGAAAAACCGTACCCCGGAGAAAACGATATTCAAATTCCATCGATTGCCACAAAAGACGTGAGCTTGCAGCCAGAAATGCGCGCACGAGAAATTACGACTCAGGTTATTCAAGAAATACAGAATGATCAATACGACATTATTGTGATGAACTACGCGAACCCAGACATGGTCGGCCATACGGGGAACTTTGATCCGACCGTAAAAGCAATAGAAATTATCGACGAAGAAGTGGGCAAAGTCGTAGATGCAACACTCGCACATGGTGGGGCAGTGCTTCTCACGTGCGATCACGGGAATGCGGAAATCGTCATCAACCACTTAACGCACGAGCGCTCAACGGACCACACCAATAATCCGGTGCCGATTATTTACATTGCGCCAGATAACAAGCTTAAGTCCCCAAAAGACGACGCAATCGTGCAGCAAATACTAGCAACGCCGATTGGATTTTTGGCAGACGTTGCGCCTACTGCTTTGGAAATTTTAGGGCTAGAAAAGCCAGACGAAATGACGGCCCAGAGCTTGCTTTCCAGCCTTTCCTAATAATCTCTCAGTTTTTTAACCTTGTGATGGTCTCGGATTTTTTCGAGCGCCTTGGCTTCAATCTGACGAATACGTTCTCGCGTTACATCGAATTCTTTTCCAACCTCTTCCAATGTATGAGTCACTCCGTCCATCAGCCCGAATCGCATTTCAAGAATCTTTTGTTCTCGCGGAGTTAAGTCGCCAAGAATTTCCGCTACGTGGCCTTCCAACAAATCTCGCCCAGCTGCTTGCTGAGGCGTAATTGTTACTTCGTCTTCGATAAAGTCTTTGAGCGTTGAATCTTCCTCATCATCTCCAACAGAGGCATCGATAGAAACTGTTTCCTGAGAAATCTTCATAATATGGCGAACCTTCTCAACCGGTAAGTCCATTTCAGCTGCAATTTCTTCCGGTAATGGGTCGCGACCTAAGTCTTGTAAAAGCCTTCGCTGAATCTGAGTGAACTTATTAATAGTTTCAACCATATGTACTGGAATACGGATTGTTCGAGACTGGTCTGCAAGTGCGCGCGTAATTGCCTGGCGAATCCACCATGTTCCGTACGTAGAGAATTTATATCCTTTTCTGTAATCAAACTTTTCAACGGCTCGGAACAACCCCAAGTTTCCTTCTTGAATTAAATCAAGGAGTGAAAGATTTTTTCTTCCCGTATATTTTTTCGCAATAGAAACAACTAATCGCAAGTTTGCTTCTGCAAGTCGCTTGCGCGCTTCTTGATCGCCCTGCTCGATTCGTTTTGCAAGCTCAACCTCTTCATCGGCAGAAAGCAATGCCGCCTTACCGATTTCTCTTAGATACATCTGCACGGAATCATCCGAGATATTACTGATATCGATAATGGAGTCAGTAGATACAGGCGCCTTTTCTTTCTTTACTTCTTTGCTTGCAAGAGCAGCAGGCAGTTCGTATCCGATTAAATTATCCTGGGGCTCTTCAATACGGATTCCTCGATTTTCCAATTCATCAAATAATTGCTCTAGAGCCTCAATGTGCTCCTCTACTTCTGGAATAGAATACAAGATTTCCTCTTCCGTAACGAAACCCGTCTGCACACCTTTTTGCAATAACGCCTTGACCTTATCTGAAGCAATGACAGCTTCGATATCTTCTGTTGAAACTTTGCGCACTAGGCGCTTTACTGTTTTCTTTGTTACTTTCTTTTTCGGAGCAGCTTTTTTATGAACAGCAGTTTTCTTTTTAGCATGAGTATGAGCAGCAGAAGACTTCCGTTGAGATGCGGATTTTTTTGCTTTGCCGCGAACTTGTCGCGGAGCTGCTTTTTTTGTCGCTTTCGCCTTCGCCATGAAAAAATGATTACTCGTACAATAATAACACAAAATTACTCCATCGCCGCAAGTTCAGACGCTACGCCCTGAAATTGCTGGAGTGCATCTTCTGATACATCTTCTTGAAGTGACAATAAACGTTCTCTCAAAAATCTTTTTTGCAAAGACCGCATCAAGAAACGCGCTTCTTCATTCAGTGAAATATTTGATGTTGAAATAAGTTCTTGCGCCCGAGATTCTACTCCAATCAAGAACGAATGATACTCTTCCCCCATCATTGCAATAAGTTCACTGCTTGCGCGTTCATGAAAAGCTTGGTCTGCGTCATGAGATCGCTGTAACTCCTTATATACTGTTTTACAGATTGGGTCAAGAAAGTACTCCTCTTTGATTCCGGCCATCAATTCTCCTCGTACGCCAGGAGCGCACAACAAGATACCGATAACCCCTTGCTCCAACCGAGTATCGTGGTTACTAACCTGGATATCAGGCTGTATTTGCCCTACCGGAGCAGCCATAACTGGAGCTACAACTTCCTGCTGAGATACTAAATCGGCAATTTTAAGCTCTGGGACTTTCAATAATTGCGCCACTTGCTCAATCATGGCGCCTTGCTCTATAGGGTTTTGCACCAAGCGCAATAATGGCACCAGGGCTGATAACGCTTGCTCGCGCTGCTCTGAACTACCGGCACCCAAGCGTTCCACCAACACTTCCATAAGGGGTCGTGTTTGGGTAAACAGTTTCGCCACTTCTTCCGGATTATCTTTTGCAACATCCGCAGGATCAACTCCGTCTGGGAACGTAATCGTCGACACGTGCATACCGCCGGCCAATGCTGCCTGTGTCGCAGAAATAGTCGCCTTCCATCCGGCAGCGTCGCCATCGAACGCAGCAATCATCGTATTTGTAAAACGTTTCATGAGCGCAACATGGTCTTCTGTCATTGCGGTTCCGGATGTTGCCACCACGTTTTCAATGCCGGATTGCACCATCATAACTACGTCCATATATCCCTCCACCACAATGCATGGCATTTTGCGCAACACTTTTTTAGCGCGCGACAAGTTGTACATCACTCTGCGTTTTTCATACAATGCCGTTTCCGGAGAATTTACATACTTCCCTTCATTTCCTGTTTCATGCCACGGTACAATTCTTCCTCCGAATGCGACGGTGCGGCCCTGCATGTCATCGATCGGGAACATGATGCGTCCGCGGAATCGGTCAAATGGTTTATTTCCATCCCGCTGCCCAACGAGCCCGGCTTCTATCATTTCTTGTATGGTATATCCTTTTTTTATCAGCCATGCCTGCGCAACACCCCACGCATGAGGAGCGTAGCCGATAGAAAATAATTTCATCGTATCTTCTGTGACCCCTCTATCTATCAAATACTGCTTTGCCTTGCTCCCCGCTTTTTGATTCATTAAAATTTCGTGATAGAACATGCGCGAAGCATCAAGCACATCAAATAATCGCTGACGATGATTTTCAACATTAGGCTTGTAGTCCGGAAGCTGTACGCCCGCCCGATCTGCCAATAATTTCAACGCCCCCACAAAGTCTACTCCTTCTATCTTTTCTACAAACGTGAACACATCTCCGCCTTCTCCACATCCAAAACAATGCCAGCTTCCGCGGGCGGGAGTCACGATAAACGACGGACTTTTCTCTGTATGAAATGGGCACAAACCCTTAAAACTGTTCCCAGCGCGCTTCAACTTCACATGCTCGCCAATAATATCGGCTATATTAAGCCGTTCTTTAATTTGTTCGGTTTCCGCGCTCATGCATTAAGAATCACGTAGATTGCCTTCTTATTCAAGTACGCTCTTTGCCATACGATTCCACAAACGGCTTCGGGTCTTGCCACCATGAAAGCTTCGTTCTGCCTTCAAACGGGCGGAGCCATCCGGGCAATACCATGCCCGACCATGGGCCAATGTAGAGGCCAAAATGCAGATGTGCTAATTTCCAGAATCCATTTTCAGGAGATGCGCCCGGAGCAACTTCGCCGATCTTGTCGCCCATGCGAACCTCAGCCCCATCTTGCACAGCGAGGTTATACAAATGGCCGTAGACAGAATAAAATAACGCTCCAGTATCTTTATGAGTATGCTCAATAATGACAATGCCTCCCCAATTTTTTTTCTGCTCTGACCCAAGTCGCATTTCAGCCCACACAACCCTGCCGTCGCCAGCACACGCAACTTCCGTACCAGGTTGAGTCAAAATATCATCGCCCAAATGCCGAGCAATGAGTATCATGCGGCTGCGAATTCGCTGCCCAAACTTGTATCCCGTAACGCTATACGGAGCAATAGGAAGCTTAAGCTGTGCTGTTTTTACGCCCATAGAAAAGATAAGATAACCAATACCACAATCAACAATACGGCAGCTATAGCCCACCCTACAATAGAACGTACTGCGGCATTAAAATCATTCGGCATAATTCTGGTGCATGGTTATTGATGCGCGAATAAGCTTATCATATTCCCTTGCGGAATATTCCCACGAAAAGTCTCTCCTCATTGCAGTTTTTTGGAGTTTTCGCCAGATGGTTTTATTTTGAAAATTTTCATACGCTCGAACAACCGCGATAAGTAGTGATGATGCGTCGAATTTCTCAAACACAAAACCGGTACTTTTTGCATTGCCGGGGTAGTAATCAATAACAGTGTCTGCCAACCCTCCTGTCTTTCTCACGATCGGAATCGTTCCGTAATGCATCGCTTCCATCTGAGTCAATCCCGATGGCTCGAAAAGCGACGGAATCAATACGGCGTCTGCGCCGGAAAATATCTTACGAGGAAGCTCATGATCGAAATGGAGCTGAGCGCCAACTCTTTCAGGAGACTCATCATGCAGTTCTTGGAAAAATTTCATATACTTCTCCTCACCTTCGCCAACAACCACTAGTTGCATATTCAATTCTTGCAACAGTGACCTTAGTACGCCGTCCATCATAAGATCAAACCCCTTTTGCGTTGTTAGTCTGCTCACAATTGCAACCAAGAAAACATCTTTATTTTCTTCTATATTAAAGTATTGCTGAATAGCTACTTTATTATCCATTCTTTTCTCAAGAGCATCCACAGAAAATGTCTGAGTAATCATTGGATCACGCAACGGATTCCACATCCCATAATCGATTCCGTTCAAAATACCGTATACCACCGATTTTTTCTCTCGCAGTATCGCATCCATCCCCTCGCCATACTCTCCTTCCATTATTTCTCGCGAGTAGGTAGGAGAAACCGTATTAATAATATCGGAATACATAATTCCGCGACGCAATCCATTAATATGCATGAGACGGGGATCATTAAGAGCAGGTACTGGGGAATGGCCGTCGTCGTACTCGGATTCTTGTATGTATTTATGATTAAACGTGCCCTGATACCCCAAATTGTGAATAGAGAAGATTGTGGAGATCTTACTAAGTTTCGGATGCTCCTGATACATAGTTTTTAAGTAATTTGGCAAAAATCCTATTTGCCAATCAGTACATATAATCACATCGGGCACCCAGTCGGATACTTTTAAAAACTCAAGAACTCCTCTACATAAAAGCGCCCAGCGGATCGGATCGTCTGCATATCCATATACGTTTGCTCGCTGTTCGTAATATTCCATATTCTCCAGAAAATACACCGTGGTAGGCTTTCCCTTTTCCGTATTCTTCGTATATTTTTTTACATTGCATACGATTTCAGTCCCCTCTTCATCATCAGTCGGAACTAATAACCCCTCATATTCCATGTGAATATTCTCCATATTTCCAATATCCAAATATCGCGGAATCATCACGCGAGCGTCATGCCCTAAAGCATTCAACGCTTTTGACAGCGAATGCATAACCGACCCCAGCCCTCCTACTTTTGCAAACGGATCAACTTCTGTTGAAACGAACAGAATCTTACGTTTCTTATCCTTCGCAAACATTCGGATCATAGTACTCATTATACGCTCGGAAAATAGAGTTTGCTCATATATTCGCCAAGCATTCGAGTAGTCGTATAGCGTTCAAGAACAATGTTTCTTGTTTTCTTCATTTTCTCAATCCATGATCGGGGATACCCTTTCTCATCACGCGTATAAAATGCTGGAATAATCTCATGTTCAAGCATTGCATACAAAGAATCCGCAGTAACATCCGCATCGAGCGTCCAAAAACAATCCTCACTTGCCACTTCACCGAACCACCCGTCTGCCACTGAACACTGCAACACTCCGTTAATAGACGCCTTCATACCGCTTGTTCCCGATGCCTCCATGCCAAACTCCGGCGTATTCAACCAAATATCCGCGCCCGAAACCAGATATTTAGACAATGCAAGAGAATAGCCAGGCACATACACTACTCTGCCGCCATCAATATTCTGCACCAACAGCATAAGCTGCTCCAATAAATCTCTTGCTGTTTGATCAAATCCATATGCGTTGCCAGAAAAAACAAGCGTAACTGGCCGATCAGCATTCTCAATAATAGCGCGTAGGCGATCTATATCTTGAAATATGAGGAGCGGGCGCTTATATTCGGCGATTCTTCTCGCCCATACAATCACAAGTGAATCAGTATTTATGGATTGCCCCGTTCTTTCTTTTATTGCATATGCTAATTCCTTCTTTCCCGCATTATGAATGCTCCAAAGATCTTCGTCACTTCCTACTGTGGATAACGCGGGCATCATCCATCTGCTTTTACTGACCCCGTTCGTAATAGGGATTAATGCCTGACATTCCGGGCACTGCCGCTGCTCGAACTCCGCATGCAAACGGCTTACCGCGCTCGTTCGGATACACGCTCGAAGAAGAAATTCCGTTGTAGAAAATGTATTCGGATCCATACTCTGCATTCCAAGACCAAAGAATTCACTATGGTCTACGGCGTGGTCTGTAAATAGCTTTCCGAAATAGTGCTGGCTTTGCTCTTTGGAAAAAAACAGTCCTGCGCCCGGCAATATAGTGTGCTTCGTACCCACAAGCTTTGGCCGAACCTTAGTAAGCGCATCGGTAAAGGACTCTTCCCCAACACGCTCCTGGAGCGCCAGCGCAATGGCAGTAAAGCTCATATGCCCCTCATTAAGATGGTAGACATCCGGAGACAGACCAAGGGCATGAAACAGCTCAACACTCCCCATTCCAAGAATAATTTCTTGTGTCATGCGTTCATCAAATTCTTCCGGGTACAACAACGACGTGATATTTTTATCACTATCAGCATTGTTTTCCGGAATATTCGTATCTAACAAATACAGACTTGCAAACCCCCATGATTTTTTCCAGGCCTGAGCGGATACTTCTCTCTCGCCAACTAACACACGTATCACCACTCGTTTACCGCTGCCATCTTCCGCTAGGGCAAATCCAAAATCCCGAGGATCCACTTCGGTATTAGCATCTCCGCGAGGAGGATAGCTTGCAAACCCCTTTCTATCGAATAATCCAACCGCTGCAAATGGTATATCTTGTTCGCTAGCCTCGATTAAAATATCTCCTGCCAAAACTCCCAATCCTCCTGCATAAATTGGCAATCGATCATCTATCGCATACTCAGCACAGATATATGCTACAAGCTTGCTACTTTCAGAAGACATGCGTTTGTATATATTGGATTAACATCCGCACTTCCAAGCATTCCCAACTTTTCTGCATACATTTGGGCAGAATGTGGGACGGGGAGTTGGGTCGCTAATAGGAGTTATTGTCGGACTAGGCGTTGGATCGCCTGTATGAGGAAGCGTAATAGAAACGTTGCAACTCGAAGGAGTGTAGTATCGCAGACTTCCCAACTTCATCCATCCAGAACCGGAGCGTACCCATCCACCCAAAAAGTCCGCTCGAACAGTACTACTACCTCCGTCGCTCCGCACAATATACCGACTTTCGGCAACACCAGCATTGTTCGTAATGGCAATCGTAGGATTTACAAATCCAACAGAACTATTTGTAGACCATACAATGCGCAAGCTATTTAGCTGCTCAGCAGATAGCGTCATTCCTGGAGCAGACACCGTGGCCCGAACCTTTCCATCAGCAAACGAACAATCAAGTTTTGTTGTAATTTTTGCTTGAGTAATAGGCCTATTATCATGATACGCAGTCAGCGATAACGACCCACTGTAAAACGTAACTAAAAATATTGCGACAGCAGCCAACGCGAGCGCAGTGCCCACCATCCATACTTGCTTCGTATTTTTTTGTTTATTTTTTGAACGCTTCATGTCGGGTACTATAAAAAATTATTACAATCATTATACCACAAACAAAACACAAACCCCGCCTAAGGAGGCGGGGTGAGGTTCTTGTATTGAATTCCCTAATTAGCCGAGGATTGCTTTTCGTACTACGAACGCAAGTCCAGATCCGCTAAATAGTGTAGAGAAGAGAAGTGTAGCAACTCCCTCGGCACCAGTCTTAGCAGTTACAGGAACTGCCTGCGGCGCTTGCTGGATTACTACAACCGGAGTCGGAACAACAACTACTGCAGAGGCAACCTTTCCTTTTGATACTGTCTTTGTAACAGTCTGCGTGTTGTTTTGTGTAACATTCACATCACCAGTATTGCTCTCGCTCTTGTTTTCGCTTGAGTTATTAGAACTGTTGTTCACGTTCAAGGAGATATTGTTATTGTTGATGTTGCAGTTCACGTTTGTGTTCTCAGCTACTACGAACACTTTCCCGTCTGTACACGTAACGGTAACCATTGTTGGAGTTGGAGTAGGTGTAGGTGTCGGAGTTGGCGTAGGAGTTGGAGTCGGTGTAGGTGTCGGAGTTGGTGTAGGAGTAGGAGTAGGAGTTGGAGTAGGTGTTGGAGTTGGTGTAGGAGTAGGAGTTGGAGTAGGTGTAGCGCATCCAGATCGATTCACCCATGTGAAGTCGTAAATTTTATGGTTACCTACTGCTCCATAGTTTTCTCCAACAGTCCATAATGTAGTTGAGGTGCAAGCATTAAGAGACGGAAGAATAAATGTTCCAGAAATATTTAACGTGTAATGAGATCGGTCATCACATCGGAAACAGATCTTTCCCTGGCTCCATGTTTTCTGATCAAGCAAATGCCATTCTCCAGTATTTCCTACTGAAGATACTTTTCCTCCTGCAATATGCTCATATACCTTAAGTGACGCAGAAGCTGGTTCGTTTCCACAGTTAATCCAGCTGTATCGAGCATCATACTGAACAGTGTTCGTAGAAACAGTTGAATCGTGCTGAGGAGACGCTACGAATAAATCTGGCGTGTACTGAGGATTAGTATCCGTTACGATCTGCTGGATACCGTTCGCATCAGCGTCTTTAGAAAAATTAATAACAAACGCAAAACCGCTAAGAACAATAAGTGTTCCTAGGAGTACTGGCGCTGTCCAACGAGATAATTGTGCTTTGTTCATATACAAGAATTCCTCTACTTAATAATTAAACTAACCTGCTATCGTATCTGATTTAGTATTTCTTGTCAAGTATTAAATCGTACTATATGTCAATAACTTATTATTTACCTCTATTAAGCTATTATTTTGCAATGACATTCACTGCAAAGTATGATACAGTACGGGCATGAAAAACATCCTTATAAGCGCTCTAGCAATCCTACTAGCCGCATGCACGGCCCAATTCGCGCATGCCCAAACTGACGCTCAATCGATTATCGCATCGGCAGGAAATCAAGGTTCGCTATTATCGAGAATTTATGCCTCCGATGCAACAATAACCTCCTCACCGAATGATCATCACGTAACTGGCACAGTTCTCATCCGGAATAGCGAGAGCGCGACTGTCGGAAATATCCAATATGAAGTCATGTTGCTATCCCCTCTTCCACAAGCGCCGATAAATCAGCTTGTTACAGACTCGCCTGACGTATATGACAGGGTCCGATCCACGGAGGTACTTACATTAAAAGCAGGTGAGAAACGAACAATTCCATTTTCTTACGAAGCGCCGAATGTACCGCAAGGTTCATACAGAATTAGAATCCAAATTGTTACCACAAACGACAGAAAACTTGGCTGGGACGATGCAACAGTCACGCTTGGAGGCGCCGATAGCTTTCTTATAGTCACCCCCACACACGTACTGGTAAAAAGTTCTGACCCTATTACGAAAGAATCGGGATCAACATGGGATCCTCTGTATGGAGTAAACGTAGACCCTCGTGCGCAAATCCAATTTGAGACAATCCTCAAAAATACGGGGACGCAGCAATTGTCGGGAACAATTATAACTAGCACAAAGAGGCTTCTTTACTCAGACCAACCACAAGACGTGGTAAATGAGCAATCAATCGCTATTCCAGGCAATACATCAAAGACTGTTACAATCCCCATCACAACCGAATCAAAGCCTGGCGCATACATCATATTATTAACAGTGGAAGATAAAGCGCATCATAAAATATCCGGTGTAGGAGAATACCGATACGTTGTACGAGGGCAAACAGCTTCTATCGTATCCGTTCAAGTTGCATCACTTCCATCGATAGAAAAAGATCTTGCTCAGCTTAGTTTCGTTCTTGGCGGATCCGCCGATCGCGCAACTCCCGTAGAAGGAACGCTTGCAATCGAAATCAATGACTCTAAAGGACAAGTAGGTTCTGCGGAGCAAGCATTTTCAACAACCGGCGCAACGCCAATTACTGGAACAGCTCAGGTTACGATGCAAAAAGTATTATGCGGCACACCAACTGTACATATCTCCCTGAAAGCCAAGGACGGATCATTGCTCGATTCGTACGTAACAAGTGCTCCTGCGTTTGCAAACCCCTCCTGTAAACCATCTATTGCAACATACTTCACAAAGCCTGTTATAAACACACTTCTTGGAGTAATAGCCTTGGTCATTGTCGGCGTACTAATCAGAATACGCGTCACCCAGAAATAATCGCCCATAACAAATCCCGGCTATTGCGCCGGGATTATGCTGTTACAAAATGTATATTTATTATTTTCCGCTTACTTGAGCTTCGCACGTTGCTGGATCGTACGTAACCGTAGCAAACGAACTCGAACCATCTGCAGATTTAGACTCTACGCTAAAGACATCTCCATTAAATGATGCAGTTGCGTTCGACGTGGTTGAAGCCGTAACTTTTGTTTGCGTCATGCCGTTAGCATCTGTCACAGAAGATACCGGGAAGACAGTACCAGCAGAACTTGGCACGGCCCAATTAATAGTCTCACCCTTTAACACGCTTCCGTTTGGTAGTGACAGGGAGTTTCCATTTGTATTAGCTACAGAAAGCACTGCCGAGACCGTACCGTCGGCAGCCACGGAGCATGCGAGCTTAGTTGCTACTTTGCCATCCGAACCCGTATACGATTTCGTGCCAAGCAACCCTCCGTACGAGGACGCTAAGTAGATAAGCACTATTGCCACAACTACTCCCCCTGCTATCATCAAATTTCTATTATTATTTTGTGCGTTCTTTTTTGCCATATGAATATATTAATAGTAATAATTTAGCTCTTCATTTGTTTTCGAATCGTATACGCTAACCCAAGACCGCCCACGGCAACCAACCCAACAACTGCTGCAACACCTTCCGGACCAGTCTTAGCCGTAACATGAACAGGAGCGATAGTTGGTACTGGCGTTGGAGCAATCGTAGGTACTACGGCAACTTTCTTTGTAACAGTCTTTTTAACTGTCTGAGTGTTCGTCTGTGTAACATTTACATCCCCAGTAGAACTTGAGCTGGAGTTAGAGCTGGAGTTATTCGAGCTGTTATTAACACTTACGTTAATAACATTGTTTATATTATTACAATTAATATTATTGTTTGTTGTCGTGATTGTAATTTCTTTATCACCATCGATACACGTTATTTCTGTAGGCGTCGGCGTTGGAGTAGGTGTCGGAGTCACAGTTGGAGTAGCACTCACTGTCGGGGTTGCCGTTGGAGTGCCTGTGGGAGTAGGCGTCGGCGTTGGAGTAGGTGTCGGCGTAGCGCATCCTGCCATATTCAACCACGTAAAGTCGTAGATAATTGCCTGGCGCCAAGACCCTTGAGTACTTGCGAGCGTCCAAAGAGTCGTAGATCCGCAAGCTTTAAGAGAATTGAGTGTAAATGTTCCCGTCAAGTTAAGCTCCAGAGGTTTTCGTTCGTCACATTGATGACAACGCTTACCCTCTGATATAGCTTGCTGCCCCAGCTGTTTCCATGTACCAGAATTTGAAGTAACCTTACCGCCACCGTCTCGTTCGGAAACTCTTAACAGCGCATTAGTAGGCTCGTTTCCGCAACTAATCCACGTAAATCGTGCCGCATATTTTACTACATTCGTAGTCAGCGTTGCATCATGTTGCGGAGAAGACACAAACAACGTCGGACGCGCCTGTTGATTAGGATCCGTCGTGCTGTCATTAATTAATATAATTTGCTGTACTCCGTTTGCTTGTGCCGCATGCGTACCGTTCAACACGAAGGCAAACAATCCGACCAAAAGCAATAACGCGGACAGATATGTGAATGATTTATTCATAATTCATAATGAAAATAAACTATCTAATAATCTACAGATTATTATACCACAACTTCTTCATTTTCGATCATCAAACAAGAGCCAAACCAATAAAAGAATGACAGCAATCACTACAATTCCAGATACAATAGTCGGGATGCTTGCGGGATCCTCCAAATGCTCAGCAACTATTTCCCACACCATCCCTATCTTGTTTCCTGAAAGTTACCTGAGCCGAACGTTGGAGTCGCGCTTGGTGAAGCAGACGTCGTTGGATTTGGCGTTGGCGTAGGAGATCCCTTTGCAACAACAGTCACAGAAACTGTTCCGTTATTTGACTGCGCACCGGCTGCATCCGTAATCCTGAGTAACTTATATGTATACGTACCAGGAGCATCATTGAAGGTGAGTGTCCCCAAGCTAATCTGACACGCAGCTGGGCCAGACGGATCAGCGATTGTTGTTTCGAACGTTGGAGCGCCTTGATTGAGATCTGAATTCCATTCGCACTTTCCGCCTTGAGATATTCCCTTGCTAGGTGTTGTCCATCCATCGGGGTCCGAGCTTCCGTTTGCAGAAAGCTTAATAGAGACTGGAGTACCCTGCTCTACCGTAATACTGGACCCGAACGCGCCGTTTCCTGCACTAATACTTGCAACGCTCACCGGAGGATTATTTCCGCTTACAGGAGTTGTTGTTGGCGTTGGAGAAACGGTCGGAGTCGGAGTTGTTGTAGAAGTTGGGGTCGGCGTAGGTGTTGGATTTGTTGTAGAAGTTGGGGTCGGCGTAGGTGTTGGATTTGGAGTAGGCGTTGCAGGAATCTTAAAGTTAACCCAAGTGTACATTGCTTGGATTAGTTGGAAATGTTCCCTCTCCCCGACCGAATCATACCCAACACGGAATATCCATAGTAGCGTAGCCGAGTCGTACGCATTCGAAACAGAAACATTGCCCGTAAAACTTACAGCAAGGGTACAATTCTGAGATCCGCTGCAACGCGTAAATGGATAGGCGTTGTAAACCAAGCGATCAAATGCACCGTTTGTCTTGTTAGCAGCATAATTTTGATAGGTGTCCCAATTCAATCCGCTTGGAGAATTTAACACAAGGTATGATCTAGTGCCGGACTGGTTTCCAACAGTTTCTGCTCTAATAGCAATAGATCCGCCCAATGCAGCTTTTCCGCCGCTGCGAAGATTATATACATACACCTCAGGCGACGTTACCTTATTGTTACAAGTTCCATAATAGAGAACAAAGCTAACGGGAATTTTTCCAGGATCCGCAGGTTCTGTCACTACATTATTATTATGGAGCGGCTTATTTATTGTTGCGTAAATCGTGTACTTATCCCCAGGCTGAGTAACTCCAGCAATAACAATCCCATTCGCTGCGCGAGTATCTTTGGTGAAGCTACCCGCTACCAAAAGCGATGCCCCAGTCCCTATAATGAGAAGTAGCAATGGAATAATCGTCTTCTTTGCCTGTAATTTTTTATATCTCATCCAACCAAGGAGTCCAAGCAATGCGCAGATTACTGCGCCACCCACAATATAGATTGTTGCGCCAATATGCTTTGCGACGGGCTGAACAGAAGGCGTAGCGTATGGGGTAACAACTGCTTGTTCCGCAACATATGGAACATGAACTTCGTATTGATCAAGTTGCCCATTTGTATCACTATTTATTAACTCGATACGAAGCCCGGGATTCTTCAATGGTGTATTAAATGAAAATGTTGCATTACCGGCCTGTAATCCATTCTTACCCAAATCAGGAATAGTGGTGGTTTCTTCTTGCAGTACAGTATCGCCATCCAACAAAGAAACTTTAACGCCGGTATTCACCGAGGTTACCCCGTCTGCAGGGCCGGCAAGCTGGAACTGAATATTTGCGCCAGTACCCGTAAGGCTCAAGAAACTTCCCGTAACGACTCGTGCCGTGACACCAGTCACAACCCAGCGATATTGATTCATGGAAGAAATAATATTCCCGGCAGCATCCTGAAGCACTAAGGTAGCTTGATACGCTCCTGATTCCGCAGAAACGGTAATTGGAAACGTTCCCGCAAATGTTTTATTTGAAGCAATTGTCACAGGAGGCAACTTTTCCGTTGAGACAACCTTTCCTGTTAGATCAAATGCATACGTGGTCAACACAGGAATCGCCGTCATTGCCTTGCTAGTTGAGACCTTTGCACCATACGACGCCGTCACCGTTGAGCTCGGATCAACATTCACGCCATCAAGCGGACCGCTTGTAACACCCTTAACCGTAATAGGTCCCGGAGCAAGGAACGCAAACTGCGCATCCTTTGAACCTAAGGTGATCGCAGCGTCATCCCACCCGTATTCATTCCCATTATTTGTAATAATCTGCAATCGAATACGATATTGTCCTTCAGATAATTTTGGAGGGGTATACGTAAACGGAATTGTCATCTTCTGATTTGGCGAAAACTCATACTCTCCAGGAAATACCACTCTATCTAAAACTCGAGCAGTATCAGGAACGATAGTATTAGGAGTTGTTACTTCGGGAGCAGGATCAAGCAATAGTGCCTGCAATCGAATTCCGCCGAACGCAGCATCGTTATCGTTCTGCACATCAACACTCCCCTGGACCGCTCCCGTAGTAGAATCTTGGGCAATTAATTTCACCCCAACATTAAACGATGGATTAACCCACGCCTTTGAATTCAAATCAGCGTTTTGAGCCAACGCGAACCCAGGCGACAATAATACTAAAAACGACGTAATACCTGCGAGAATTTTTTTCATGCATTCAGTATAACACCAAACGCTTCCGTGTTATGCACACGACCTACGGCTCCATTTCCAATACTTCGTCGATTCGTATTTGCGCAAAGAATTCCGGAACGTGGCTTACGAATATCATCGTGCCTTTATATTCATCCAAGGCTTGCGCGATAATCGGAATATGACGGAAATTAATATGGTTCGTCGGTTCATCCAAAATGAGCAGCCCAGGCTTCTGCAGAGCAATCTGCGCAAATGCAACCAACCCCTTTTGCCCTTCAGATAAGTTCCCAACCTTAATATTCATCATATCGTGCGTGATCAAAAACCCCGCAGCAACAGATCGCATAGCCTGGTCAGTCTGCACTTTCATAACCGAAAACAATGCTTCACGAACTGTGTGCTCAAAATTAAGCGTTGAAAAATCCTGCCGGTAATAGCAGATATCAATACCTTCTGTGATCTGCACACCCTCTGCTTCGTTATTCGCAATCGCTTCTAAGAATGTACTTTTCCCAATACCGTTTGGCCCAGCCAAGAGCATGTGCTGATTTTTCTTTAGCACAATCCCGGACTCTTTTGTAACCACCTCATGGTCAATCATCATGCTATAGGAAGAAATACGAACAATATCTCCACCCATATCTTCTTGCGCTTCAATCGTAAACGGCCGAATTGTTTTATCGTCTTTTCGGATATCTACTTTACTTTCTTCCATTTCGGCAGCCTCCTCGCGCAATTTTTTCGCCAAGAAACGCATCTTGCCTCCCTTATGGGAAAAGAAGTTTGATTTATCTTTATTGTCTTGAATCTTTTTCGCCAGTCGCGCATTTTCGCTTTCCTGCTTTGCCACCCGCGCAGAAATTTGCTCAACTACGTCCAAGTAATTTCCAACGAACTGATCTATCTTGCGATTAAACACGTCCAAGTAAATAACGGCATCCGTAAATGCATTCAAAAATTCCGCATCATGAGAAATGACAATGCATGTCTTTTGGTAATTTTTGAGAAACTCCGTTAAGTGCGCAATTCCGGCAACATCTAAATTATTCGTTGGTTCATCTAGAAGTAATAAGTCCGGATCCTGAATCAATGCGGACGCAAGAAGCAATCTCGCCTGTTGCCCACCAGATAAATCTTTTACATGTTTTTCTTTTGATACGCTAAAATTCACCACTTTCAATACTTCATCGATTCGACGATCAATATCGTATATAACTTTATCAAATCGCTTTTCAAAAAACTCCCTCACCGTCAGCTCTAACTCATCCCGAGGAATCACTTGGCGAGCCGTTGCAATAGTGAGCCCAGGCGCACGATTTACTCTTCCAGATTCCGGTTTTAATTCGTCCATAATAAGACCGAATATGGTACTTTTTCCTGCACCGTTCTGGCCCATCAGCGTTACTTTCATCCCTTCGCGCACGGAAAAATTCACCTCATCTAATATAGGCTTATGGCTTCCAAACTCGAATGAAACATCCGAAAAATTAATAATATGTTCTGCACGTGGCATAAGGCGAAAGCCTAGCACAAATACGCTCTTTTCGCCAGTCCGTAGGCTACTTTTTCTTATCGAGCCTATCTAATCCGATTGCTTTCACCCCATAATACACCACAAGCGCCACAACGATAAAATCGATCACTACGCTTATCATATCGCCATACAAAATTTTGGCAGATCCGATAGAAAAAGAGGCAGTTGCAAGCCCTTTAGCAGCTCCAAGGGGAATTCCTAATAGCGGGTTAATAATGTCGGTAACGAGAGCAGTAACCACTTTTGAAACGGCGCCACCCAAAATAAAACCGACAGCTAACCCAACAACGCCTTGTTCTCTAATAAAATCTATAAAGCCTTTCATATTATAACTATAATACCCTACTGGACTAAAATAACCATTTCGCCAAAAATAGCATCGGCTTTTATTAAAGCCGATGCTAGAATCCATTACCCTAAGAGTCCTGCCAGACGCAGAAGGTAGAGGAATACCCCGATTGAGACCAGAAATATAGCCCATCCCAGGCTTAACCCGACCGGAGATCCCCACTCATCCCATTTCCGTCTTGGGAACTTTCGCTCCAGCCAATATTTCTCATCCGCAGAAAAACTGAGCTTTTCGTCGTTGTTTTTATCCATAAGAAGAAGATTTAATAGATAATTAAACCATGTCACCCAATCGACCTTTATTTTTGGATAACTTCAGACCCTTGTTTTTGTTGATCGGGACTCCTTTGTGCGTCTCAAGGGGAAGACAGGAGTGCAAATTCCAATATTTGCAGTATATCAATGTTTTTCTTCGACTGCGAGTTTTCACTCCCTAAAAAAGCGGAGAGGGTGAGATTCGAACTCACGGTACCTTTCGGTACGACAGTTTTCAAGACTGTTGCCTTAAACCACTCGGCCACCTCTCCATACGCTCCAAGCATCATAGTACAGCATGCGAACATTGACAACAGCGCTTATTTCATGCATGAATACATCCAATCGATCACTGATCGTACACAAGCACACTTTACAACCCATACTGAAGAAAGGTGGTTATGCGAGAATACCGAACGATCGTTAACTGGAAGGATAGAAATGACCCCGTAGTGGCGCAAATCATTAGCCTTAAGCAAGCAGGGGCTTCGCTTCGGGATATACAAACTGCGATCGGAGGTACGTGCAGTCACGAAACAATTCGTAAATACTTATCCCTCCTCGTGAAAAGATTTGGTAAAAAGGTTTTTGCACCACAACAAAAGGAGTGGACGTCAAAGCAAATAGCATCCCGATTGAAATGCTCCAGAGGCGTTATCAATAGCCTGTGCGCATCAGGAGCAATCACGGGATGTAGAAAAAAATCATTTGCAAACGGAAGCTGGCTCATCAACGAAACGGGTGTTGCGGAACTCAAAAAACACCCATCAATTTCAAAGCGACTTACCTGCGCAGCTTGCAAGAAGAAGTTCAAACCAAAACCCCACGGCCGAGCGAAAACATGCTCCGAAACCTGCTCCAAAAAGCATGCCGCACAGCTTCGAAAACTCCTTATTGCAACTGAGCCGGTAGTGGAAAAGCTACAGGGCAAAGCTTTGCGAATTTGGCAGGCAGTGCAAAAATGCTCCCAAAGAACACGCTGGGTCACCATCGAGCAAGCAGCTGCGACCACAACACTGACCGCTATGCAGGTTCGCTGGTACGTAATGCGCGGTATCATCGCAAGCAAACACAATACCAAGAAACGATTCCGCACCAAGCGCAAAAACGTACGACTATGCGCATTGAACCAAGTGAAGATAATGGCAAAAATCCTTTCTTCTTAATCCCAATCCCGCCGAGGAGCCTCTTGCTCCCGGCGGATTTTTATTTACTCAATAACGCAATAAGCCCTCGCTCGCCTCCGCGCATTAGTCGATTGTGAAAGAATCGCATAACTGGGCGAACAGGAGGAAAATTGCCCGCAAGCCGCAATAGCAGTGGAGTAAGCGAAACTTCCCACAAGAACGTTACTTCCGTATTTCTTCCACGATCCACGAACGTCCATGTGCCCACCCCCTTCAAATCGCCTTCCGATCGAGCAACAATTTTTTTACCAGGATCGCATGCCGTAACAGTTGTTGTGTATCGCAATTGATACAACGGCGATGCGACAGTAAATCGAAATGCATTCCCTACATCGACCGGCAATTCGTGCCCATGCAACATTTCCACCTGCTTCATGCCCGGCCACCACTGCGGGTAATGAGCAACCATACCCACGTGATCCCAAACAGTTTTCACATCATGAGGAATATTCCAAACTGTCTTGAACGAGAACAAATAGGCATTCATCCACATAATCGTATATCATCCAAGATATGGCACAACAAGCAATATGTATTATTCGCGGATTTAATAAGTCTGAGCAGGATTTTCTGGATTGGGAACAACGATTTGCGCCATTACGGGTCGCATTCGAAAAATATGGCATTTTAGTACAAGGTATATATTCAACTCCCGACAGCAACCCGAACATTCCTCAAAACCTATCTACTCCAATTACCGTCGTGCAAGCTGAGAGCAACACTGCAGCACACCCAAGTTGGTCAAAAGCATTAAATATTCCCATCCAGCAATTACTACACATAATCCCAGAAACAGAATATGAACATGTTGCAGTTATCCCCATGTCATTTGAAACCCAATTAGATGAACACTATGCAGAACTGCTGGCAAAGACCATCTCTGAACACAAACGCTTTGTCGCATGCAGAATAACTCCCGACTGGCTAAACATCGACAATCCATATTCTGTAAAATCCGAGAGCGACATCCTGCAGCGTTGGGAGTATGTAAAAACAAATATACAAAACGAAAGCCTATCGAATATCTTGCGAGATGAAAAAAGATTGCAAACACTGTGCATGTTCGGCAGGAATACACTGGCGCAATATTATCTATCTGATTTTAAAACACATGGCTTGTTCGACGAAACGACAGACGCAATAGGCGGAATGGAAGATTGGGAATACCTGCTTCGCACCGCGCCGCAATTTGACTGTGCTATCTATTACACAGATATCCGCATTCAAGAGAATGAAAAGGACATAGAAGCAATCCGAAAACAGCGAGAAAAACTATCTCGAGAAATCAGCGCACTCAAACAAATTATCGAAAAAAAACTGTAGTTATATCTCCCGTACGCGAATCGTGCTTTCAAAATCTTTCCCAGATTCTTTTTTCAGGCCAGACATGATGACCAACTTCGCCCCGGCAGTAAATCCTTCTTTTTCTTGTAGATACTGCACAGCGTCCACAACCATTTGATCCGGCTTATTATAGCCGTCAATTAAAATTGGTGTAATTCCCCACGATAGAATCAGCTGATTAAACACTCTCGGACTTTGCGTTGCAGCAAACACAGGAACTTCCGGGCGCAAACGCGCAATGTGACGAGCAGAATATCCGGAACCGGTTGTTACGAGAATTGCGTCTGCCTTGATGCTGCGCGCAAGCGCAACGGCGGAAGATGCTACAGCAGATGCGATGGAATCATCAATAAGCATCGAACTATTTGCAGGAATGTCATCTAGCGACGATTCCTCTGTCTGCTCAATGATATCCGACATCATACGCACTGCCTGAATCGGATACTTCCCCATTGCAGATTCCCCAGATAGCATCGCCGCATCTGTATGATCGATAACAGCATTTGCAACATCAGACACTTCGGCGCGAGTCGGGCGCGGATTAAACTCCATCGATGCCATCATTTCCGTAGCAGTGATCACCGGTTTTCCCGCAGCGATGCATTTTACGATTAATTCTTTTTGATGAATGGGCAGTTTTGCAACAGGAGTCTCAAGCCCCAGATCTCCGCGCGCGATCATCACACCATCCGCCTCTTCCAAAATTTCATCAAAATTAATAAGCGCTTCGTGCTTTTCAATCTTTACAATAATGTGCGGGGGCTCCATGTTCTCCGGCAACCATTTTCCTATCTTCTCTTTTAGCTGGCGAACATCTTCCGCAGAACGGACAAATGAAAGCGCAACGAAATCGATATTCTGCTTGAGCCCGAATGCCAAATCCAAATCATCTTTTTCCGTCATCGATTCCAGCGAAAGCGTAACGGTGGGGACGTTAATTCCTTTATGGGAAATCAATTTCCCACCCAATAATACTTTCGCCGTAATCATATTACCTTGTACGTCTACCACTTCTAATTCGCGAGTTCCGTCGGCCAACAAGATACGGTCAGACTTTCCTAAATCATGAGCAAACCGATCATACGGAACCGGAATAACGCCTTTTTCCGCTTCAAGAACGCCAGCTTGCAGGCGAACCAACTTGCCTTCAATTAACTCCATCCCATCGTTTGGAAGAACTCCGACTCGCAATTTCGGCCCCTGCAAATCCTGCAAAATCGCAACGGGCATACCAACTTCTTGGGAAGCAGTACGAACAGTATCAACCAAATGTAAATTCGCATCGTGATCGCCATGCGAAAAATTAATGCGCGCAACGTTCATACCGGATACTATCATTTCTTTTAACACGGGGACCATGCTCGATGCAGGCCCTATTGTGCATACAATGTTCGTTCGCTTATGCATATACAACCATTATACAGGAAATATGCGCCACTTGTTGCCTTGTACCGCTTGGAAAAATGCGACTATAGTCGTTACAAAAAATGCGAGAAACAACAAAGCGCCGACTCTGGGGAAATACTGAGCAATAATAATTGAACAAATAATTCCACCTAAAATTACCAGGCCTTGCTTCACATGAAATTGTACAAACGGCTTTTTGTAATCGCCAGAAATAATAGGGATCAGTACTAAAATGCCGACATATGAAAGCGCTGCAATAAGATGTTCGGAAGATAGAAAATTATCGCGCTTCGTCATGCATTCATACTAGCATAATAAAAATATCCCGCCGAAGCGGGAATATTTTATTCTGGAATTAATTGTTACATCATCCCCATTCCGCCCATGCCTCCTGGCATGCCAGCTGGAACATCTTTCTTGTCTTCTGGGAGTTCAGCAACCAACGCTTCCGTTGTAAGCATGATCGATGCAATCGATGCAGCGTTCTGCAACGCAGATCGGGTTACCATCTTCGGATCAACAATCCCTGCTTCAAACATATCTACGTACGTATGATTTGCAGCATTGTATCCGAGCTTGAAGTTCTGGCGCTTAATCTCCTCAACAATCACCGAACCTTCCTTACCAGCATTGAGCGCAATTTGGCGCGCAGGCTCTTCGAGTGCTCGCATCACTAATTGCATGCCAGTTAAGAAGTCTCTATCTGCAATACCTTCCTTATTTTCCATTTCCTCAATTGCAGATTCTAACTCATGCGAAGCAATAAGGAGCGCAAGTCCGCCTCCGGAAACAATACCTTCTGCAACCGCAGCCTTGGTTGCCTGTACGGCATCCTCTACTCGATGCTGCTTTTCTTTCTGCTCCGTTTCTGTAGCAGCCCCAACCTTAATAACAGCAACTTTGCCAGCCAGCTTTCCTAATCGTTCATTTAGCTTTTCTTTGTCGAAATCGGATGTTTCTTTTTCAATCGCAACCTTTAATTGCGCAACTCGTTCTGCAATAGCATCAGCATTTCCCTTGCCGCCAACGATTGTTGTTTCATCTTTCGTTGCGATAATTCGAGATGCTTGACCAAGCTGTTCGGGCATCGCATTTTCCAGCTTCAATCCAACCTCTTCAGAGATTACTGTTCCGCCCGTGAGCACTGCCATATCTTGCAGCATTTCCTTTCGTCGGTCGCCGTATCCCGGAGCCTTCACCACGAGAGCAGTAAAGATTCCTCGAAGCTTGTTGAGTACGAGGGACGGAATCGCATCTCCGTCCATATCTTCGCAGACAATCACTAATTCCTTCTTGCCGGATTGCATCAGCTTTTCCAAGAGCGGAAGAATTTCACTAATAGAAGAGATTTTCTTATCTGTGAGCAAAATCACAGGGCTTTCCATCACAGCTTCCATCTTTTCGGTGTTCGTTACCATGTATGCGCTCACGTACCCTTTGTCGAAATTCATTCCGTCGACGTATTCAGACTCAACGCCAAGCGCCTGCGATTCTTCAACCGTAATAACGCCGTCTTTTCCAACCTTACTCATCACATCCGCAATAAGCTTTCCCACTTCTTCATCTTGCGCAGAAACAGTTGCAACTTGAGCAATGTCGCCCTCGCCTTTTACGTCCCGAGTTTGCTTATTCAAAGACTCGATTGCAATCTGTGTTGCCTTATCGATTCCTTTGCGAACCACCATAGGATTTGCACCAGCAGCCAAATGGCGAAGTCCTTCAGTAAACATGCTTTGCGCAAGAACAGTTGCTGTTGTCGTTCCGTCTCCTGCTGCATCGTTCGTATTTTCTGCAACTTGGCGCACCAATTCAACACCCATGTTTTCGACCTTGTCCGCAAGCTCAATTTCCTTTGCAATTGTTACGCCATCATTCGTAATTACAGGAGCGCCATAGCCTTTTGCAAGTACTACGTTTCGCCCTTTCGGCCCAAGCGTTACCTTCACTGCGTTTGCAAGCGCATCAACTCCTCGCTTTAAACTTTGTCGTGCTTCGTCATTAAATAAAATTTGCTTTGCCATAATCAAATAGGTAAAAAATTAATTGCGAATTACTCCAAGAATCTTATTCTCGCTCATCATAAGATAGTTTTCTCCATCTATTTCAACATCTTCGGCTCCGTATTCTGCGAACACTACCTTGTCTCCGACTTTTACAGACATCGGCGCGATACTTCCATCATCCATTCGCTTTCCCGCGCCAACTGCCACAACCTCTCCTTGGACAGATTTTTTATGGTTAGAAGTGTCAGCGACGATTAATCCCGATTTTCGTACTTCCTCTTTTGCATAAGGCATAACAACGACATTATCGTGAAGTGGCTCAATATTCATACAATAAGAATGGTTATATTAGTTTAAAACGGGATACGAACAAATATGTTCATACCCAATATTAGCAGTCTATCTTCGCGACTGCTAAGCGTCAAGAGAAAATGCTCGCACGATTGCAGGCACTTTTGTATCCGGATGAAAGGCTAGCTCACTACCCGTAAGCACAATTCTGCCATGTTCTGGAGCGCCGCCCTGATTCTTCCAATGGCGAAATATAACCCACTGCTGGAGACGTTCTGCAATATGCTCAATTCCATCTCCAATCGGTTCAAGCAACAACAATTCTACTTGGCGTTTTATAAACTGAATGCTGTTTGGCAAAAAAATAGTGTACTGATGCTGCAATCTTGGCGCGACCGGAACATGCACATACGAATCCATCCATCCGGAATTGCGCTGAGTAAACGTACGCTCCACTTCATCATTATAAATAGGAACCAGCATGGCATACTGCATTGCCATGCACACGTTCTGAATATCTTTTGAAACGGTCAACCTGTCTTTTGCTAAATAATGATTCAGGCAAAGCATATCTGGGGCTTGCTGAGAGTTATATGTTCGACGTCGGCCAAGTAATTGCGAAACAATCAACAGCGCAAGACGCGTCGTCCAAATCCTGCCACTATCTACAATAACCAGTATATCTAAGTCGCTGGAATATTTTGTATTATCAATTGCAAGACTCCCCGATCCGCCAAGCCCGCGAACGAACGGGACCAATGCCAAAAACGGAGCGCATCTTTTTACAATCTTCCACTTATCCTGAGCGATGGCGTGACGGCGAAGTCGCTGGCGAATAAGCGGAAGCCGTCCTCGTTTTACAAAGTATCCGAATTGAGTTTCTAGTTTTTCGAGAAGGTACGGCGAATCTCGAAGCGAATCCTGCACTTCATGCAGCGACGGAGTGCGCTTATAATGAGTCTTTCCTCGAATTAAATACATCCATATCTGCGTCGCCGTTACGGGCATATCGTAGATATCGAAAAAATGAACGGTATCGTAGATGGATTGTTCAAACTCACTAGGCATCCAAATCAAATGAGTTATCAGGAGTAGCCGGCTTTATCCCCTCATACACGCGCATAATTTCCGCTCCGAATTTATTAACTTGCGTGGTAATTAATTTAATCGATCCTTTATATTTTTGCGCATACTGATCCGCATCCCACATCGTAGACTGCGTAAAAATAATTTGCTGACCCGCAGGCACGAGCGGCCCTAAGCCTTTGGTGGAATCTGCAACGGAATATAACTGCTTACTATCTAATGAATGATCAGTATAATCACTCGCACCCACACTATCTAAGAAATGCGTCGTCTGCGCAAAGTATGGATCGATATCGAGAATCGGCCGAGGATTATTCGGATGACGCTGCGCGTACTCTTTGATATACGCAGAAATAACTGTTAAATCTCCGCGATATTCGATATATGCCTCCGGACTGTTTCGAGAAATAACAAAATACAGCGAGATATCGTACATGCCGAAGACTATGATGATGCCGATAATTGCACCGTAGGCAATGCCAATTATTTTTCTCTTTTTAGCCCATGCAAGTACATATCGAATACAAAGCGCCCCTGCAAACCCTGCCATAATATAAATAGGCGCTGCCATTCCCACAGAACGCAACGCATGCGGAATACCTTCCGCAGTTGTTACCACAGGCGCCATCATGCCGAGTAGTACAAGCAATAAATACGGAAATATCATTCCAAGGTGAATTATTTTTCCACTCGTCATTTTTACAAATACATCCCACGTACCCTTCAACACAAACAGCAATCCTAATACAAACAACAATCCGACTAAAGGATTTAACAGTGGGTAACCGGAAACATTTTGCCGCCAGTTGATATCCCCATGCGTAAAGAACGACAAAATTGTTCCTGTTACAGAATATTGGAGCGTACCAAGGAGCGTACCGCCTCCGAATTGCTGTTCAAGTTGCTTGTTAAATATAGATACTTGCCCCGCCCTCCCAATAAATTCTTTTGGATGATGATAAAAATATGACGCAAGCGGCAAGATAACAAGAATGGCACAGGCAAGAGCAATACCTGCTTGCGATCTATATTTCTTAATATGAGGCAATCCAATTTTTGGATGCAGTGCGGCAAGCAAGAGCAATACGACTATTCCCAACACAACGCCGATCATCGATCGATATGCAATATAGGTATAAAACCCTCCAGAAAACGCAGCTCCAGAAAGCACTGCGTACCAATACGATAATCCGATTTGTTTTTTCTTTACTACTTGCACCACCCTGCCCACAAACCACGTGAACAGCGCAACAAATAACGGCACCATAATTGCGCGAAAGCCCGTACGAGATAATGCGACGTGCCATGAGCTAGTTGCCAAAAATGTTGCCGCTAGTAAACCTGCCAATCTTCCAAAATACACGCTCGTTGCAAAATAGATTGCAATCACCGTCGCAACACCGACTGCAATAGATCCTAAATACATCTGCCACACGCCAATGCCGAATGCCTTAATTGAGATAGCATCTAAGTAGAAAAACAGAGCCTCTCTGCCATTCCCGCGCGGATAAAACGGCCGCGTATCGCCCTTCAAAATAAGAAGCGCATCTTCCCCGTTTGCTGCTACATCCGGAAATAACCCCGCAGGATAGTTTTTAATATCGTATAATCGAACAGCGCCGGCCAATGCACCAATTGCAACAATAGCCAGACTCACACCAAGAAGGATAAGCTTTCGCTTCATGTGCTAAGCATAGCACAACTTGAGCCTACAGCGCCTTTTTCAAATACTGCCCGGTAATACTTGCCTTTACTTCCGCAATTTCGCGTGGAGTTCCTTCTGCAACCAAGTGCCCGCCCTTATCTCCACCATCCGGACCCATGTCAATTAAATGATCCGCAGATTTAATAATGTCGATGTTGTGCTCGATCACTAAGACGCTATTGCCTTTATCTACTAGTTTCTGAAGAACGGCGAGCAATCTATTTACGTCATCAAAATGCAATCCTGTTGTCGGTTCATCGAGAATATATAACGTTTTACCCGTTGCCCTGCGAGATAATTCCGTTGCAAGTTTAATTCTCTGCGCTTCTCCTCCGGATAACGTCGTCGCGCTCTGGCCCAAGTGAATATATCCCAACCCTACGTCGCACAATGTCTGCAATTTATCTTTAATAGACGGAATTGCATGGAAGAATGTAAGTGCTTGCTCCACGTTCATATTAAGTACCTGTGAAATATTCATGCCTTTATATTCAACTTCTAAGGCCTCGGAATTATATCGGCGCCCATGACATTCGTCGCACTGCACATATACGTCCGGCAAGAAATGCATTTCAATTTTCAATACGCCATCGCCCTGACACGTTTCGCATCGTCCGCCTTTTACGTTGAATGAAAATCTTCCTGATTTATATCCGCGCATTTTTGCCTCTTCCGTTACAGCAAATAATTCTCGGATCGGCGTAAATAACCCGGTATATGTTGCAGGATTGCTTCGCGGAGTTCGACCAATAGGAGACTGATCAATCGTAATAACTTTATCCAAATGCTCTAAGCCTAAAATTTCTTTATGCGCGCCCGGATTTGTTTTTGCTCGATGAAAATGGCGCGCCAATACTTGAGATAAAATATCATTGATAAGCGTAGATTTTCCGGAACCAGAAACTCCTGTAATACAAACGAGCTTTCCGAGCGGAATATCTACCGTTACGTGCTGCAAGTTATGTTCCGTAGCATCTACGATTACTAATTTCTTTCCGTTACCAGGACGATATTTTTTCGGAGAAGGAACTTTCAATCTGCCAGACAAATACTTTCCGGTAAGCGTATTACTTTTCATGAGCTGCTTTGGTGTTCCTTGAAAAATAATCTTTCCGCCATGCTCGCCCGCTCCAGGGCCAACGTCGATCACCTGATCCGCTGCCAAAATAGTTTCCTCGTCGTGCTCAACAACTATGACGGAATTTCCTAATTCTCGTAAATTCTTCAACGTTTTAATAAGCTTCGTGTTATCGCGCTGATGCAATCCAATAGAAGGTTCATCCAAAATGTAAAGCACCCCAACCAATCCGGACCCGATCTGTGTTGCAAGACGAATACGCTGAGCTTCGCCCCCTGCTAACGTTCCCGCTTTTCTATTTAATGTTAAGTACGAAAGCCCAACATCGCGCAAGAATGTTAATCTCGAAATAATTTCTTTAAAAATCTGCACCGCAATTTGCTGGTCCTGTTTTCCGAACGATTCCATCTTTCCTTTTTGCAATGCGGAAAAGTGCGCCAGCGCATCGTCGATCGGCATCGTAACTACATCGTGAATAGATTTTTCTCCAACAAATACAGAAAGTGGAGCGGGCTTTAATCGCTTCCCTAAACACGTCGGACAATCTTTCTCTACCATGAACTGCTCTATTTCCGTGCGTGCGTGGTCGGAATCCGTTTCTTTGTATCGCTTCATTAATTGTGGAATAACGCCCGAGTACGTCGTCTTCCAAACGCCCCTGCTCGTAGTAACGGAAATTTCCTCATTTTCTGCATATAAAATAGTATGCAAATCTTTCTTCGATAACGTAGACACAGGCTTATCTATGTTAAATCCATGCTCTTTTGCAACAACCTCAAGCATGCGCTCGTACCAGCGACTTCTCCCAGATTTGCTCCACGGCTTAATTGCGCCCTCTGCCAAGCTCAGTGCTTTGTTTGGAATCACCAAATCCGGATCAATTTCTTGCTTCGTTCCAAGCCCCGTGCAATCCGGACATGCGCCATGCGGAGAGTTGAACGAAAAATCTCTTGGCTCCAAGCTCGCCACATTAATACCGCAATCCACACACGCAAACTCTTGAGAAAACAACATCTCCTCGTGCGTATCCATATTCTCAACAATCACCAACCCGTTTCCGATGCGAGTTGCCGTCTCAAGCGAATCCATGAGCCGCGGCTTGTCCGGCTTCGCCTCGAGCACATACCTATCTACAACGATATCTATAGAATGCTTTTTTTGTTTATCGAGCTGCGTATCTTCCGCCTCTTCTATAGTATAAATCGATCCATCGATACGAACGCGAGAATATCCTGCAGTGCGCGCTTCTTTTATGGATCCGCGCCCATCGCCTTTTCGATCACGAATAACAGGGGCTACGATAAGCAACTTGGAACCAACCGGATACGATAAAATGCGCGCGGACATTTCCTTGATCGTCTGTCGTGCAATAATCTTTCCGCAATTCGGACAATGCGGAACGCCAGTTCTCGAATACAGCAATCTCAAATAATCATAAATTTCCGTAACTGTTCCAACCGTTGACCGCGGATTTCGCGTCGTTGATTTTTGATCAATTGAAATTGCAGGAGATAACCCGTCAATTTGATCAACATCTGGCTTATCCATTAAACCTAAAAACTGCCGAGCATATGCGGACAAAGATTCCACATACCTGCGCTGGCCTTCTGCATATAATGCATCAAAGGCTAATGAAGACTTTCCAGAACCAGACAACCCGGTCAGCACAACTAGCTTATCTCGAGGGATCGTAATAGTTACGTTTTTCAGGTTGTGCACCCGAGCTCCTTTTATAACGATGTTGTCGCTTGCCATAAAAAAGAAGTATATGCGCGAAACGGCTGGTTTGCAAGTCTAAATAGGCGCCATATAAAAATTCAAGCCTGGCATGCAATAGCACACCAGGCTTTTAAAACGACTCCGTTTCAACGTTCAAAGCAAACTCCTTTTCACGAACCAAGTTCTACAAACACCAGCAACTCCTCCATATCGACGAAACGCTTTCCGATTGGCACTCCGCCATGATCTTCGCAGGAGTGAAAAAATCTCCTACTGAACTCTTCGGAAAATGCGCACGGAGCACTCCAACCACAAGCAACTCCGTCCGAACGATCACCGGTAAGTGCATCATGAAATCTCATACAATGAAGCCCTTGCTCCTTGCACTGAGGACACACTATCGCAATGACGGACGTCGAACGATCGCATAGCACTTGTTGCTGAAACCGATTCAACGACGAAATAATCAGAGTATCCATAGGACACCGCCCTTTTCAGATGTTCAAGAAACTGAGCAACGAACGCCATTGCTAAAAATCAATTGTTCCAGTACCGCAAGGGTAATGCCTTTCGAAAACCCGAATTCGTACACAACCAATTCCAAGGCAAACCCCTCGACGAGGCCCGAAGACCCTCCCGTACTTGAAGACTCTTCGAAAAACTCTTTTAACCTCTTCCACACAACCTTCCCAGACCACCAATAACGCCTCAAGAATGTTTTGCCGATCTTCCCTAGACAACATAAGCGCTACCCTCTTTCTTACACGCGTAAGTTGGAAAGAACCAACCATGCAACCAAATACAGAATTCAACACACATTTCCTGGTTTGTATAGTACGCTTAAAAACGAAGGTTGTCAAATCTGTCTATTAGCCCCTTTTTTAGCTATAGTACCCATATGGACGAAAACGGCTTAAAAACACGCATTTCTGCGCTTCCGCAAGCTCCCGGCATCTATATATATAAAGGTGCGAAAGGAGATATTTTATATGTAGGAAAAGCGAAGAATCTACGCTCGCGCGTACGCTCATACTTTGGAAAAAGTGCGGACTTAGGCCCTGCAAAAGAACGCATGGTCAGCCTGATCGCGGACATGGAAACCATTTCTACAGACACAGAGCTGGAGGCGCTGGTGCTGGAAGCAAACCTGATCCGCAAACATCAACCTCCGTATAACGTTTTATTGCGCGATGACAAATATTATTTATTTATAAAAATTACAAAAGATATTCCGGCACGAATATTTCCTGTTCGAAAAATTATCCAAGACGGCTCAAAATATTTCGGCCCCTATTCTTCTGCCGCTTCCGTGCGCGGAACACTGAGACTCCTACGCAGAATATTTCCGTTCCGAGAAGAAAAGGATCGGCCGAGAGATATTATATTTCCGCACGCACTGTTTCCAAGTCAAGAACAGGGACAATTAGATAGCGCTACCCAAGTCGCACGTTTCCTTAACGGCAATCGGCAAGAAATCATAAAGACATTAGAAGATGGTATTGCTCATGCCGCTAATAATTTACAATACGAACAAGCAGCGCTGTTTCGAGACCAGTTGCAAGCAATCATGCGACTGGAAGGTTCTCAAAAAGTATACCTCGCTCGAAAAGAATCATTCGACGTTATCAGTATTTGCCAAGCGCAACATCAAAGCGCAGGCAACGTGCTTCAAATTCGGGAGGGCAAACTCATTGGCAAACAAACATTCTTGCTTCGCCATCGATCAGCAACTTCAGCAGAAGATGTCCTCAGGCAATTTATTATGCAGTACTACAGCGTTGCACAAGACATTCCAAAAACAATATATTTGCCCATCGCGCTCCCAGATGCGGATGTATTATCCGCGTGGATCGGAAACGAACATGCGTTTCATGTTCCCGTTCGTGGTAATAAAAAGCAATTGCTCAAAATGGGCGAGCTCAATGCAAAAAATCTATTGCGAGAAGAGGAAGTGGAAACGCAGACTACAAGCGCTTCAAAAGAGGCTCTCCATGCTCTCCTTGCCGCAATTCACTTAGGCCATCTCACTGAGCAGGCAAAAACTATCAACAAGCAAATTCGCATCGAGACATACGACATATCAAACACGCAGGGCACATTAGCAACAGCATCTATGGTGGTATTTATCGATGGGGTGCCAGCGAAAGACCAATACAGAAAATTTAAAATCAGGCTCAACGCCGATCTCGCGCCGCAGCAGCACAAGTCAAACGACTTCGCCATGCTTGAAGAAACGCTGACTCGCAGACTAGCTCGGAGCGCATCTGGAGACTGGCCTCTGCCCGACCTCATTATAATAGATGGTGGAAAAGGGCAGCTATCATCTTCTCAGAAAGCATTGAAAAGATCCGGCCTCGACATTCCTATGATATCCATAGCAAAGAGAGAAGAAGAATTATTTCTCCCAAGCAATCCAACACCAATACTGCTTCCATATAACTCCCCCGCACTGTACTTGATTCAGCGCATGCGCGATGAAGCGCATCGATTCACCATTACATTTCATAGAAGTTTGCGGAGCAAGGAACAGATCAAATCAGCACTAGACGATATTACAGGCATAGGACCAAAAACAAAAAAAGCATTGCTTCAGAAATTCGGATCGGTTGCAGGCATTAAAAAAGCACCGGATAAAGATATTGAAGAATTGCTGGGAAAGAAAAAAACAAGCCTACTACGAGAACAGCTATAAATTTTCAAAAAAAATACTGCCGCAGAATTACCTGACGGCAGCTTACTTGGAATTCTTAAATCTTTTTTCAGCGGGGGCGGCCATGTAGTCCAAGAACATACAGGACCACATATACAGAATAACGATCACGTATATAGCTAGTACGGCAACACCCCAAAAAAACTTGCCGATCTTCTCCATATCACCTCCCAACAAACCGGGCTCCGATCATAATGAGGACCACTAAGAAAAGCGATCCGCCCATTGCAATCAGCGAGTCTCTATCTACGGAAAACCCTCTCCAAAATTTCACGGCATCCCCCAAGAAAAGAACACACTTCGAACCAGTTGCGACATGCAACAAGAACACATAGTTGCCCATATAGTCCATATTGTCAAGTTGACTTACGGTAACATCTTCCATACCGTAAACAAGTACCCATATGATTTGGTTAAATATTCTTTTTATTGCAATCTCCATTGCGCTCACCATAGCCATCCTGCTGCAAAGCAGCTCTACTGGCTTAGGTTCTGCATTTGGCGGCGGAACAGAAGGGTTTTATGTCCGCAGAGGAAGCGAGAAGCGTTTATTTCAGGCCACAATTATTCTTTCCGTTCTATTTTTCGTTACCGCACTGGCCCATTTATTCGTACAGTAATATGCGATACGCACCCGTTGCGATTGCCCTCATACTCCTGGCAATAGGAGGTTTTGCGCTTATACATAAGGAAGATCAGCAAGCACGAGATACTATCAGGAAACATCACTTAGCGGACATAGAAACTGCTCTCGAGCTTGCAAAAAAGCAGCATGGGCAATTCCCTCCTTACGACCAGCTCACATGGTGCGGAGTTATTAGCGACCCAGCAAACAAAGACGTGCAAGCAGAAATCGAAGCGCCATTACGGCAATCAGTAGATAAATATGCAAACCTCGAAAAGCCTTTCCCAACCGACCCGAACAACTCTAGTAAAAACTATTATTATTGGAAGCGAAGTCCGGACATGTTCGAGCTGTATTCCATTTTAGAGGCTGCCCCGACAGGAGATCGCAACACTTTTTCCTGCCCAACGGGTTTGCACGATACATATGATTACGGTATTTCGTCAATATTGCGCGAAGGCGATAATGGGTCAACAATAGAAAACTCACCTCTATGATCATTGATCGCATTCGAATGTGGTGGAATACCATATACGCGCACATGTCCGGCAAGGAACGTGGTTTGTTCCTCCTATTCGGCTTCATACTCCTTATAGCACTTCTCCTTGGTATTACCGGGTACGTCCAAAAACATAGCTCATATCTCCCCCAAGAAGGTGGGATGTATAGCGAAGCAGTTGTTGGGCAACCGAGGTATATCAATCCGGTTCTGGCAAGCAGCAGCGACGTGGATAGCGACATCTCTCGATTGGTATATTCCTCATTATTCAAGCTGGATTCAGATTTGCACCTGAAAAATGACCTCGCAGAAAGCTACGAAGTATCAACAGACAATAAAACATACACGGTTCACATAAAGCACAATGTGCAGTGGAGCGACGGAAAGCCACTGACTGCAGACGACGTAATCTTTACTATTCAAAGCATTCAAAATTCGCAATACGCCTCCCCTCTCGCGCCTTCGTTTCAAGGGGTACAGGTACAAAAAATCGACGATTACACCGTTTCGTTTCAATTACAACAAACCACGTACGCGCCATTTTTATCTAATCTAACAGTTGGCATTGCTCCAAAACACGTATGGGAAAATATTCCGCCGAAAAGCATGGGGCTCGCAGAACAGGAATTAAAGCCTGTGGGATCCGGACCGTACAAATTCCAAGAACTTGTTACTAAGAAAAAAACGGGCGAGGCAACATCAATCAGACTCACTCGCAACACAAACTACTACGGAACACGCCCATACATAACAACTATTTTATTTACATTCTTCAACACCCACGAAGACGCCATCTCGGCGCTTACATCGGGAAAAGTTGACGGCATCAGCTATTTGCCAGTCTCCCTTCTTTCTAATGTTCAACATCACCCATCGCTTGCAATTCACAAGCTTCTTCTTCCGCAATACTTCGCACTCTTCTTTAATGCGAATAAAAATGCTGCCCTCGGAGATGCTGGCGTGCGTGCAGCACTGGCACTGGCAACCGATAGAACTGCCATCATCCAAGATGCGCTACAAGGCGAAGCAGAATTTATGGGAACACCTATCCCATCCGGAAACTTTGACTTCTCAGATGTCAAAAACCCAGTATTCGACATTCAAAAGGCGCAACAAAATCTCGATGATGCCGGATGGAAATTAAATACGCAAGATGGAACAAGGTCCAAGGATGGCAAACAGCTCCATGTAACGATCACCACGACCGATTGGCCGGAATACATTAAAACCGCACAACTCATTCAGCGCCAATGGAAGCAAGCAGGTGTTCAAGTTGATATCAACTCAGTTTCAACCTCAACAATCCAGCAAACGGTCGTAAATGCAAGAGACTACGAAATATTGCTATATGGAGAAAACCTTTCCGCAGACCCTGATCCATATTCATTCTGGCATTCAACACAAGTGAAGAGCCCGGGGCTCAACCTATCTTTATTGCAAGACAAAGATACCGACAAGTACTTGGAACAGGCACGAAAAGCAACGGACGCATCGCAGCGCCAAGAAGCGCTCCATGCATTCGTCCAACGGTTCCTCGATATCAATCCTGCCATTATCCTGTATCGTCCATACTATTTATTTGTGAACAAAAGCAATGTCCAAGGATCATCTATTACAAACGGCGCATTGCCATCCGACAGATTCAACGATATCGAACACTGGTACGTCCAAACAAAGCGTGTGTGGAATACAAAATAATTTGTATACTAGAATAATCATTTTATTCATAACAACGTATTCATATGCATGAAGAAATGCGAGATATTATTTTGCACCAAGGGAATCAAATTCGCCATAGCCTCGAAGTAAATAAAAATGTTCGCGTTGAGGGCGATTTTGATTCCATTCTACTGGCAGGCATGGGCGGCAGCGGACATCCGGGCGACTTGCTCAACGCGCTTCATCTTACAACTGTTCCTCTCACCGTTCACAGAAGCTACGACCTACCTCACATATTCGGAAAGAACCCCCTCACTGTTATCAGCTCGTATTCCGGAAACACGGAGGAAGCATTGTCTGCATATCAAGATTCTAAAAAAGCAAATAAGAAAATTCTCGCAAACACATCTGGGGGCAAATTGCTCGATTGGGCTAAACAAGACGCCGCTCCTGTGAGTCTCATCGACTATCCCGGCATGCAGCCGCGACACACGCTGTTCGCCAGCTTCACCGGCCTTGCATGTGCGCTCGCCAATTCTGGCCTCGCAAAAGATATATCTTCCGAACTCCTTAAAACAGCAGACATGATAGATTCGGTTGTCGCTGAAACAGAGGCTCCCGCAAAGGCTCTTGCAGACTCTTTAGTGAAAAAGACTCCCGTATTTTATGCATCAGACACGCTTGCCTTCGGTGCAAAGAATACAAAGATTCAAACAAACGAAAACGCAAAGACGGCAGCATTTTGGAACGAATTCCCAGAAATGAACCATAATGAAATGGTTGGCATGACGCAGCCGCAAGCAGTATTTCATGCAGTATTTTTTACGTCAGATACTGACCATAAGCAAGTAAAGCTGCGCATGCAAGTAACCAACGAAATGTATGAGGCATGGGGCGTACCAGTAACTGAAATTCCTGTTCTCGGATCCAATCAATTAGAACAGTTATCTTATATAGTTATTTTTGGCCTTTGGACAACATACCACCTAGCGCTGAATTACGGAGTTGATCCGATTCCCGTCAAAGGCGTAGAGGACTTCAAAAAGAAACTTGCTGAATTGACCATATAGCCAGTAGGCTACTGGGAGGTCGGAGTGGCGGAATTGGTATACGCGTACGCTTCAGGAGCGTATGGCTTCACAGCCTTGAGGGTTCAAGTCCCTCCTTCGACACAATAGAAAAGCTAGTATACGATCAAAATATGAAACACATATCTTTTTTGTTCGTAGTAGTAGCACTATGCGGCTTTATTTCATCAGCACAATACGCAAGCGCATCCGCCCCAACATGTAATGGCCAGACAGCGACAGTATATGTAGATAGCGGAGTTATTGTTGGTGGACCAAATAACGGCTCCGCATACACCGGAACACTTACTGCAAATACAGCTTCAGTAATTGTAGGGACAAGTGGAGATGACACTATTATAGGAAGTGGCTTAGCAGATACTATCTGTGCAGGCGACGGAAACGATACGATCGATGGCGGAGCCGGAACAGATAAAATAGCATTTTCAACAAATAGCGATACGAGTGGAATTACGATTTCTGTAACTGGAAGTAATTCCGGAAGCATTGCCACAGCAACCGGAACATCAACATTTACCAGAGCAGAAAGTTTCGTGGGAACATCGTACGATGACACATTCGCATTCGGAACAAGCGGATCGTTAACAGGAGCCCTAGATGGTGCAGACGGAGCGGATACTGCAGACTATAGCGCTCGAACTAGCGCTGTAAGCCTCAATATGATTACAAAAGCCTTCACCAGCATTGCGGGAGCAGTCACTAATATAGAAAACGCGATCGGCGGATCTGGAGCCGACACTATTGTTGGAAACAGTGCCGACAACACGCTCACAGGGAATGCTGGCAACGATATCATGTTTGGTCAAGATGGCGCGGACACCATCAACGGCGGAGCTGGCAAGGATATTATTATCGGGGGAAAGGGTGCAGACACGATCGTTGCAGACAGCTCCTCAACTGGCGATATCATGATTGCCGATGAAACATCATATTCCAATAGTTCTACAGTGAACACATCTGCCCTCTCAGCAATTCGAACAGAATGGGCACTCACATCTACCTCCTACGCAAATCGAGTGGCGCATATTCAAGGGACTCTTGCAGGAGGATTAAACGGAACATATCAACTAAAGACATCTACACTACAAGCAGATAGTGATTCGGACTCGATGGACGGAAATAGTTCATCAGTAAAAAATTGGTATATCTTAAATACTGCACTCGACAGTCTCGCAAATTCATTTGCTGGCGAAACTGTGACAAATATATAAGAGACGCTCCCCAAATACCAAAACAGCCGCATCATCCCGATACGGCTGTTTTACTGTATAGTATGGAGTATGAAACGCTCGCTGGTAGCCATTGTTTTTGTTGCAGGAATAGTGCTTTCATTTCATGACGCAAAGGCGGCAGCGCCTACCTGTAACGGCCAAACAGCCACAGTATACGTAGACAGCGGAGTGATAGTAGGAGGGCCAGGAAACGGCACTACGTTTACCGGCACATTAACAGCAAGTTCCGCCTCAGTTATCGTTGGTACCAGTGGCGACGATACGATTACCGGAAGCGGATCAGCAGATACTATCTGCCCAGGCGATGGGAATGACACTATTGACGGAGGAACGGGCACAGACACTATCGCATTCACAACAAACAGCGATACGAGCGGAATTACCATCTCTATTACAGGTAGCAGCTCGGGCTCTATTACAACTTCCACCGGAACATCAACCTTTACACGAGCGGAAAGTTTTGTGGGAACGCAATATAACGACACGTTTACCATGGGTGCAAGCGGATCGTTAACTGGAACTGTAAACGGTGGCGCTGGGTCAGACACAATAGACTACAGTTCGCGATCAAGCGCCCTAAGCTTGAACATGTACACAGGCGTACTTACAAGCATTTCAGGTACTGTAAGCAATATAGAAAATCTAACAGCCGGATCAGGAGCAGATACTATTATCGGAAACAGTAGCGCAAATACCCTCAACGGAAATGGCGGTAATGACATTATATTCGGCGGAGACGGTGCGGACACGCTCTTGGGTGGTGCTGGAAAAAATATTCTGATTGGAGGAAAAGGCGCAGACACGATTACAACAGATAGCACTTCGACCGGAGATATTGATGTTGCCGATGAAACGTCGTATTCAGATAGCTCAACCGCAAACACGACAAATCTAGGACTCATTCGAACGGAATGGACTGGCGCATCATCATATGCAAACCGAATAGCACATATCCAAGGAACATTAGCCGGGGGACTTAATTCAACAGCACAGTTTAAAGTATCAACGCTTCAATACGATAATGCTGCAGACAGCATAAACGGAAATGCTGCGTCCGTAAAAAACTGGTATATCTCCAGCGCTACGTTCGATACAATCACTAATACATTTAGCGGAGAAACATCAACCGACACATCAATCCCTGTTAGCATTGCATCGTCTGCAAACCCTACCGCAGCAGGAAACGATGTAACGTTCACTGCATCGTCAACACAAACAGCGGCAACGGGAACTGTAACCGTCTACAAAGATTCCACATCGCTAGGCACATGCACCTTTTCAAGTGGAAGCTGTACGTACCTTGCGAGCGGATTAACGGGTGGTTCGTATTCTATGACTGCTGTCTATGGCGGTGATACCTCATATAGCTCAAGTACTTCGAGCGCAATCACCCAAGTTATGACAGATACAACTGCACCAACTCTTTCAGAAGTAACGGCAGTTACAACTCCTACCAGCGACTCAACCCCAAACTACACATTCAACACCAACGAAGCTGGGACAATTACATATGGGGGCTCCTGTTCTTCTGCAACCACATCTGCGACATCGGGAAATAATACAATTACATTCAGCACATTATCGAACGGCACATATAGCAACTGTACTATTACCGTCACAGACGCTTCCAGTAATGCTTCGAGCGCCCTCGCAGTAACAACATTTACCGTGGACGCTACAGCTCCCACTGCAGCAATCACCTACTCCATTAGTCATGCCGTAAAGTCAGGAGATTCTCTTACAATCACCGCGACATTCAATGAGGCAATGGCAGATTCCCCTGTTCCAAAGATCTCTATATCTGGAGGGAATACATTGACTGCAACAGCAATGACGAAGTCTTCTTCTACGGTATACACATACGCTGATACAGTAGGCTCAGGAAATGGAACCGCAACGGTGGCGCTGTCGACTGGAACAGATCTTGCAGGAAACGTAATCACGTCTGCACCAACATCCGGCTCGACATTTACGGTGGATAATACGGCGCCATCCGCGCCATCAACACCGGCTCTTGCGAGCGCAGACGATACCGGCAGCTCAAATAGCGACGCTATAACAACGCAAACGTCTGGATTAACATTTACCGGTACCGCTGAATCATCCAGTACCGTACAACTATACGATGGGGTAAGTACGACGGGAAGCTCTACAACGGCAACGGGAGGTAACTGGAGTATCGATCTTTCGCTAACAGCAGGAGCTCATACGATTACTGCAAAGGCTACAGATGCTGCAGGAAACACCTCATCCTCCTCCGCTTCATTAACAGTTACAGTAGATAGCACAGCGCCAACCGTAACGGAAGTAACGGCAGTTACAACTCCTACCAGCGATACGACTCCCGACTACACGTTTAATACAAACGAGGCAGGAACCATAGCATACGGAGGTTCATGCTCCTCTGTAACCACCTCCGCATCGTCGGGAAATAATACTATTACATTTAATGCCCTTGCAGACGGAGCATACACTACCTGCACAGTCCAAATTACGGACGCCGCTGGCAATATATCAACCGCCCTTACGGTAACGTCGTTTACCATCTCCACTGCAACGCTTTCATCCCCTAGTGACCCCGCAGCAAATAACGGCGGGGGCGGGGGAAGTTCTGCAGAAGTCCCAATCTCGTTGATACATGTTGCACCGCCTCAAAACTTCTCCGCAAAAGCAACGCATGGTTTTTCCATTAAAGTCTCGGACCCTGACCAGGTTAAAAAAGTAACTATGCGAATACTTGGTAAAACATATGCACTTACCCATGCACTCAAGAGCGCAACGTACAGCTTGGCCATAAAAGCTGTTATAAAAGTTACGAAAGCTGCCTATGTACTAACGATTAATTATGGATCCTACAACGTAAAACAATATGGGATACTCTCATTATTCGCACAGCCATCCCCGCTACCCTCTAATGCCCTCCTGCAGAAAGTTAACGCTCTCTACCGCCAAACATACGGGAGAAATCCGACATACGAAGAATGGCTGTATTGGTCAAATCGAGTAAAGAAAGGCGATAAAAAAACATCATCTGAGCTCTTAGGCGCTATGCAGTGGCAACACATGCGCGCAGCGCAAGCACATTGACTTTTCATCTTCAATCCGCTACACTTGTAAGTAATCAGTAATTTCTAGCGTAGTTGAGCCGTATTTCAGAGCCGAGACCAACCGTTCAGGATCAGAATTATACTCAAAACCGTTAGGCAAACTATTCGATTTTACCGAATATCGCTTTTCGCAGTTTTATTATTTAAATTATCATTAAGAACAACAAAATATGAATCAAGTTCCGACGCCGCCACCAGTGCGGCCACGACAGCCAGCTGCTCCTGTTACAGGGGTTCCAAGAACTGCTACTCCAACTAAAGCGCCAGCGCGACATCCTCGCCCAGCGCGCAGGCCAGGCAATGGTCGTCCGCAACAGGGAAACGGCGGACGCAGACAGCAAGGACGACGCCCTCATCGAGGACGCGAAAAAAGCTCTGGAATTCCATTTGGACCATCTCGGCTCCAAGAACCAGTGCTTGTAAAACAACCACCAAGAAATCCGGACGGAATGTACTTAATTCCATTAGGAGGCCTTGAAGAAATCGGACGAAACTCCGCAGCAGTTGAATACAAGGGCGACATTATTATTATCGACTTAGGATTAATGTTCCCGAACGAGAATATGTATGGAATCGACTATATCATTCCCGATATTTCCCCTCTTGCAGGAAAAGAAAAGAATATCAAAGGAGTTATCGTAACGCACGCCCATTACGACCATTTCGGTGGCGTACCTCATTTACTTCCAAAGCTTGGCAATCCGCCAATTTATGGATCCGAATTTACGATGCGACTTGTTGAAAAACGCCAAGCAGACTTCCCGATGTATGCAAAGCCGAAAGTAAACATTGTAAAACGAAAAGAAAAATTCCGACTTGGAAAATTCGAGATTGAAACATTCCACGTAAACCATTCCGTACCAAATGCATTCGGAGTTGTAGTGCGAACTCCTGCAGGATCAATTGCATTCACAGGAGACTTCAAATTCGATACCAACCCGGTAAACGACTTGCCTGCCGACGAAGTGCATTTGCAAGAAATTGGAAAAGAAGGCGTAACTATTCTCTACACCGATTCCACTGGAGCGGAACGAGAAGGTCACAGCCTTTCCGAAAAAGCAGTTGAGACAAACTTGGATAAGATTTTCTCTGAACATCCTAACCAGCGAATTATCACTGCCACATTCTCTTCCATGATCGACCGCTTGCAGCAGATGGTATCTATCGCAGAAAAGCATGGCCGAAAAGTTGCTGTAGACGGATATTCTATGAAAACGAACGTTGCTATTGCAAAAGAAATCGGATTCATGGACTTCAAACCAGGAACAATTATTACTCCCGAGGAAAGCAATAAGCTTGCTCCCGGCAAAGTATTAATCCTTTGCACAGGAGCGCAAGGAGAAGACAATGCTGTATTGATGCGTATCGTAAATAAGGAACACAGAAGCTTAGAGATTAACGCCGGCGACGTTGTGATCTTCTCTTCTTCCGTGATTCCAGGAAACGAAGCATCAGTGCAATTGGTAAAAGACCAAATCTATCGACAAGGCGCTGAAGTAATCCATTACAAGATGATGGATATTCACTCCGGAGGACACGGTCACCGAGACGACTTGCAGCACATGATCGATTTAGTGCAACCGAAGTTCTTAATCCCTGCGCACGGATACTTTTCGTTCAGAGCAGAGCATGCAAAGATGGCCGTTATGAACGGATTCCCTCGAAGCAACGCTCTCTTGCCAGCAAACGGCGAAGTTGTCGAAATCGTAGACAACAAAGCTCGATTGAATGGCGAGAAATACACTATTAACCACATCATGGTCGACGGTCTTGGAGTGGGCGACGTTGGCGAAGTAGTGCTTCGCGATCGCCAGCTCTTGGCAGAAGACGGCATGGTTGTTGTTCTTGCAACCGTAGACGGGCACAGCGGCGAAATTATCGGGGACCCCGATATTATCTCCCGCGGATTCATCTATATGAAAGAGCATCAGCAGCTGGTTGCAGAGACTCGGGAAGAAATTCGAAAAGTCATCGCAAAACATATCAGCAAGCAACATGGCACCGAACAAAATTGGGCCCATGTGAAAGAAGCAGTACGAGATGAAATCGGCACGTATCTGTTCCAGAAAACAGAACGCCGACCGATGATCCTCCCAGTCATCGTAGAAGTATAAGCAAAAAACTCCCCATATCGGGGAGTTTTTTCATGCGTAGCAATCGCTAACAAACCGTGCTACCGTTTATACATGCCACAAGAAACCCTTACCAACAAAACGATTTTTTCAGGAATCCAGCCCTCTGGCATACTGCACATTGGGAACTATTTAGGTGCAATTCGGCAATGGATAAAGCTTCAACAAGACAATACAACAATTTTCTGCATCGTCGACGAACATGCGATTACCGTTCCCTATGATCCAAAAACGCTACCAGATCGTGTACTCGACGTTGCAGCAGCATACATCGCAGCTGGCATTGATCCGGAAAAAAGTATCGTATTCGTACAATCGAACGTAGCAGCCCATACAGAACTTGCATGGCTATTATCAACAATTGCTCCATACGGACAGATGTCACGCATGACGCAGTTCAAAGACAAATCAAAAAAATTATCTTCTAAAGACGCAATCTCTCTTGCGCTATTTTCGTACCCCGTTTTAATGGCTGCGGACATTTTACTATACGGCACGCAAGTCGTTCCTGTTGGAGAAGATCAAAAACAACACATCGAATTAACAAGAGATATAGCAGAAAAGTTTAATTCTCAATTCGGCGAAACATTTATATTGCCAGAACCGTATATCCCTACAGACTCTGCGCGCATCATGTCACTCACCGATCCTGCAAAAAAGATGAGTAAGAGCGACGCAGAAAAAAGCTATATAGCACTTACCGACGCTCCAGATGTTATTAGAAAAAAAATAGCCGGCGCAGTTACGGATACTGAAGCGATCTTCTCGTTTAAGAAAAGCGGTCCTGCCGTGAAAAATTTACTAGCAATTTATAAAGCATTCAGCGATAAAACAGAAGAAGAAATTGAAAAACAATTCGACGACGCAACATACAAAGATTTTAAATCTGCACTTGCAGAAACAGTCATTACGACACTCGAACCGTTTCAAAAAAAATACAACGAGATCCGAAGCGAAGACACGGAACTGCGACTCATATTGGGCAAAGGCGGACACAGGGCACAGGGGATTGCGAATGCAAAACTTCACGAAGTAAAGATAAAAATGGGATTAGTGTAGAAAAAAATCTCGCACGAAAGTGTGCGAGACAGTAGTCTTTCAGCAATACCGATTGAACCGTATTCGATTTAAATATCTCTTTACTCTCCTCATCTTTTTGCGCACCATTGCTTTCCGACGTTTCTGCATAGCAGTTAACTTTCTCAATTATTCCTCTCCCCAAAAGAGCTGTACTGACCTTAAAAACACACTTCCCTCCCCATAACTATATAATCCTCTTTCCAATTATTGACTAGAGCAGCACGACGATTAGGCTAAAGCAATATATTGACTTTCTTTTTTGTTCGGAACATATATACAGCAGTGCCCTTTCAACAGTTCAATTATTTCCCACGTACGGAGACTCTCACATGCCTGCGACACTTGAACTTGTGCGACTACGTCCAACAGAAGTGACAAGCTTGGAAGAGCTGGTAAATGCAATGATTGCTGCCGGAGAGCAAACAGAACTTACCCACCCAGGGCCCGTCATCGCAGAGTTAAAATGGTCCGAACTGACCATCATCGGCTCCGCATACCACGATACTGCGATCAAGCGCAGAATCATCGTCAAAAACGGTTGCTACTTACCTAAGGGGCACGAAGAATTAACTAGGCTAGCCCAAGAGCTTGCATGGGCAAGACCCTTCAAGCCCTTCGTTGTTCGATACGAACTACAAAATCGAGATCTGCGAGACATCCCTATTGCCGAGTACCGCCAAGTCATTTGGGAAAAATGCGAACCTTGGAAATAATGACAGCCAGTACAAGGCCTATATGCAGCGCACGTAGGCCTCTTTTTTATTTTCCGAGGGGGTGTACGATTATTCGTATGCAAAATAACCTATCTCAAGAAGCGCAAAAGAACGTAGATATATGGCTTACCGATGCAAAATATGCAGAGTATAAGCCCGAGCTCGAGAAGCTCATCGCAGACGAAGACTGGAAAACTCTCGAAGATAGCTTCTTTATGACGATTCCTTTTGGAACAGGCGGGCGCCGAGGAAAAGTTGGAATCGGGTCCAACAGAATGAACAAGGCGACAATCGGAGAATCAGCACAGGGATTGTGCGACTACGTAGTTGCGCAACTAGGAGAAGATGCGAAAAAGGCAGGCATTGTTATTGCCCACGATACCAGAACAACATCTCGAGAGTTTGCAGAATACACAGCAAGCATTATTACTGCAAACGGATTTACGACATATTTATTTGATTCATTTCGCGCAACCCCAGAACTATCATTTGCTGTTCGACATTTAAAAGCTGTGGCGGGTATCGTCATTAGTGCCAGCCATAACCCGCCGCAAGACAACGGCTTTAAGGCGTACTGGACAGACGGTGCGCAAATTATTCAACCGCACGATAAAGGAATTATAGATGCGGTAGAAAATGTAGCGTCCCTGCCTGACATAAAAAACAACCTGGAAGGCGTGCAGATAATTGGCAAAGAAGTTGACGATGCATACATCGCAGCAATTGCGCAAGAATCACTTTCAAAAAGCAGGTCAGCTATTATCGCATATTCTCCATTACACGGAACCGGAACAATGAGTGCGCAAAAAATTCTAGAGCACGTAGGATTTCAGAATCTGACAATTGTTGAGGAACAGGCAACGCCAGACGGATCTTTCCCCAACTTGCCAAACAATATTCCAAACCCAGAAGTACCATCTGCAAGCGAAATGGTGACGCAGTACGCAGAGCGATTGCATGCAGATATAGCAATCACCACTGATCCTGATGCGGATCGCTTGGGCGTCGTGGTGCAAGATACCGATGGTATTTACAAACTCTTAACAGGAAATCAAATCGCAGCCCTTGCCGCATACTACGTCGCGAGCAAAGGAGCGAAAGGGTTCGTCGTTCGAACAATTGTAACTACGGACATGCTCGATGCAATTTCGGAAGATTTTGGATTAAACATATACAACAATATCCTAGTTGGCTTTAAATACGTAGCTCAGCTTATTCGCGAAAAACAAGACGAGGGCGATGAAACATTCCTAATCGGCGGAGAAGAAAGCTATGGCATGCTCAAAGGATCATATTGCCGCGATAAAGATGCCGCAGTTGCTGCATTGCTCTTATGCGAACTTGCATCAGAACTAAAGGATCAAGGAAAAACATTAATGTGGCAATTAAACGAGTTGTATAAAAAATATGGCGTATTCACTGAAACGCTTGCGAATATCCAATACCCAGGAGCTGATGGGTTTGCGAACATGCAACGCATCATGAAGCAGCTTCGAGAACATCCCCCTACCGATATCGCTGGAACTCCCATTACAGCAGTTGTAGATAGAGAGAAGTTTGAGGGGACCGAAAAAGGAAATGTCTTAATCTTTGAACTATCAGACGATCATCACACACGATTAACAATCAGGCCTTCCGGCACCGAACCAAAAATCAAAATCTACACACAACTTCATGCACCTGTCGACGCAGCCATTTCAGATGCAAAACTAGGAGAAGTTAAAACATCAGAACTTGCGCGAGCAAATACGCTCACCGAAGCTTTAACAAAATTGGCGCAATAAAAAACGGCGACACCTTTGCAAGGTCCGCCGCGTACATTCAAATTAATTTCTGTTAGGATGATTCATCAATGGACGATACCCATATTGCGCTCGAGAAAATCAATCGCGCGCTCTTCCAGATAAGCTGGATCTGAAAACATCCGCCTCCAAATCTTCGTGGCCGCAGCGATTTGCGGTATGGCGAACCCGAATGCTTCGACAGTCAGCCAACTATCATACTTGAGCTCTTTCAACATACGAAACGTAGCGTCCCAGTCGACAAGACCTTCTCCCGGAGTAGCCCTGTTGTTCTCGGAGATGTGCACATGCGAGACTTGATCCCAGGCGCTTGTCATTGCCACATCGATACTAGCCTCCTCGATGTTTGCATGAAACGTATCATACATGAGCCTCAAATTGGGATGATTAATTCTGCGAGTAAAGGCTGCTGCGCTCCCCACATCCGTGAACATGTAACACTCGAACCGATTAAGCGCCTCGAGCGCCAAAACAACCCCCTTCGTTCCGGCATGATCGGCGACTTCTGCGAGGCAATCCTTGCACCACATCATCTCTTGGTCAGTTGGCCCCGCGCCAGTGAACTCACCAAGAGCTGAATGCATTGGCCCGCACAGGATTCTCGCCCCAGCAGCGTCTGCGCAATCCACTGCCAACTTCAACGAGGTAACCGCTGCTGCGCGAACTTCCGGTTTTGGAGAAACTGGATTTGTGGCCGCAGTACAGATAGTCACCGCGGTGCGCTCCAACCCAATTTCGTCCAGCATCTTGCCAGTTGCGGCATAACCAGGAACAACTCCTCCAAGAATCGGCAGCTCCACACCGTCGTACCCAAACTTTCGAATCCTTTCGAGGACCCCCCTGTGCTCTGCAGTAACCTCGAATGTGTGCAACAGCATGTTCATTCCGTACTTCATCGCTTTCAACCCTTTCGTATGGCGTGTAAAAATAGCAAACTGCCAACATGGCAGTGTGCAATATATAGCACACTAATGTATCTCAGTCAACGTCTTCAAAAATGACTACTTTCCTTTTTTCGCTGCCAATTTTTTCTGAAGATCGGCATACGAGCTATATAGCTCTATTTCGGCACGAACTTTTTTCTGAATTGCTGCTGGAGTGATTGGAAAACCAGACAAGCTTTGCGTAATGCGTTTTATTACAGCAGCTTCCGTATTAGGATCACTCAGCTTTTTCTGAATATCTTCCCACGCCTTTGAGGGAAGCATTGCGCCTGCGTTCACTCGCGAAACGGCAAATTTATAATCAGGATACTCTTCAATGACGGATTTTTTCGCTTCTCGATCAAGTGCAACGTCCGTAAAGCCACTAACAATTTGCTCTGCCGTTAACCCCGGCTTGCGCAGCTCCTTGAAACGATTATGTTTTTCTTGGAATTGCGCCGCCAAGCCACGAGCATCTTTTTTAGAGAGGCGACTTGCGTCTTTAATAACCTTAATTTTCTCAGCATCAATTTCCTTCTCAACCCCCTGAGCATATTTTACTACTGCATGATCCCCGCCGAGTTTTCCTTTCATCATAGTAATAACCGTACCAATATTCATTCCTGGGCCATAGACTGCTGGCAAAAATTCTGTCGCCATAAAACTCTCGTCTACTATATCAGCACGAGGTTCTTGAGCATGGGCTTTTTCTATTTCAGCTCCTACTGCAAGCGCCCCCGCTCCAGCTGCAGCGTTTTTCAAAAACTCTCTACGATCCAATGTATTTCCAGAATTATTTTCTTCTGCGGATTTTTCCGGAATCATTCTTGAACCAAAGCTTTCCATTCCCATATGCAATTATATTATTACAGATAAAAGCTACTTCTTTACGTCGTGCCCGCCAAATTGATTACGAAGCGCAGACACAATTTGACCGGTATAGCTTGGCGCATCTTCAGAATCAATTCTGAATTGCAACGCAGCCTGAATCACCGGAGCTGGAATACCAAGCTCTTTTGCAGCATCCACCGTCCAATCACCCTCTCCACTATGTGCAACAGTTCCAGAAATATCTTGTAACTCAGTGCCGTGCATTCGATATGCCTCCTTCAGCCAATGCACAAGGCGGGATTCGATAACACTACCGCTGTTATATACGTGGGCAATTTTCTCAAGATCTAATTCTCCCCGCCACTCTTTGAGAACAGCAAACCCTTCTGCAATTGCCTGCATCATCCCGTATTCAATGCCATTATGGACCATCTTGACAAAATGCCCGGCCCCAGACTCTCCCATGTATTCGTATCCGCCAGCAATAGATAAGTCAGAGAATAGACCGACCAGCTCTTTGTATACCGCCTTATCTCCGCCAATCATTAAACAAGCCCCCATGCGAGCCCCAGAAGGCCCCCCGCTCACCCCAACATCGAGATAGCTCACCCCAATCTTCGCCAACTCCTCAGCGCGACGAATCGAATCTTTATAGAATGAATTTCCGCCGTCTATTACAACATCGCCTTGCTTTAAAGTTGCCGACAATTCCTTAATTACATCATCAACAACGGGATGCGGGACCATAAGCCAGTAGATGCGCCCAGACAATGAAGATATAGCGCTCACTACGGAAGCACCCCTTTCTTCTACTTGCTTGCGCGCGCCTTCATTTGGATCATATGCCGTAACTGACCAACCGTAATCCAATAATCGCTCCACCATATTTGAACCCATCTTTCCGAGGCCAATATATGCAATTTCCTTCTTTGGGATTTTTGGCTGCGGATCCAAATCACTAATCGCGTGAGCTTCCGATCCTTTCGGATATGAAATAAGCGGAATGGCATCACGCTGCCACGCCGAAATAATCGGGTCGATAAATTTCCAGCTTGCCGTTATCTCTTCAGTTGAAACAAACGATGTCTGATTACCCTCAATAGCATCGCGCAATAGCTTTGCATACGCGTCTAAAAATTCGCTTCCCGAGAAAGCGCTTTCATAGTCAAACGAAAAATCTCGCTCTTCTACAACCATCTCTCCGCCTGGCTTCTTCGCCCAAAACGACATAGAGATACGCTCCTCCGGCTGTACTTGATATCGTAAAATGTTTGTAAAATGTGTATCTGATGGACACAAGCACGGCGTCTGGTGGCGGAATTTCACCACTACTTCAACCTTCGCATCATCCATCCCCTTTCCACTTCGTAAAAATATTGGAACACCCCTCCACTGAGGGAGGTTCAATTTTGCCTCCAGTTGAAAATATGTTTCCGTTTGCGACCCACTCGCAACGCCATCTTCTTTTGCATACCCATCATACTGACCGCGCAATGTATATCGGGCAATATCTTGCGCATCCATTGTCTCAAGGGCTTCCAACACTTTTGCACGCGCATTGCGGATAGAATCTGCATCAAACGCTCCCGGGTTCTGCATAGTAAAGAGCGCAAGCAACTGCAACATATGGTTCTGCCCAACATCCCGCAAAGCACCTACCCCGTCATAAAATGCTCCGCGCCCCTCAACATCTATTTTTTCATACAAATGAATATGAATGCTATCGATAGAGCGAGCATCCCATGCTGGTTCTAAAAATACATTTGAAAATCGAAATGCTAAGATATTCTGCACCGTATCCTTACCTAAATAATGATCGATTCTATACACCTGCTCTTCTTTAAATAACTTTCCGAGCAATTCATCAAGCGCTTGCGCCGTTGCCAAGTCTTTTCCGAACGGCTTCTCAACAATCACGCGCGTCCATCCCTCATCGCCACCACAAGGAATCGTAAGCCCAGAATCCGCGAGCTGCTGCAGGATCTCCTCGTAATATTCAGGCGGAACTGCCAAATGAAATAATTTATTTGCGCACGTATGCCATTGCCCATCTTGCTTACCGAGTAGTGCTGCCAACTTTTCATAGCCATCTTTTTCAGCAAAATTACCCGTGCAATATGAAAATATCCTAGAAAAGCTATTCACTTTTTCTTCATCTGCGCCCTGCTCCCGGAGCACTTCTGCGACGTATTGCTGGAACGATTCATCAGAAAATTCCCTACGGGCAAACGCCACAATATGCATTAATTCCGGCAAATTACCGTCGGAATATAGCCTAAATAAAGCGGGAATTAGCTTTCTCTTGGTTAAATCGCCCGTAGCGCCAAATATGGTTAAAATCGTTGGAAGGGTGGGGGGTTTTTGCATAAAGGCATTGTACACCGTTTTTTCACTTACCCAATATGCGCAATATTCTTACCCCTAACGCCTGCCACCATGGAGCAATATAGCGCAATTTAGGATTTTTCGATTCTGCGGCACGAACGATACAGCGGACAATTGACGTTGTTGACTGTGCTTCTAGAAGTTTAAAAAATGCTTCCAGTCGCTCTCGAACTGCTCCCTGCTGGCTTGCAATCATGCGCTGATTAAAGCCAGTATGATATGCGCCGGGCTCCACGAGGGAAACATGAACCCCTGTACCAAGTATCCGCATCTCGCCTCGCAACGCTTCTGCCCCGCCCGAAAGCGCAAATTTCGTCATAGCATACGGCGCCAAAAATGGCATCATAACTCTGCCTGCGGTTGAGCTGATAAACACAACAGTACCGGATCTGCGCTGCGCCATATTCGAAAGAGCGATTTGCGTGAGCTCAAGAGACGAGAACAGATTTGTTTCAAAAATGCTTCTGACAGTATTCATATTAACAGTCGCAAGACTGCCAGATTCCCCGATTGCTGCATTATTAATCAGCACATCAATATCAGGATACTTTTTCAAAAGCTCGCGATCTTCCGGAATTGCAATGTCCAGCTTAAAACTATCCAGCACAAGATTGTTTTTCGCAGCCTCTTGGGCAAGAGCGTCAGATTGTTCTTGGGTATGCGTCGTTGCAATTACCCGGTGTCCGCGGCGCGCTAGTGCGAATGCAGACTCTTTGCCGATACCGGAGCCTGCACCCGTAATGAGAATTGTTTTATGCGCCATGTATGGCTATCGAATCTCGTACGTAACCGATACGGTCGTTGTTGTTTCTTGTGTGCCTACAGGAACTTCTGGGGTTGTCGGCACTCCGCCGCCAATGCCAAGCTTAGAATCCATTGCGTATGGGATAGGGCGAGGATTATTAGAATCCACAGAATACGTCTTCACCTTTCCTAGATGAACATGCAAAGAGCCTGCAATCGCTTCTGCCTTTTTCTGGGCGTTCGCAATAGCGTCTTGTTCGGCAGACACATCAGCCACAGACTGGTCATCGCTCGTGAATGAAACTCCCCCCACTTGGTTTGCACCAGCCCCTGTTGCTTTCGCAATCACGTCACCAGATTTTTTCGTATCCCTAATTGTCACATCGATTTGCTGAGTCGCATCAAACCCCTTCGGTGTTTGCGCTCCGTTCGTGTAATCATATGCGGGATTTACTGAAATTCCCTGCGTTGCAATATCCTTATCTTCGATGCCAAGCGCACGCACAGATGCCAATACTGCATTTATTTTTTTCGCCATCTGATCTGTCGCGTCTTGCGCCGATGATGCGCTTGAAATATTCACGCCAAGTGTTACATGCGCGATATTTGGAACTTGCTTCGAAGTTCCCATTCCCTGAACAGTAATTGAGCGGTCAGCATTCCGAACAGGATCGGAAACAATATATTGACCAGCTATAAAACTTACTCCTACGATGCCCGCTACGATATATAAAGATGTGGTGTTCATGAAGACAAGTATATCACGCCTTACCGGCACTTCGCACAAATGCCTTCAAGTTCTATGGAATGATGCTTGGTGATAAACCCCGTTTTCTTTCGAATCTTTTCATCATCATAATTCACGTCGGCATCTTCCAAGTCTTGTACAGCTCCGCATATCTGGCACGTAATGTGGTGGTGGTGTGGCATTCCAGCCCATTCATAGCGGCTTCCACGCTCTCGCCAATCAACAGCATGAATTTTATTTTCTTGCTCTAAGCGCATAACAGTACGAAATACCGTAGAATACGCCGTTTCAGGGTACGTTTTCTGCACTTGACGAAACACTTCTCGAATAGAGATTGGTTCTGCCGTAATAGTAAATACATGCTCTATAAAGATCTTTTTCTTTGTATTGCGCGTTGTTGACATATGCGCACTATAGCACTAAGTATCATTATTGCAAGTTAATTGCATTTAAGAAAAAAGGGGCTACGATAACACTATGGACAAAAAATTGATTAGTTTTGGCATTATCCTACTGGCACTAGTTGGCATTGGTACGCTTCTCGTGCCTCGCTCAAAAAACACACCCACAACCCAATCCCCCAAGCTGCAGATTATTGCCAGTTTTTACCCAATGGCCTTTTTTGCAGAGCAGATTGCGGGAGATAATGCGAACGTTACGAACGTAACTCCGGCCGGCGCAGAACCTCATGACTATGAACCGTCCACTCAAGACATCGCTCAAATGGAGCATGCAAGTCTTATTATCCTTAATGGCAATGTTGAACCATGGGGAGATAAAATCAAGACGAACTTAAAAAACAGCTCTATAAAAATTATTACAGCAGGCGAAGGACTTGCAACACGAACACTCACTGAAAATGACATCACAAGCGCAGATCCGCACGTATGGCTCGATCCGGTATTAGCAAAACAAGAGGTGCGGAAGATTTCGGATGCAATTATTCAAATCGATCCTGCAAATAAAAATTTGTACACAACAAACACTAATGCAGTATTGCAAAAATTAGACCAGCTCGACAACACATACAAAACTGGCCTCGCATCATGCACAACTAAAGATATCATCACATCCCATGCCGCATTCGGATATTTGGCACAACAATACGGCCTAAATCAACTGGCTATTGCGGGCTTATCTCCGGATGAAGAACCATCTGCGCAAGCATTGATTGCAACGGCAAAATTTGTACAAGAACACAATGTTAAATATATATTTTTCGAAAGCCTGGTATCCCCAAAACTATCTCAAACTATTGCAAATGAAACGGGCGCACAAACACTAGAGCTAAATCCGCTCGAAGGGCTAACGAAAGATCAGCAACAACAAGGCGAGGATTATTTTACTGTCATGTACAATAATCTGCATAACCTCCAAACAGCGCTCTCATGCACAATGTAAACCACAAAGAGAATATCATAGAATGTATTGATGTTTCTTTTTCATACGGATCCGAAAACGTAATTCAAGATATCTACCTTGCAGTGCATCGCGGAGATTACTTGGGAATCGCGGGGCCGAATGGCGGCGGAAAAACGACACTGCTCAAAATCATGCTAGGCCTGCTCACCCCACAATCCGGAAGCGTGAAATTGTTCGGAACGGATATTAGGAATTTTAAAGATTGGCACAAAATCGGCTACGTTCCTCAAAAGGCAACCAGCTTCGATGTTAACTTCCCTGCAACGGTGTTCGAGGTTGTATTAATGGGCACATACGGCAAACGCGGCATCGGCCGCCCAACAACGAAAGAAGATAAAACATCCGCCCTAGAAGCTTTGAAAAAAGTGGAAATGGACGGCTTCGCCAATCGCCTTATTGGGGATTTATCTGGGGGCCAGCAGCAGCGCGTATTTATTGCGCGAGCGCTCGTCAGCAATCCTGAAGTTATCTTTCTTGATGAGCCGACAACGGGCGTAGATGAAGCGGCGCAAAAAGAATTCTATGCGCTCCTGCAGACACTCAACAGAACATACGACGTAACGCTCGTATTTATTTCTCATGACCATACCGCGCTTGCGCGCGAAGCCACGGAAATTGCGACGATCCATAAAACACTTACCTACGAAGTAAACACACATCATGATTGAATTATTACAATATAGCTTTGTAGTCCGAGGTCTTATTGCGGGCATCATTATTGCAATCATCGCTCCATTCATCGGCATATTCTTAGTCTTGCGCAGATACTCCCTGATCGCAGACACGTTATCGCACGTGTCGTTTGCTGGTATTGCAATCGGCTTTTTATTTGGTATTAATCCGATCATTACCGCGATTATCGCATCCGTAGTATCCAGCATCGCGATTGAACGGCTTCGCATTAGCAAAAAAGTATATGGCGAATCAGCATTATCGCTCTTTTTATCAGGCAGCCTTGCAATTGCCATTGTCTTAATCAGTTTCTATCACGGGTTTAATACGAATCTCACAAACTACTTATTCGGGAGCATCGTTACCGTCCAGCAGTCTGACTTATTCATGATAGCGGGAGTAAGCGTAGTGGTACTACTTCTCCTTATCGGCTTCTACAAAGAATTAATATATATTTCGTTCGACGAGGACTCAGCGCTCGTGAGCGGAATCCCGGTTCGCCTCATCAATATTATTTTAATTATTTTATCCGCTCTCGTAGTTGCGCTTTCCATCCCAATTATCGGCATATTGCTCATATCTGCGTTAATAGTCATCCCCGTTCTCACCGCTCTTCAGTTCAGAAAAAGTTTTCAAGCTACACTTATCATCGCCGAAGCAGTCTCTTTACTATCCGTCATAGCAGGGATCGTCATATCGTTTTATCTCAACCTATCTACGGGCGGAACAATCGTCCTGATTGCCTTAGCATGTTTTATACTAGCGTTTTTCCTCAATTCTTTTCAGTCCAGCTCGAAAACTGTCCGCGTAGCTCCTTAATTTGCTCAGGCTTCAGCTCGTTATATACCGCAAGCCAATCGTTTGCGATTTGTATTTGAGCCGAGGATAGATTGATCCGCCCCGCGCATACTTCTTGGTGAAGATAATTTTCTACCAAATCTTTTTCATGAAACCCGGGAGTGGGGGAACCTGCTTCAGGAAATAAATTCGCAATCTCATTACTCCCACCCAACTCTAACGGAATTAAATGATCCGCCTCATACGTTCCCGTTACTTGCGGATACGCCAACCCATATGCTGTATAAATCTTTTTCTTCGTACTAGCAGACACGTTTCGAACTTTTGCCGTATATCCAGGTACACAAATAATGTCTTTTGTAGCATCAGGAAATATCGCCCCTGGCGTGCATTCATGGTCAGGCAACGCACCATTAATTACGCAGCGATCTTTTGAAACCGGGGAATCAAGCGCATATTTCGTATCTGCGCTTAAAACCACCTCTTGAACACCAGTACTTACCCGAGATAACGAAGACGGCTTCGGCTGCTGTTGCTCGTAAAAACCGTAGACAAACATACCTATCAGAAAAATCGTTACGAGAATTTTGGAGAATTGCATCACTTCTATACTATCATGCTAGCTTCATGCACTTAAGTCGGCACACATGATATAATCTACTCTATGATTTCAAATAACCTTCTCGCGCAAAAAAAGTGGATTATCTGGGTAATCGTCATCCTTATTATCGCCAGCGCGCTTGGCGTTGTCGTATATAAGCTATTGTCAGCATCTCCTGCTTCCGCTCCTCAAGTGTCCGCAACCCCTCTCGCACTACTCCCAACAAGCACGCCAATACCAACCGACACCCCCGCGCCTTCGCCGAGCAGCACCCCAGCGCCGGCATCGGTAAATATAGAAATCAGGAACGGAACACACACAGCCGGCCTGGCTCAAAAACTGAAAGACAAGCTGACCGCTGAACACTATACCGTAAGCGCAATCGGAAATGCGAGCACCCAAGATATAGCAAAAACGATTATATACAACCTGAACGTTGCAGATGCGGATGCTGCACAAAAAATAGCTGCTGAACTTTCCGCAAACGGCGAATCAACACTTCCAAAAAGCGAAGCTAAAAGCAGTGCCGATATCGTCATCATCCTGGGCGCAGACGCTCCTGCGATGCTCAAGTAAAGCAGCTACTTTACTTGTATTCCTTCCCGTACGTTTCTTGGATATACCGAATCGTTCCGCCTAAGCCTTGGATCGTCGTCCAATCACCATGGTCAATTCTTGCATACCAGTATGCTTTTGCGGTATCGCTTGGGTCATGGTGCCATACGAAATAGAACAAATATGGGAACCACTTACTCTTCAGAACACTCGCAGAAAGCGCTGCGGTTCGCGATGTAATCGCAGGACGAACACCTGTAGTATGAGCTTTCGTCATCGCAGCAACTAGGCCGTCTTTTGTTCCAACTTCGCCTTTATAAATATAGTCTACCCAAAATGCGTTTTCGCTCGCAGACGGCTCCCGATCATATATCGGCAAGAATAAATCATTAACCTGGCCGATCAACGCTGCAGCAGCCGGATGCAGTTCAGGATATTTAGAAGTAGTAGAAATCGTTGTCGTTGTCGGAACAGGAAGTTTTGCAGTCGAAGCAACAACATTCTTAAATGCAGCAACAGGCACTCCCGTAGCGTACGTTTTCAAGAACTGCGGATACACCGTCAAAATATATTTATTCGGATATCCAAGCGACGTAAGTATTTGCGGATTTACAATATGACGAAGTTTCCCTTGCTCTACTACAGACACTGCGCCGCTTAACGCAACCATCCAACCATCATCATACTTATCGATATTTGCCCCTCGGACATATTTCGCCAATTCCGTCGCGGTGACTGGCATAATTTGCCCAGACCAAGGATATCCTTGTGTTTCATATAAATAATCTTGCAAATATAATCGCTTTACTAAATTACCTTTCGAATCCTGCTCAATCCTCCAAATTGTTCCGCCATGATACGCCCCGTAGTACATAACCGTTCCGCCCGGATGCACATCTGTTCGCGTAATCGCTGCACCCACTGCAAATTCTGCAAGATGCGCAAATGATGTCGGGTACAAGTTTCTCGATGGATACAAGAGCGCCTTTCGAACTGCTTGGCTCATTGGTCGCTTGCGCAACTTATCGTCAATAAAATACTGCGTGCCATCAGGAGCCTGTAGAATCTTTCCGATGTAATACGGGTTTACGGACTTCGTAACGGTGTATCGGTTCATGTCAGTCTGAGATATCACCGTAATCACGTCCGCTTTAAAGTAATGTGCTTCTTTAAACCACACCTCTAAAATATGCGGCAATATCATACTGCGAGTTCCATCTTTTATGTAATATACCGCGGGATTGGTCGCCGTTTTTACCAGCGTTCCATTCGGCAAGAAATTCGGATTTAAGCTTGATGGATAATATGCCGGGTCAGCACTAAATCCCGGCGGATACGTAGCTGCGCTAGCAGAAGCCGCGCTGCTACCGACTAGCAAAACAGTTGCTAGTAAGAGAAAATGTTTTGTATGCATACATATAAGTATACCGCTCCCCTGTTGCATCTACCACAGTGTCTGTATAGTAGATATGTACTATGCGTGCACGCTCAAAGAGTATATTAATCGGAAGCATTGCTGTTATCGTTATAGCAATAGGTGCTTTTGCATGGATGAAGCGTGTCGACATTCAACGCTCTATAGAACAATCCACTCTGCCAACTGCTATTCCGTATCAACCTTCTAGCCCGTCACCAACCCCGGTAAAGCAGACGCATACCTCAACGCCATTAACTCCTCCACCAGCTGACGGATCAACTCCAGTTCCCGCAAACATTCCGCCTCAAGCAAATCTGGCCGTTCCGTTCACCGTGCAAGCCCCGAACGCAAACTGGGGCGAACCGTATCAAAATTTCTGCGAAGAAGCATCCGTATTAATGGCAATAAGCTATGTAAAAAATATGACTATTCCCAATCCTGCGTTTGCGGATCAAGCATTGCTTGCCATTAAAGCGTTTGAAGATAAGCGATTTAATGACTACAAAGATACGACGATAGCTCAAACGGCAATTATTTTTAAAGAATATTATAAATATAACAACATCCAAATTCTACAGAACCCCAGCATTCAAGATATCAAGAATGCAATCGCCGCGAAAAAATTGGTTATTGCGCCTGCGGCTGGACAAGATCTTAAAAACCCCTATTTCCAACAGCCGGGACCGATCTATCATATGCTTATCATCAAAGGATACACGGCGGACAATAAATTTATTACCAATGACCCGGGCACCCGGCATGGTGCAGACTTTCTATACAGCCAAGAAACTATTATGAATGCCATGCACGACTGGCGTGCTGATGGAAATATCGAGCTCGGCGGTAAAGTAGTCCTGATTGTCGGCTAATCAGCAGCCTTTCTCAGAAACAGCAGCCACAGGCCGGCAGTTTTTACAAAACTTCCTAGGAAAAAACCTAACGGGAGCGCAACAATCCCAATCTTGCCCATCAGCATATATGCACTCGTACCAGCAATACCTAATCCTATGACGCTAAAAATGACCGGGGTAATAGTGTTTTGCGTTGAGTAAAAAGCACGTGCGAATAAATGACTGAGCGATTCTGTAGGAATAGACAAACAAAACATTCCAAGCGTCAGCGCCGTACGAGCAACTGCATCGCCACCGAACGAACCTCCTCCGAGTAATAACGCGATGATCTGGTAGCGAACTGAATACATGACAAGCGCAGCAACGCAGCTTAATAATAAAATAACCCAAGCGGTGCGGTTCAGCAGCGCTCGCAAATCTTGCGCAGATTTCAGTCGCGCTTCCGCTAACGCAGGAAATACAGCTGTAGACATTGCAATGCCGATCATACTGACTGGTACGCTCTGAAAATTACGGGCAAAATTGAGCGCCGTAATAGATCCTACGGACAGCAGTGAAGCGAGTGTCGTAAATAACCAGAACGTCACCAAGTCTACCGGGTGCCCCACCATCTTCGGCACCATCAAGCGCAACGTCTGCTTCATTTCTTCCGTATGCCACCATGTGGGCGCAGCTTTAAATTTCCAGCCACCACGTACCGCATCGGCACATCGCACAATCATATGCAAAAACGCGCCAAATACCGTACCGTACGCCACCCCCATAATTCCAAATCTTGGCGCTAATACTAAGGCACCACCAACAATACCCAAGTTATACAACATAGGAGATACTCCATAAAACAAAAACTTCTTCTGAGCGACCAGCATTGCACCAAATGCATTGGATGCCGCAAATAATATAGAGGATACTGCCAGCACCCGCATCATCTGCGCCACAAGCACATGCGCATGGGCACCTAAGCCAGGTGCAACCAAACTGCTTAGTTGCGGAGCGAATACGAACAAAATAATCGCAACGGCGATCATTGTTCCCACTGCGGCGCTCAGCAGCGAGTTCATATATTCATATGCATGCGCATGGCTCTTTTTATATAGCTGGGTAAAGAGAGGCACTGCTGCAGCAGCAATACCGCTTGCAACCAACACGTTGAATATAAAATCCGGAACTAAAAAAGCAGCATAATAGCTATCTAATTGAGACGACGCCCCAAACGCATGCGCCAACACCCGATCACGTAGCAATCCTAATACATACGACCCCAGCGTCGTAATCCATAGAATAACACTCCCCTTCGGAATAAACCGAGAAATATCAAACCGCATATACTAAGCAGTATACGCCTTGCAATAAAAAACCGCCGTGCATCATTCAAGAAAACACAGGCGGTGGTGCACAATACATATTGCGCGAAGTACCTACGAAGCAACTGCGTCAAGTTCGGCTGAGGCCGGCTCGACACTGGAAGCAGGGGCGGAAACCGCTAAAGCAACCTCGTATTCCAAGAATTGCTCTGGACGATCTCGATATAAGACAGCCATTTTCTTGAGCGTGCGAACGCGCACACTGTGATTCTGGCTTTCCAGTATCGGGTCCTGAAATTCCGAACCAAGCATGCTCAGCAGTGTCTGCTTACGAACAATCATCATGCGCACCTTCCTTGTGCGCACATCTGGATCTTTCTCGCACGTAAGAGCGAGAACGTATTTCTCCTGAACCGTCGGAAGCCCGAGGTCAAAATGAAATAACCCGGTCGAAGGAATTAGGCTGGCTAATTCATTGAGCGCGCAATTTAACACAATCCAGTGAATACTCTCCGGCAATCGAATAAATGGATCATCGATCGTCGTCTGTTTAGCAGCCTTGATCAGCGCGTTCACTGCCGCACTATTTTGCAAGACCACCTCGCCCGCGTCCATTTCATCGAGAGTCCGAATGCGCAATTTTCCATCGCGCAGAATATTGAGGCTAAAGTGGAATCGACGATAAAACGTTCGATTGCGTAAGTCAACCCATGCGCGATACCCACCCCACAAAGCCATGAGTATCATCACCCCAAGTGTCACCAAAGCCTTCGCCCAGTGATCCAACACCAGCTCATGAATAGCTCCATAAAACTGCTCAAAAACATTCATCGAGGCACTCGTCCTTTCCAAATTTTGAAGGTCAGTATAAAAAATCCGTATATTGCTTATATATAAATATACAAGTTATGTCAAGAACCTCGCACTACCCCAAATACTCCTCAATCTTTTCAATATCCGCATCGTGCTTCGGTCGATTATACGCTTTTTTAAATTGAATAATATCCTCTAGGGATGCAAAAGGAATATCTTGTATTATATCCGCGCGACTCATGAGCTCTTGAAACGTCGGGTGAAATTCCCCTGCATTTACATCGAGATACAACTCAACTATTCCTTTCTTTAAATATATCTGCCCTTCCTTCCCAGGATACGTCCACGGCATCTGCTCCCAACCCTTTTGACTACATTTTTCAAACAATTCCGGAGTAACGACGATATCAATATCGTGCGAATCCTTTAAGCCACGTACGGCCATCGGACCGCTCCCCACGACAATATATTGCTCAGTAGAAAAGTTCAGGTTTTGAATTTCTTGAATGATATTCATGAAACATGCCGTAAAATTATCTCCTGAATCTCATCCCACGCTTGATGATACACTGCTTTTTTCTGCTGATCACTGCTATCGTCCGACACATTATTCCACGCTTTCAGCCATACAAGTCGCTCATTTTTTAACTCATCCCATTTCTTCGTAGCATGAAATCCATAAAGCGATGGAAACGGAATCAAGATCGTTTTAATATCCTCATGCTTCGCAAGCTCTGAAATTTCTCTGTAACTATCATCAATATAATAATCGATGCCAAAATCAAGAATCGGCTGAATTTTGTTCTGTAAATTATTCATCGACAGTTCAATATACTGGATATCTGGTAAATGTTTGCGAATCGCTCGTTCCGTTGCTTCAAGCTGAGAACTTGCCCTCGCGGTAATTAAATAAATATCCGCAATTCTTCCTATTTCCCGCAACGCGTCATGAGCGCCCTCAATTGGAAATTGCGCATCTTCTATCGCTTCAATATACACCCCCCAAGCTCGCGACATCACAGAAGAGTCCGACTGCCCCGTTGCCTGTTGCCATGAATGCGTTTGGGCATACACGGCATAGCTCGTATTCCATCCGAATTCTCGCGCACAAAAATCAAGATAGTGCTTCGGATCCATATCGATAAGCACGCCATCGATATCTACACCAACTTTAAGACGTTTACTGTTCATATAAAAAACTGTTCTAAAATCGGACGAATATCTTCGATCGTTTTATAATTCTTAACGTTCAATTTATTGTTCCCGCGAATCATTGCAGAAAGTGTTCGTTCCGTATTTTCTCGATAGAGGCACAATATTTTCTTCCCCATATCTTCCGCTCTGCCAATTTCATACCCCACCCCCAAGCTTGGCTGCGTCACTTCCGCAACAATAACGTCCGCCTGAGTAACCCATGCCATATCTTGTTTGTAAATTTCAGCATGATTTTTCCCTGTACCTTCCACTGAACTAATTCCTGTGTTGCCAAAATGCTCTGTTAATACCATGCCAAAATCTTTTAGCGTCTCAATAATCTGCCTATATATGTCCTGATCGTCCCGCCCTCCCCGAATCGATGCTGCAAAATAGATATTCATATTATTTTTTAGGTAACTTCCCACCACTTTTCAAACAGGCAGCAATATTCACATACGCCACAAACTTTTTTGTTTGGTTATAATACTTTGTTCCCTTAACATGGCATAAACTATTCACGCTCTTTTTTACGGCCGGATTCGCAGCAGACTTAGCCATGACAACCTTTTTCACAACCGGCGTGGATACTTTTGCCAAAACGGGTTGCTGAAATGTAATACCAAGAAGTAGAAATATTGCTAAAAATGGGAAGAGTTTCATAGAGTCACAATACAATAAGCGTACGGTGAGGGTGATTATGTGGCAAGGCGCGTTCTTTGCTACCCACCCCTATTTTCCGTACAGTATACATATGCAAACCGTTGCACATATTCCCAAAAGCCTCAAAACTACGCCTATTACCCAGCTCGAGGAGGAGGGTTCGTATGAACTAGTATCTCTATCTAAGCTAGACCTGCTTAATCAACAGGCAAAATATATCCAGATTCGAGAATCACTATTTTTTACCATTAACCTCACTGGCTCCCATTTTGAAGAATCCCGAATACGCCATGCACGATTTACAAACTGCAATTTTTCAAGCGTGACGTGCGAAGATGGCAGTATCGGAAACACAGAGTTTATCGAAAGCCGAATGACGGGCTTTACAGTATCGGATGCAACCCTCGAACATACGCTATTTAAAAACTGTAAATTAAACTTAGCAAATTTTCGTTTCGCGAATCTCAAAGACGTATTGTTCGAGAATTGCGATATTCAAGAAGCAGATTTTCTTGGCGCGAAACTAACCAGCGTCTATTTTCAAAACTGCAATCTTACCGGCGCGCAATTCGGGCGAACAAAGTTAAAGAAAACAGACTTCCGCACATCGATTATGCATGGAATAAAAATAGATGCCGACGCAATCAAAGGAGCTATTATCAGCATCGAACAAGTCTACGATATTATCGGCGTGCTCGGGGTGGAGATAAAGTAGCTTCATCTTTGACATCCATACCCATTTTCCGTACAGTACGTGCATGTCATTAAAGATTGGAATTGTGGGCCTACCGAACGTTGGAAAATCAACGCTTTTTAATGCACTCACGAAACAGGCTGCGGCGGCGCGAAATGTACCATTTACCACCATTGAACCGAACGTGGGCGTGGTGCCAGTGCCAGATGAACGAATGGAGAAGTTACGAGTATTATCTGAATCCGCAAAAGTTGTACCGACGACCATAGAATTCGTAGACATTGCGGGCTTGGTAAAAGATGCACATAAAGGCGAAGGGCTTGGGAATAAGTTCTTGTCCCACATCCGAGAAGTAGACGCCATTGTGCATGTGGTGAGATTCTTTGCTGATGCAGATATTATTCACGTGGCAAACAAAGTAGACCCAACCGGAGACGCAGAAACTATTAATACCGAATTGGCATTAGCGGATTTAGCAACGACGCAGAAATTAATTTCAAATGCAGAAAAAATTGCAAAAGGCCAAGGCGCAGATGCAAAAGAAGCTACGGCGCAACTTGCTGTACTTAAAAAAATTGAAGCAACGCTAGAACAAGGAAACCCTGCACGAGAAGTTGAACTTACGGAAAAAGAATTGGAACTAGTACAGACATCCGCCCTCCTTACAATGAAGCCGATGATGTACGTAGCAAATGTAAGCGAATCTCAACTCCACGATACGTTCCCAGAAAACTTCCTCCCGCTTTCTATTAAAATCGAGCAAGAAATTGCGCAAATGTCCCCCGAAGATCAAGAGATATTTTTAGCAGAATACGGACTTACGGAAACGGGCTTAAACAGATTAATTAAAGCAGGGTACGAATTACTCGGGCTCATTACATTCTTTACCACCGGCCCGCAAGAAACGCGCGCATGGACGGTGAAAAAAGGAAGCTTAGCGCCAGTCGCAGCCGGAGAAATTCATTCGGACATGCAACGCGGATTTATTCGCGCAGAAACGGTTGCGTATACAGATCTTATTACCCTTGGCGGGTACGCAGCAGCCCGCGCTGCCGGCAAAGTCCGAGATGAGGGAAAAACGTACATCGTCCAAGACGGCGATATTTTCGTGTTTAAGTTCTCCGTATAGGCCATATTTGGCCTAAAACGAGCTTCTAGTATACCCGTTTGACGTTTTTAGGCCTGTTTGCTACACTATTGCCATGAAACAAAACCAGTACGAACTGACATATCTTATCGACCCGCGAACAAGCGAGGAGGCTAAAACGTCGCTTAATAGCGCCGTAGATGCGAAAATCTCTGAATATAAGGGCACTGTCACTCAGCCAGGCGATGCGCTTCGAAAAAAGCTTGCGTACAAGGTTGGTAAACAAGACTCTGCATTCATGCGTATCATGAACCTTGAAATGCCTACTGAAAACGTTCTTGAATTCACTACGTTCCTAAAGAAATCCGAGGGCGTACTACGGCTTACTCTTCTTGCAACACCTGCACGAAAAAGAATTACTCCTGAAGTAATGGAAAAGCACGGGAAGAAAAAAGGTAAGGGCGGATTTGCAAAGCATGACAAGAAGAAAGATATCCCTGCTACGAAACCTGCGAAAGAAGTAACAATGCAAGACGTTGAAAAAGGAATCGAAGACGCACTAACAGAAGAGGTAAAATAGACATATGGATTTAAATAAAGTCATGATTATAGGCCGATTAACCCGAGATCCGGAAGCTCGAACGACCCCGCAAGGCACAGCAGTAACAAGTTTCTCAGTTGCAACCGGACGAGTATGGAAGGACGCACAAGGTCAAAACCAAGAAAAAACAGAATTTCATAACATAGTTGCCTGGAGACGCTTAGCAGAAATCGCAGCACAGTATTTAGCAAAAGGTCGCCAAGTATATATCGAAGGATCTCTACAAACACAAAGCTGGGACGATAAGACATCGGGCCAGAAGAGATACCGAACAGAAATCGTAGCAGAAAATATGATTATGCTTGGGAATAAGTCAGATAACGCAGCGCCAGCAATGTCACAAGGATCAGCAACATCATTTACACCAACACCATCAAGCCAACCCGTAGCACAAGAGCAGCAACAACAGGCGCCAGCAGGCCCAATCGCAGATGAAGAAATTAGAATCGAAGATATCCCATTTTAAATCACTATGAATCCAAAACAACAGCGAAAATATCCTACAGAATGCGTAATGTGCGCTGAAAAGCTGCAAGAGATTCCGATGCAAGACACGGAACTACTTCGCAAGTTCATGAGCGGACAGAACAAGATTCTCCCTCGCCGAAAGACAGGCGCATGCGCAAAGCACCAGCGCGTCATCTCTCGCGAAATTAAGCGAGGACGAGACATGGGCATTTTGAGATTCCGCGGACAATAAGCCGGTGCAGAAACGAAAAAACTTTATCAGCATTAACACAGGCTTCCAGTGCGAAGCCTGTGGCTTTGTTGTACCCCCAGCAACAAGCACATGTCGCAATCACTGCACCCAATGCCTCGCGTCAAAGCACGTAGATGATACCGTACCGGGCGACCGCGCGAGCGCATGCCGTGGCCTTATGGATGCCATTGCCGTAGAAGGGTCAAACCCGGAAAAACTAGACCTTGTGCATGAATGCAGAATCTGCGGGAAAATTCAGAAAAACAAAGTGGCGCCCGACGATAGTCGTGACGCCATCTTTGGCTTAATGGGGAAATTGTAATTACTTTACCTCGACAGACGTAATCGTAATCGGATCGTTCGGCATATCGTTTGCATTGCGAGGGACAGAGACGATCGCATCCGCAACATCCATTCCAGATAATACTTTTCCGAATACAGAGTATCCACCGTCCAGACTTGCCGAATTATCCTTTACGTTGATGAAGAATTGACTTCCGCCTGAATGCGGAGCTCCTGTATTTGCCATCGCGATCGTACCTCGAGTATTCGAAAGTCCATTCGAGAATTCGTCATCGATCGTATATCCAGGCCCGCCCATACCGTATGACGAAACATCATCACCCTTCGTATTCGGATCCCCGGCTTGGATCATGAAATTCGGAATCACTCGGTGAAACTTTACCCCGTTATAGAATCCTGCGCTTGCAAGCTTTAAGAAATTCGCAACGGTAACAGGGGCCTTGTCGGGATATAACTCAATAACAATATCGCCTTTTGTTGTGTGAAATGTTACTTGCGGAGCCCCAGTAGTAGGAATACTTGAAGCCTCTGCCGATGCAGATGGTATTGCTGACGGCTGACTTGTTTCTTGTTGCATAGGTTTTGATTGTGAAAAATAATAAACGGATCCCGCAATAAGTACTGCAAGAACAACGACTGGCAGAATAATCTGATTATTCATATCTATTTGCCTTCTAGCGTAGCCTTATCTTCAACTTCTACTGCTGCCCAGATAGCTTTTTCCAAATCTTTCGCAACCTTCGGATTCTGGCGGAGGAACATCTTTGCCGCCTCTCTACCCTGGCCAATCTTCTGATCGCCCATTGAAAGCCAGCTACCTGCTTTTTGAACCAGCTTATATTCAATAGCCTTGTCGATAATATCCCCTTCGTAGCTAATTCCTTCGTTATACATAATATCAAACTCTGCCACGCGGAACGGCGGAGCAACTTTATTTTTTACAATCTTCACATATGCACGGCTTCCGATGATTTTTTCTCCCATTTTAATCTGTGCGCGTCGGCGGATTTCCAATCGAACGGAAGAGTAAAACTTCAGCGCCTTTCCTCCTGTCGTCTCTTCTGGGTTTCCGAATACAATACCAATCTTCATACGAATCTGGTTAATAAATATGACAGTTGTATTCGTTTTCGCAACAATGCCCGTTAATTTCCTCAATGCCTGTGACATGAGCCGCGCTTGCAACCCCATGTGCGAATCTCCCATTTCTCCTTCAATTTCTGCGCGAGGAGTAAGAGCCGCAACAGAGTCTACGACAATAAGGTCAACAGCTCCCGATTTCACCAGCGTTTCCACGATATCGAGTGCTTGCTCGCCGTTATCTGGCTGACTGATAAGCAAATCATTCAAGTTAACGCCTACGCGCTTTGCATACTGCGGATCAAGCGCATGTTCAGCGTCCACATACGCAACAGTTCCGCCTTTTTTCTGACAGTTCGCCGTTATGTGCAGTGCGAGTGTAGACTTTCCGGAAGATTCCGGTCCATAAATCTCTACAATCCTTCCTCGCGGAACTCCGCCGATTCCAAGCGCAATATCGAGCGATACCGAGCCTGTTGGAATTGCATCGATATCTACTTTTTTAATTTCTCCCAAGCGCATAATAGCGCCTTCTCCGAACTTCTCTTTAATCATGTCGACTGCAGATCCTACTGCAATATCTCGATCGTCTTGTGCAGACTGTTTCTCTTTTGTTTTGGTTGGTTCTGATGGCATACAATAAGCGTACTACTTTTCACGCAGTAAAAAAAGCTCTTTTACCGTCTGCCTGCCCGACGCATTCGACACCACAACTTTCACCGGATTCATACCAATATGAAGGCTTAGTTGAGCTGTAAACGTAGCATCGCTTTGCAGAAGCACTTGCTGATCGTTAATCGTTAAATGAGCATCCTGCTCCGCTTTTCCAGCAACCGTAACATCGGGTCCATCTATAACGTGATTTGCCGGACTTGTAATACTTAAATCTGGAAACCTCCAAAACGATTGCACCTGCCATGCGATATATCCGCCGACAGAAAGGGCAATGCACAGCCCAAGCGCAATAATAACCAATCGAGGATTTAATAATCTATCAAACAATCTATCCGGCGTCAGTAGCTTGAGCGGTACACGTGTACGAACAGAGGACAATGCTCGCAAAATCGCGCGCAAATCCTTTGCAGAATACACTCCTAAATACTGTGCATATGACGTATATGCCCCTCGCGCATACAGCTCTGCAGAAAACACAGAGTAATCCTCTTCTTCGAGAGCGCGAAGTTGCACAACTGGAATATGAAGTTCCTCTGAAATACTCTCAAGAGAAACCTTGTGTAATGTTCTTTTTTTTAAAAGACGCTTACCTACCCCTGTATGATGCTCCCCCTTGCTTGATCGAACGCCTACCATGATTCATCCTCCGGAAGCGGAGATGATTGTCGAGGAGGCTGCTCTTCTGCAACTTCTACCGGCATGCCAAAATTCGGAACCTGTTCTCCATACCCCTCCTCAGGTTGAGAAAATACCTCCCTCGGCTTATTCCCTTCCTGCGGAGCAATGACGCCTGATTCCTCAAGCATGTCCAGTAGCCTCGCTGCTCGGGAGTATCCTACTCGAAGACGGCGCTGCAACAGCGATGCGCTTGCTTTACCGGATTCCAATACAATGCGCTTTGCATCTTCAAAGAGCACATCGTCCCCGGCATCGCCAGCTTCTCCGCTCCCACCATGCGCAGGAGTAACAATCGCATCATCAAATTCAAGCTCCATAGGATTCTTGTCTCGAATTTCTTGCACAACCTGGCGTACCTCTTCTTCCGAAATAAATCCGCCCTGCAAGCGGGTTGGCTTTGCGCGATCGCCAGGCAAGAACAGCATGTCTCCACTACCGAGCAATTTTTCCGCTCCCGCACCGTCTAAAATAGTTCTGGAATCGATTTGCGACGCAACGTTAAATGCGATTCTTGCAGGAACGTTCGCTTTGATAATTCCCGTAATAACATTTACTGACGGGCGCTGCGTTGCAAGCACTAAGTGGATACCAATAGCGCGCGCCATCTGCGCCAAACGCACAATCATCCCCTCAACATCGCGCGAATGCGTTGCCATTAAGTCTGCCAATTCATCAATGACAATCACGATCAGGGGCATAGCCTGTTCCGGATTATTCGCATTAAACGATGCTAAATTCCTGGAACCATGCTCTGCCAAGAGGCGGTATCGTCGATCCATTTCTTTTACAGCCCACTTCAACGCATTTACCGTTTTATCAGGCTCCGTAATAACTGGGGTAAGTAAGTGAGGAATGTTATTGTACAGCGATAATTCTACACGCTTGGGATCAACCAATATCATGCGAACCAGTGCTGGCGAATTACGATACAGCAAAGATAAAATTAACGTATTAATAAAAATAGACTTTCCAGATCCAGTAGCACCTGCAATGAGTAAGTGAGGCATCGACTCAATCGTTCCAACCTGAGGGGCACCAGAGACATCTTTCCCGAGAACGATTGTAAGGGGAGACTGGGCTTTCGTGAAATTCTTTGCAGTAAGAAGCTCTCGCAAACGAACGAGCGAAACGTTCTTATTTGGAATTTCGATACCAACTAAATTCGTATTTGGAATCGGAGCTTCGATACGAATCGGGTGCGCTGCAAGTGCGAGCGACAAGTCATTTTGCAATGCAGTAATGCGAGCCAATTTTATTCCCTCCTCGGGTCGAAGCGTATACTGCGCAACCGTAGGACCGACGCTGACCTTGCCCATCGTTACGTTAATACCGAATTTTTCAAGCGTAGATTGGATCAGTTTTTTATTCGCCTCTACGTCTCCGCTATCCGCCTTGCTGATTGATGAGTGAAGCATTTCAACAGAAGGCGCAACATATGCCTTGTTCGCAGCCTTGCGCTGAGCGGCCATGCGTTCTTTTTGCTCCTGTTCGGCAGCGCGCTGCTCTTCTTGCAGCTTTAGTTGCTTCGGATCCGTTGCTGGCGCTGAAGAAATCCTTCTGCTCACTCGGAATAACGGTAACGCAGACTGCTCGCCATCTTCAGATTCTTCTTCGTCCGCCTCACCTTCTTCACCATCCTCAGGTTCTTTCTTTCCAGGAATTAGCGATAATATCCAATTTTTTACATCGCTCGGAGAAATATTAAATGTAAGAAATATTCCGACCACCAGCGCTCCCGCAAAAATAATTCCCGACGCAATGGATGAAAATGCTTTGGAAAGCGGAAACACCAGCAAGAATCCGATCATTCCTCCGCCCCTTCCTTCAAGTGCTGCCTGGTACGCATCTTCCGTAGGAATTCCGACAAGATGAAACACGCCGAGCAATCCTAATGACAACAAAACGATTCCCACAATTCTCGTTCTCGGGAATAAATCTTCCTGAGGACGAATACATAAAAAACCAACCGCAATTAATACAAACGGCACTAAGTATCCTAGAATTCCAAATGCATCGCGAAGGATAGACAAAATAACGCTTCCGGATGGGCCCGCCGCAGAAAAGAAGCTCAGTATAGCGATGAAGGCAAACAATATGCACAACACGCCAATAATTGCCTGGCGTGTTTCCGGCTTGAGCCAAGAAACGGACTTTTTCTTCCGCGAACGTGAAGAGAAGGGATTTAACCGCATACGCTGTATTGTAGCGTATTTTGGCAATTTTGGCATAAAACAACAATCCCCGCGCTAGGCGGGGATTGCAGTATATTGCGTATGTATATTATTCTGCTTTTTCTTCTGTAGGAGCCTCAGTAACTGCTTCTACTGCAACTTTCTCAGCTACAGGAGCATACTGGTTGAACGGCTTTCGGTATCCAACCCCTGCTGGAATTAAGCGACCGATAATAACGTTCTCTTTTAGACCCATCAAGTGGTCTTCTCGGCCTGCAACTGCTGCGTCAATTAACACGCGAGCTGTTTCCATGAAGGATGCTGCTGCTAAGAAGCTTTCTGTTGAAAGGGATACTTTCGTAATTCCCAAAAGCAACCTATCTCCGTGCGCGGGCTTCTTTCCTTCAGATTCTGCCTGCGTATTTGCCGCAGATAGCTCTGACCATTCCACCACGCGGCCTGGAAGAAGCGATGTGTCTCCAGAATCCTGAATACGAATACGAGACAACATTTGTCGAACGATGATTTCCAAATGCTTATCGTTAATCGTTTCACCTTGGATTGCGTACACCTGCTGTACTTCCTTCAAGATGTAGCGCTGTACTGCTCGCACACCTGCTGCATCGTAGAGGCTCTGCACGTTCATGTGTCCATCTGTTAATTGCTGTCCTGCAATAACCACATCTCCAGACTTTACGTTAAGTGTTACGTTCAATGGAATCATGTAATCCTTTCCTTCTTTCTTTCCTTGTACGGAAATCTTTACTTCGTCCTTGTCTTTCTTCACCGTAACTTCTCCATCAATCTCAGACATAATTGCTTCACCCTTAGGAATGCGGGCTTCGAACAATTCTTCTACTCGAGGAAGACCCTGAGTAATGTCGTCTCCAGACGCACCTCCGCTATGGAATGTTCTCATTGTAAGCTGTGTTCCTGGTTCTCCAATAGCCTGGGCTGCGATAACTCCAACAGCTTCTCCGATTGCAACCAATCGATTCTTACCCAAGTCCCATCCGTAACATACCTGACATACTCCTCGTGGAGCCAAGCACGATACAACGGATCGAATTGTGATTTCAGAAATATCGAGCTTGTCGATCTGAGCTGCTTTTTCAAGATCGATCAAATCGCCTTTCTTCATAATCACATCGCCAGTCTTTGGATCCTTAACTGCATCAGCTAGGTATCGACCAACGGATCGCTTTCCAAGCGTTGTTCCAACTTCTTCACTGTCCGCCTTCGTCATCAATGCACCTTCTTTGTCCTTACAATCTTCGAAGTGCACTACAACGTCTTGCGCAACGTTTACCAATCTTCGCGTTAAGTATCCTGCAGTTGCAGTACGAAGAGCGGTGTCGGCCATACCTTTGCGAGTTCCGTGCGTTGAAAGGAAGTACTCAAGAGCGTTGAACCCTTCTTTAAAGCTGCTCTTAATCGGAAGCTCCACTGCCTTACCAGTAGGACCTGCGACCGTACCTTTCATACCGACCATCTGGAGTGTCTGCCCCCAAGATCCTCGGGCTCCGGAGTTTACCATCGTGTATACGCTTCCGTTTGGATCGAATGCGCCTTTGGCAGCAACGGCCATCTCTTCACGAATCTGTTCCCAAACACTTACCACCATTCGGTATCGTTCGTCTTCAGTTAAGAGTCCATCATCGAATTGTCCGCGGATTTCTGCAACCCTCACTTCTCCCCTGCCTACGATTTCTGCTTTATCTTTCGGCGCAGTTAAGTCCATCATCCCCCAAGATAATCCAGACTTGGTTGCATTGTTGAATCCAAGCTTCTTCATGTCGTCCAAGAATACTGCGGTGCGATCCTGACCGTATACAGAAAGTGTCTTGCTTACGATTTTCTTGAGCTTCGATTTATCAAGCGCTTCGTTCTGGAACGCATCTTGATCTGGGCAAATCTCGAAGAACATTAATCGACCAAGCGTTGTTTTTACAAGCTCTTTATTGTCGACCGGATTTCGAACAGTAATCTCTGCATTCACTGCGAGCTCTCCCACCTCATACGCCATCATCGCTTCGCTCATTGATGCATATGCCTTACCTTCACCCTTCGCGCCAGCTTCAACGTTCGTCATGTAGTAGATACCAAGCACAATGTCCTGTGTTGCAGAAGTGGACGGCTGTCCATCAGCAGGCTTCAACAAATTGTGCGATGCCAACATAATCTCATCTGCTTCGTATCGAGCCTGAGAAGAGAGCGGTACGTGCACAGCCATCTGGTCTCCGTCGAAGTCGGCGTTGAATGGAGATGTTACCATCGGATGAATCTGAATAGCCTTACCTTCGATCAGTACTGGCTGGAATGCCTGAATACCTAATCGATGCAATGTCGGAGCACGATTCAATAATACTTTGTGTGTTCGAGTTACCTGTTCAAGTGAGTCCCATACTTCTGGAATTCCTTGTTCAATCAAACGGCTAGCAGATCGGATATTGTGCGCAAGCTCTCGCTCAATTAATTCGTGAATAACGAATGGCTTGAAGAGTTCCAATGCCATAAGCTTCGGAAGTCCGCACTGATGCAATTGTAATTCAGGACCAACTACGATTACGGATCGGCCAGAGTAATCCACGCGCTTTCCGAGCAAGTTTTGACGGAATCGTCCTTGCTTACCCTTTAACATGTCTGCCAATGACTTTAGCTGTCGGCGTTGCCCTGTTGTATTAACAGTTGTTGAACCACGTCGAGCAGAGTTGTCGATTAAGGAATCAACAGCTTCTTGCAACATACGCTTTTCGTTTCGCGTAATAATTTCTGGAGCACCAAGTTCAAGTAATCGCTTTAATCGATTATTTCGATTGATTACTCGTCGGTATAAGTCATTCAAATCAGATGCAGCGAATCGTCCTCCATCTAATTGCACCATCGGACGGATATCTGGTGGAATAACAGGGAGTTGCGTTATGAACATCCATTCCGGACGAATCTTCGCATCAACCAATCCGCGAATAAGCGCTAATCTTCGCATCACTCGCTTTTCTTTTGCAGCAGACGCTTCAACCAAATCTTCTTCCATTGATTTGATTTCTTGTTCCATATCCATCTTCTCAAAGATGGCGCGAATTGCTTCAGCACCAATTCCTGCAGTAAAGATGTGCCCGTACTTCAACGACAAATCTCGATATTCTACTTCAGAAATAATTGCGTGCTTTACAAGGCCTGTGATCTGGTCGATTGCAGCATCTTTTGCAGCATCGAGCTTATCAAGTTCGCTCTGCTCTTCTTCTGCAAGCGCTTCTTTCTTTTTATCTCGATCCTTTTCATCTTTTGGAACGCCGGCTCGAAGTTGTTTGTATCCATTCTTAATGGCTTCACGCTTAGAATCAGCTTCTCGGCCAAGTCGCTCAACTAATTCCTTCTTCTTATCCTCATCAACGCTCGTAATAATGTAAGACGCAAAGTAGACAACTTTTTCAAGTTTTCCTACGTTGATGTTCAAGAGAAGACCCATCTTCGAAGGCACGCCTCGCAAGAACCAAATATGAGACACCGGAGTTGCCAGCGTAATATGCGCCATGCGCTCACGTCGAACGATTGATCGAGTAACTTCCACACCACACTTATCACACACGATTCCCTTGTAACGGATTCTGCGATATTTTCCGCAGTAACATTCCCAATCCTTTGTTGGGCCGAAAATTCTCTCGTCGAACAAACCGTCTTTTTCCGGTTTTTGTGTTCGGTAATTAATTGTTTCTGGTTTTGTAATTTCTCCATGCGACCATTCAAGCACAGCATCGGGAGATGCAAGCTTCAGCTTGATCGATGTGAAATCTGGTTTTTGTTCTTCGTAGTCCATAGTGTGTGTGGGTTAGTTACTAGGCGCTTGATGTTCTCGAGGAGGCTCTGCAGGAGCTTCTGCTTTACCCACTAGTTCGACATCTAGTGATAATCCTTTCAATTCTTTCACCAATACATCGAATGCAGCAGGAGTGTGCGGCGGCTGAATTTGTCCTCCTTTTACAATCGTTTCGTATGTCTTGCTTCGTCCGGCAACGTCGTCTGACTTCACCGTCAAAATTTCTTGCAAGGTGTGAGCTGCTCCGTATGCTTCGAGCGCCCACACTTCCATCTCTCCAAAACGCTGTCCTCCGAATTGCGCCTTTCCTCCGAGAGGCTGCTGCGTAACAAGAGAGTACGGCCCTGTGGATCGCATATGGATCTTGTCTTCTACTAAATGATGAAGCTTTAAGATGTACATCACACCAACTGTTACTTTGCGATCGAACTTTACTCCGGACAATCCATCAAAGAGTTCCACTTTTCCATCTTCCGGGATTCCAGCTTCCTTTAACTGTTCCTGAATTTCAGCTTCCGTTACTCCAGAGAATGCAGGAGATGCTGCGTGGAAGTCCAGCTTTGTAGCTGCCCACCCTAAGTGAGTTTCCAAAATCTGTCCGATGTTCATACGAGATGCAACACCGAGCGGGTTCAATACTACGTCAACAGGTGATCCATCTTCGAGATATGGCATATCTTCCTCTGCAACAATCTTTGCGATAACACCCTTGTTTCCGTGTCTTCCTGCAAGCTTGTCTCCAACCTGCAACTTTCTGAACTGCGCAATGCTTACCTGGATTTGCTTAATAACTCCAGATGGAAGCTTATCACCGCCGTCACGAGAGAAGATCTTAATATCTACAACTTTTCCTCGTTCTCCATGCTGTAAGTACAACGACGTATCTTTTACATCCTTTGCCTTTTCACCGAAGATTGCGCGAAGCAATCTCTCTTCAGGAGTTAAGTCTGTCTCACCTTTGTTGGTAACTTTTCCAACCAAGATATCGCCAGATCGAACTTCCGCTCCGATTCGAATTACGCCCTCTTCATCAAGGTTTCGTAATTTTTCTTCGCTGACGTTCGGAATGTCTCGAGTTACAACTTCTGGCCCAAGCTTGGTATCGCGAACATCGATTGTAAAGTCTTCAATGTGAATTGAGCTAAATCGATCATCTTTAACAACTCGCTGTGAAATCACAATGGCATCTTCAAAGTTGTTTCCGTACCATGGCACAAACGCAACAAGCAGATTTTGTCCGAGGGACAATTCTCCTTTATCTGTAGCAGATCCGTCTGCAATCAATTGGCCTTTTTCAACTTTGTCTCCGATCTTTACCAGTGGGTGCTGCGTCATTGCAGTTGATTGGTTGCTTCGCTGGAAGTTCTGCAATCGGTATACTCGGCTTGATCCATCCTTTGTGGATACGCGAATATGCGTTGCGTCCAATTCCGTAACTTCTCCATCAACATCGGATAACACTACTTGTCCGGAATGATATGCACCGATAAATTCAAACCCTGTTCCAACTCGTGGAGCTTGCGGCTTCACGGAAGGTACTGCCTGACGTTGCATGTTTGATCCCATGAGTGATCGCTGGGCATCGTCGTGCTCGATGAACGGAACCATACCAGCACCAAGCGATAGAGATTGCTGTGGAGCAATGTCCATATATTCGACTTCTTGTGCGGACACTTCCATGAATTGTCCTTGGCGAGCGCGTGTTTCAATACGCTCGTTCACGAACTTTTTATCTTTCGTAATCGGTTCAGCAGCTTGCGCAATAATACACTTGTCTTCTTGGTATGCATCCATGAACTCGATTTCATCCGTTACTTGCCCGTTCACAACTTTTCGATACGGAGTTTCAAGGAATCCATATTCGTTCAATCGAGAATACATTGCCATATGGCCTACCAACCCGATGTTCGGACCTTCCGGAGTTTCTACCGGACAAATTCGACCATAATGGCTTCGGTGAACGTCTCGAACTTCGAACCCTGCTCGGTTTCGATCAAGTCCTCCTGGCCCCATCGCATTCAAACGGCGCTTGTGCTCCACTTCTGACAATGGATTCGTCTGATCCATGAACTGAGACAGTTGAGAGCTTGTATAAAATTCTTTAATTGCAGCAATAATTGGTCGAGCGTTAATTAATTGAGACGGCGTCATACGCTCAACTTCCATAGTACTCATGCGATCCTTTGCAATGCGCTCCATTCGTACCAAGCCGATACGGAACTTATTTTGGAGTTGCTCTCCCACCGGACGCACGCGACGATTTCCCAAATGGTCGATATCGTCAGCCGGTTCTTGTGTGTTGTTCAAACGAATCACTTCTGCGATAACAGCAGTTAAGTCTTCAATACGAAGTGTTCGGTATTCCGGAGTTTCTGGCACATCCAAGTTCAAGCGCTGATTAATTCTGTGACGCCCTACTTTTCCGAAATCGTATCGGTCAAATCGGAAGAACATGTCATGAATCATCTGCTTCGCGTTGGCAACCGTTGCCAAATCTCCTGGGCGAAGCCTCTTGTACACTTCTTTTAATCCTTCTGCCTGGTTCTTGGAAACGTCTTTTGCAAATGTCTGCTTGATATATTGCATTTCCGGATTCGTATCAACTTCAGCAAACAGCTTCGCAATCTCTTCGTTCGTTTCAACGCCCATAGCGCGAAGAAGGGCCGTTACTGCAACCTTACGCTTTCGATCAATCTTTACATAAATAGCACCATCGGATGCAGTTTCTAATTCCAACCAAGCCCCACGATTTGGAATTACTTTTGCTCCATACCAATTTCGACCCTTACTTGTCGAAGAGGAGAAGAACACACCAGGGGATCGGATCAACTGAGATACGATAACTCGCTCAACTCCGTTGATAATAAAAGTTCCTCGAGGAGTCATGATTGGGAACTCACCGAGGTATACTTCTTGCTCTTTTACTTCACCGGTTTTCTTATTTACAAATCGAACAGCGCATCGAAGAGGCGCTTCATATGTTGCGTTGCGATCGCGAGCAGTTTCTTCTGTGTGCTTCGGAGTATCAAGGTAATGATCTACGAAATGAAGTTCGAGACTTTCGGAATGATCTTCAATCGGAGAAATCTCTTTAAAAAGTTCCGCTAATCCTTCTTCAAAAAACCAGGCGTTGGAATCTAATTGAATCTGAAGGAGATTAGGAACTTGCGCTACGAGCCCGGAATGTCCGGAGAACGTTTTACGGATACGAATTGGCTTGGGGAATTCTTCGCTCATGTAAGGATGATGAGTTAAAAAATGATATATAACGTAAAAGGCACATCCCGCCTTCATTTCATATGAAGGGATGCGCTAAAAACTATTGTCTACTTGGCTTGATTGATGATGCACACAAATCTTGCTCGTCAAAGACGATACTATAGAGTATAGAAGGTGTGCATAAGTATGTCAAGGCATTTAAGCCCTTTTTGGAGGAAATCAAGCCTACTTTTCCACAGCTTGACCGTACTTCGGCTCCACTGCATCCACTTTTTCACCAGTTCGAGCGCTTTTCACAACATCTTCTTCCGAATCCCCGGACACCACAGCAAGCTCCGCGCCGATGGCTTGGGCAAGGATTGTGGTCGTCACAATCCCAGTTCGAACCAACCCATAACTCCCCGGCCCGGCATGCACGGCAACGCGCGTAATATCTGTTTTTTGCTTTCCAAGCTCTTCTAATAACCCTCCAATATGCACCAAGAGATCCGTTCCCACTTTCGGCGTATTCTCCCATTCCCGCTTTCCCAGAACAGTAGTATCGTCAGCACATATAATTCGTGCCCTCGGGTGTGCGGTGTCGATGATGAGAATGAGTTGCTTCATACCTGCGTATTCTGCTCCGAATTCCATTTTGGTTCAATAAATACAAATGTTTTTCCTTTACCCTCGATAGAATATGGCGTCCTTGGCTGAACATACAATACGTCTCCGGCTTCAAGCTTTTGCTCCTTACCTCCAACATTCGCGCTAAATTCTCCATCGATAATAAACATAGCTTCCGTACAATATTCATTTTGACGAGATCCTTGTTCCGGATACCTTCCATCTTGCTCTACATATGCACACGATAATCGATCTGTTGGAGAATCTGGATATAGATAGCACACTCCACCTGCGATATCATATTTCTTTGCCTGATTTTGTTTAAATAGATAATTGTTCATGGGATAAAAAATGATTGATTAAATTGAGTAATGTTTTCTTTCGTTCCATCTAGGTGAAACACGACAACATCCTCAATGCGAACACCTCCAACACCCGGACAATACAACCCTGGCTCCACCGTAAGCGCCATACCAGACTCAATCGCAACATCACATATTGCATTAATCCGTGGCCCCTCATGAACAGATAACCCCAGGCTATGCCCAGTACCGTGCATAAATCCTTTTTCTGGCGAAGTTGGATATCCGCGCTTTTTAAATGCATCGACAGTGCGAGCATGCACCGTTGAGCACACTTCACCAACTGCAACACTATCCGCAATTTCTTTTTGCACTTCCTGAACAGCTGTAAATAATTCAGCCAACTCTTTACTCGGAGTTCCTTTCACAAACGTCCGCGTCATGTCTGCATAAAAGCCCGTTTTTTCTGAGCGTGGGAATATATCAATAATAATTGCCTCATTAGGTAGAAGAGGCCCACTTCCTTCATCATGTGGACGGGCAGTCTGCTCACCCGATGCCACTATAATTCCGTCCGGACAATCATACCCTTGCTCTAATAAATGTGTTCGCAATCTGTGTTTTACATATTCGCTCGTCAAAACTTTTCCCCCAAACACAATAAAGCCTTTATCTATTATGCTTTGCGAAAGAATATCGTATACAAGGGCAAACGCAGATTCATTCACACGCTGAGCTTCAATCATGTCAGTAATTTCTTGTTCTGTTTTTTTATCACGCTCAGATTCGTAATCATGCACAACAAGAGCTATACCCGCGTCTTTCAATGCAGAAGCTAATGCATATGGCATATTTGGCGATATCTTTGCTTCCGTAATGCTAAAATGCTTCAAAATATTCACGAGTGTTTCGGAAAATGTTTTCTGCATGTACGGCTCTAACCGCTCAACTTGAATATCGTTTCCAGTGCGCTGTATTTTTTGTGACTGCACATCATATTCTCGTGCATCAAAAAATACTTTTGACTTCTCACCATCAACAGCAAGATATATAAAAGAATCAGGAGCCGTTATTCCTGTTCTATGTAATATTTCTGGACCCTTTGCATCAACTAATACAAATGCTGTTTTCATATATATAATCATACAAGATAAAAAGATTCTGAATTGAAGAGCCTCCGTGCTCTTCAATTCAGATCAGCCTAATAGGCTCGCTTCGCACACAACACCGGAAGAGGTGCCCAGAATGCGTTAAACCGGTTCATCTCCGGTCGATCTCCGGCTAGGAAGATAACGTTATCCCCCAAAGCTTCGCGATAGATACGCGCGACTGCCGCATATTCGCCTCCTTGCGAAAATACAATTTTTCGAACAGTAACGTCATCCATATCAACCCCATGCCACCGCTCATAGAATGTGCGGTACTGGGACGGGATTCGCGCAATAACATTCGCAAGGTCTGGGTGGAGATCAGGCATCTTACCAAAATCCCCAGCGATCATTCGCTCCGTACACTCCAATGCAAAGACGCGAAAATTTCCGTTTCCACGCCGCACATCGAAAAGCTCCAACTCGATCGAAATATCACTTGGCATCAATGATTGAAACGCATCAAGCGAGCACTGACATCGCCGAATAAATTCCTGGCGATCAACACCCACCCTTTGCAGCACCACCTCCGAATCGGCTTCGAAGTCTCCGATACCGATCACAAATCGATGCTTAAGCCCAAGTCCTGCAAAGAAGCGAGAAAGCCCTGGGATGATTCGCGCAAATTGCCTTGCGACTAACCCAACACCTTCACCCAAACCATCAAACGTGTACTGATAAGGCACCAACGGATTGCCCGTTTCCACGTACGCATAATCAGGGCAGAATGCTCCAGCAAGTACGATCTCCTTACCGCACTTACCATCCTCGACAACAGCGCGAAGAGCACGAGTCATCGTTTCAGAAGGAATGAGCATCTGCAGATCAAGTAGTAGTTCTGCGAATTGCAATCCAAGCTCATCGCCAAATACTGAGCGAAGTGGTCCAGCAGAACGCATTACATGTCCCTGGAATTTCGCGGGCTCGACCCCCTGCACAGCTCTATAAACTGACATAGGATTACCGTCTTTTCGCGTCATTCCAACTGGGGCAATGGGTTGTTTTTCGAAATGAAGCGTTCGATGGTCTGGATTCAAGACACGCCTTCCATCTATCTCAACCTTTGCGTCCCTGTCCTGAAAATGTTGCCAACCCTTGTACTCAACTTGGAGAACTCCAGGGAAAGAAAGACTGAACAATCGATACAACAACCAGTTCCTAGGTGGTTGTCCAGGACCGTTCTTGAGCTCAATACCCAACCTCTGAGACAGCGCTGTATTACTCTTCACGTCCCCGATAGTAAAATACTCTAACGGACGCCAATTCTTTGCACTGCTAACATCTACCAAATCCCAATATGTCGTAACCTCGCCTTGATCCATGCCGAGCGCAAGCAGAGTCTGCTCGAATTCCGAACGATTCCCATCGTATCGGAGTTGCCCAACTTTTCGAGCAACATCAAAGAACACTCGGACTTCGCTTGCAAATCCGTTCTGACCATTTGTTGCACTCATGGCACAACTCCTTCCTTTTGTGTGAAACGAACACCACTAAACACTAAAGCTCCCGGTTGTATCCGGGAGCTTATGGAAATATCCTTATTGAAACAAAGATCCTACCATTAACTTCCGGAATATGTATGCATAAACAGCACGTTCCAGCGCTTTGCCAGCACGAGCGATGCATACATATGGGTAATGGCGTTCATTGATTTCATACTGTTACTTAGAATAAAGGAATTCAAAAAAATATTCAAACAAAAAAAGAAAACAGCCCTTTCCTAAGAGCTGTTCGAAAAAAGCATTGACATGGTTTCAGACGCACATACTTGGGGGTGTAATCCGCGTACCTGAGTAGAAGATTGCACCGGCACTGACCCCTGCAAGAAGCATGCAAGCCAGCGCCATAAGGACAACTGGCAGGAATCGCTTTCGGGATTCCTTATCAGGACCTCGCAAGTACATGTACGAGCCATACACAAGCAGCACCGCCGACAGAAGGGCAGCACACGCCGAGAGTCCGCCCGTGATAAGCAGTCTTTCAAACGGCAAATACACTTCTTTGATGCCCATGTCCGGAAGCATCCACATCAATTCATCAATAATGGTAACTGGGCGCGCCATGGCACTCTTTCTATAGACGAGGGAAAGGAGCAGGGGTAACTGATCTTTTTTAAAATACTCCTATTTTACTATTTTGTCAATAGTTATAAGCATAATATATCTATATAAAGCAATAAAAATGATCTTTAGAGGCTTTTGACGATTTCCTCGATTATTCCCCGCTCATTCCAGGCAATAATGTCGTTTCCAATCCCCATACCGCGCTCTGCCCCTTTGCCAGTAGCAATAACAACATCTCCCGATTTTGCTTCTTGCAACAGTGTTGCAAGGGCCTCTTTTCGATCAACAATGCGCTGCCATTGCTTGCCTTGCTGGTCAGCAGGTAGCCCCTGCTCTAAGTCATTAAAAATCTGTTCTTCGCTTTCCGTCCACGGGTCTTCGCGCGTTACGATAATGCGATCAGCATACTTCGCAACGGCGCGCGCCATGTCGGGCCGTTTTCCGCGATCACGAAGACCAGCAGCGGATACTGTTCCAAAAATCTTAGCGCCGTCTTTTAAATCTTTTTTCACTTCCGAATATAATCGCTCCAACGCATCGGGCGTTACTGCATAATCAATAATCACTGTCACGCCTTGCGGCGTTATAACTCTTTCCATTCTGCCAGGAACGGATTTTACCGCATCAATGCCTACTTGAATTGTTGTATCAGGAATTTTAAGAGCGTGGGCAAGCAGAGTAACAGCACATGCATTTTCCTTATTAATACTTCCAGAAAGTTCCGCATGCGTAGATTGAATATCGGCATCAGTCATTCGCACCACGTTCAATCCGTTTTTTTCTGCACGGTCGAGCATTGGCCGAACATAGTCGTCATCTTGCTTGCCTACAAGTGGAGCACCAATCCGTAAATAATGAACGATTCGCTCCTTAGCAGCAGCGTACTGTTCAAGCGTTGCATGATAATCCAAATGCTCGCGCGCAATGTTTAATATAATAGCGCCGTCGAATTGAATGCCGGCAATGCGGTGCTGATCGAGCGCATGGCTGGTCGTTTCTAATACTACGTATTCTATTCCCCGTTTTTTCATGCGCGCTAAATAGGAAAATATTTTGCGAGAGGGAAGTGTTGTCATTTTTGTTTCGTTTATTTCTTCTTTCCCCCCAATGCGAAACGAAACGGTTGTAAGCATTCCTACATGTTCTTTCCCATGCGCTTGCTCTAACACACTAGCAAGCAAATACGAGGTAGTAGTCTTTCCATTGGTCCCCGTTACACCAAACAGGCGCATTCCTTTATCCGGAATGCCATACACTGCGCGCCAAAAATGCGCTTCGAAAAAATGTCCGATATTTTTTATCTCTTGAATAATATTCATATCGATTTAATAGAATTCCTCACTCGAGAAAACGCATCGCGCATGAGCCCGAACCCTGCATACAACCCATCGTTAAACACTAAATCATGCGCGCCAACATACGAAATCCGAGTGCCTCCAAATCCGGCTTTCATACGGGTTATGCCCGCCCATGGATGATCAGGACTTGCGTCTTCTGCAGCTACTCCAAAAAAGTCATACCGCTTCATACCCTTTTCTTTTGCACGCACTATCGTATCCCAATACAAAAGCGTAGGCGCCATAAACGAGCGCTTACCAGGATCACTTGCTCCATGCCCGTATGTCGCCATGCCATTTGCATACAGTATGATATGGGCCGCAATCACATCGTCTCCAACGCTGGCAATCGCAATCTCTGCCATATTTTTCTTCCCAAGCACATCAATCATTACGCGATAATAGTCATCAGGATGATACGCAAACCCTGTTCTTGCAGACACTTCGCGAGAGATTTTTAAAAACTTTTCGACATCTTCAGGTGTTGTCGAATACGAAATAACTACACCCTTCTTTTGCGCCACCTTAATATTGTAACGCGTTTTTGGATGCAAATTTGTCTGGAAAGTTTCAACGGACTGATTCAGATCGAGCAGAAGCGTATCTTTTGGCTGAACTTCGCGAGAAGATTTGCGCCAAACATCGGGAATCTTATATTCGGATGAAGCGGTCCATAACGGATCGATTCGAATAAAAAAAGCACCCGTTTCTTTTGCTAAGCTTGCAAACTTTTCTTCTAATAACCCCCACACATGCGCTTGATCTTCTTTTGATAATCCATCCGCAAATACGGGGCCATGCGGAACATACAACCACGAATACCCCAATTTAATTCCCCTGCGAAGCACTAAAGCCACTGCCATAATTTTCCCGCCGTGCTCGATAATAACTCTCCAATACAGCCCGCCAAGCTCTCGATGCATTTCGCCCCACGCCCATGTTTGTAAAAACGATCCATGCGATGTCGATGCAACAAAACTATCCCACCGGCCTTCTTCAAGATGAATTGCTTCCGCGATATTCATACTATGACGATGCTGGGTATTTAAGCGCCATCTTAATAGCTTCTTCAACCGTAGCTATATCTTTCGGTAACTTCTCAACCACAGCACGCGCCTGTGCTTGGGTATATCCGATGGCAACCAATGCATCAACGGCTTCTTGTAACACAGGGCGGTGCAATGCGAATACAGAACCGCTCGGCAATTCAGAAAGCTTTCCTTTCAACTCAATAATAATCCTCTCTGCCGTTTTCTTCCCGACCCCCGGCATGCTGGTTAAGAGCGCAACGTCGCCCGTTGCAACGGCTTGCGATAGCATATGCGGGCTTACCACATCTAAAATTCCCATCGCAGTTTTCGGACCAATAGACGGTACTCGTAACAACAATTCAAAATACTCTAATTCGCGATTCGTTTCGAATCCAAATAAAATTTCATCGGAATCTGTTATATGATCATAAATAACGAAACTCATATCTTGATTAAGCGCCAATTTTTCTCGCAAAGCCGACGCCACAAATACTCGATACCCAACCCCGTGAACATCGAGAATAATGGCTTTTTCTTCGCGCTCCAATACCGTCCCCGTTAAGCGAGCTATCATATATATAAGGTACGGTATGCGACACTTGGCGTAAAGTATGTATAATGGCCTCATATGGCAAATTCTCTATTCACCATCAAAGCACCGTTTCAGCCAGCGGGCGATCAGCCAAAAGCGATTGCTGGGCTTGTTGATGGAGTGAAAAAAGACTTAAAACGACAGACCCTGCTCGGCGTTACCGGTTCTGGGAAAACAATGACCGCAGCATCTGTTATTGCAGAAACGGGATTTCCTGCGCTCATCATTAGCCACAATAAAACATTAGCAGCGCAGCTTACCGAGGAATTCCGAACATTCTTCCCCGATGCGGCTGTTGAATATTTCGTTTCATATTACGACTACTACCAACCCGAGGCATATATTCCGCGATCTGGAACATATATTGCAAAAGATTCCGCCATCAACGAAGAAATTGATCGCCTACGCCACAGCGCCATGGAAGCAATTTTGACGCGCAAAGATGCTATAGTAGTGGCATCCGTATCATGTATTTACGGCTTAGGATCACCAAAGGAATATATGGACGCCCGCGTAGGAATTGCCGTGGGAGAAGATATCGCCCGCCAAGATTTCTTAAAAAAGTTGATATCTTTGCAGTATGAACGAAACGATATTGATTTGGAACGAGGCAAGTATCGCGTCCGAGGAGATGTTGTGGATGTATTTCCCTCCGGAGAAGAGCAGGTGATTCGTATTGAGTTTTTCGGCCATTACGTAGAATCAATTACGCAGCTCGACGCAATTACCGGACACAAGATTACATCGCTTGCCAACGCCGCCATCTTCCCGGCAACATTCTTCGTAACAAATGACACACAGCGCAAACAGTCGCTCGAATTAATTAAAAAAGAAGCGGAAATGCAGGCGAAAAAGTTTCATGATCAAAAAAAGTTTGCAGAAGAAGAGCGTATTCTCGAACGAACAAAATATGATTTGGAAATGATCGAGCATATCGGATACGTATCCGGAATTGAAAATTATTCCCGCTACATGGACGGCAGATCTCCTGGACAGCCGCCCTCAACGCTGATCGACTACTTTAATTACGCGTACGGAAAAGACGGCTTCCTCACATTCATCGACGAATCCCATATGACCATTCCGCAAATCGGCGCCATGGAAGCAGGGGACTCCGCACGAAAAGAAAACCTCATCAATTATGGATTCCGCCTGCCATCTGCTAAAGATAATCGTCCTCTTAAATTTTTTGAATTTGAAGATCGAATCGGGAAAACAGTATTTATATCCGCAACTCCGGGGCCGTACGAAAAGAATACGAGCGAGGCAACCGTAGAGCAGATCGTCCGTCCGACAGGATTAGTTGATCCGGAAATTGAAATCAAATCGACAAAAAACCAGATCGACGACGTGATGGAGGAAATTAAAAGGACAGTCGTAAAAGGCCAGCGCATCATCGTAACAACTCTAACGAAACGAATGGCAGAAGAGCTTGCCACCTATCTCACAGAATCCGGTATGAAAGCTGCGTACTTGCACTCAGATATTGATACGATGGAGCGCGTAGACATTTTACGTCAATTACGTTCAGGCGTATTCGATATTCTCGTTGGCATCAACTTGCTTCGAGAGGGATTGGACTTGCCCGAAGTATCTTTAGTTGCAATTATGGACGCGGATAAAGAAGGATATCTGCGCAGCGAAACGGCGCTCATTCAAACAATGGGCCGAGCTGCGCGCCACTTAGAAGGTCGCGTTATTATGTATGCGGACAGAATCACAGGCTCCATGCAGCGCGCAATCGATGAAACAACTCGCCGCCGCACCATCCAGCTTGCGTACAACAAAGAACATGGCATCACACCGAAATCCATTATGAAAAAAATATCCGAATCCACTCTGTCGAAGCCAGTACTTGATTTGGATTTGCCAGAAAATATCTCCAAAGACGATGCAGAGCATGCGATCAAGCGCATCACGAACAAGATGCAGCTTGCAGCAGAGCAAATGGAATTTGAAAAAGCAGCAGAATACCGCGACGTTATTGCGCAACTTCGAAAGAAGATGAGGTAGTATTACTTCCCAAACTCCTCTACCACATTCACAAGTGTGCGGACGCCATATCCCGTTGCGCCAAACTGCCAGTACGGAATAAGTGGCATTTCTGCATACACTGGCCCTGCAATATCCATATGCGCCCATGGAACAGCTTCTCCTACTTTGTTTTTCTCAATAAATTCCTGCAGAAATAACGCGGCCGTAATAGCACCGCCCGTTTTCATCGCGGAGGTATTGCGCACATCCCCAATCATACTTTGCACCGTCGAGCGATATTCCTCCGGCAATGGAAATTCCACAACCCCTTCGCCTGTCTTCTTTGCAGATTCTTTAATAAGAGTATTCAAGCTCTGCGAGTTTCCAAATAGGCCGGCATATGTTTCTCCTAGCGCAACCACACATGCACCAGTAAGTGTTGCTAGGTCAATAATTGCATCCGGCTTCAACGTCTGCGCATACGTAAGCGCATCTGCGAGAGTAACTCTGCCCTCCGCATCTGTATTTAGCACTTCTATCTTCTTGCCACTCATAGTATCCACCACATCACCCGGACGATACGCATCTCCAGATGGCATGTTTTCGCACGCTGCAATAATCCCATGAATTGCAATATCTGGCGCAAGGATTGGAAGCAGAGAAAATAATCCCAGCACTGTCGCGCCGCCTGCCATATCTATTTTCATATTCTCCATGTGAATAGAAGGCTTCAGCGATAATCCGCCGGAATCAAACGTAATACCCTTACCGATAAGTACGAGTGTTTTTTTAGGTTTTTTCTTCGGCCTATATTTCAAATGAATCACATACGGCTCTTCTTTACTGCCGCGCGCAACTGCAAGAAATCCAAACCATTTTTGCACCTGAGCCTGTTTGCGATTTAGCACAGTAATCGAAATATTCTTTGATGTTTTTGCGATCTTTTTCGCTTCTTGCACCAATACGTTCGGCGACATATGCGACGCCGGCTGATTTACCAAGTGACGAGTCAGTTCAACACCTCGCAATATCGAATGCGTTTTTTTAACTTCTTTTTTCGCAAGAGCTGCCTCTTTCTCCCCCGACACATGAATAACTGCTTCTTTTAAAGACCTCATATGCGCATCTTGCGCCATGGCCTTACTATGCTCCGTAAACCAGTAGTTCGTTAACATGAGTGACTCTACTATTGGGCTGACATCCGAAACACTTGGAGCAAGAATTGCGATACGAGACACCATATGAACCCGCGCATCCATCAGTACTATTGCAAGCGCCCTGCGAAGGCCTTCAAAATACTTATCTTCATCATCCGCTTCTTTTCCAATGCCAAGCACTGCAATAAGAGGCGCATTCACGCCCTGAGGCGCTATAAAAAGTTCTGCACGCCCCCACTCCCCGGTAAATACTGCCTTTTTCATGGATGCCACTATACGAGCACTCACTTCTTTTGAGAAAATCTGCGTAAAATCAAGATTCTTCTGAGCCGGCACGATAATAATGTCTGCTGTAGCTTCCGCAATTGGTTGATGAGCAATAAGTATATTCATAGCTCATCAGCATACCTCAAGGCGTATCAGGAAAACAAACACTCCTCAATAAAGACCATTCCCGTTACCGGAACAAGCGACAATATATGCTTTCCATGCGGCAACCGCAAAGCAAGAGAATACCCCCGATCATTACGAATGTGAACATACGTTCTCCCCCCTTGCTCTACGATATCTCTTCCGCGCATCCGTTCCGGAATCGGCTTGGAGTCTATCAGCACTTCAATACTACAATCCTCGCTCGATCGAGCAGAAAGCGTTACAGCATTTCCTAAAAAATGCACCACACATGCCTGGTCATCCGTAATTTGCCCATTAGTAATATGATCTTTTTGCAGAATCCACCAACCCGAAAGACCCCAATGATGTACCGGTAGCTTAAACTGTAAATGATATTGCGCAGGCTCCATCGGAGGAGATAGTGCAATTCCTTGCATGTGCGCGAACTCGGCATTAAATGCAATCTTCGGCGTTTGTTCATTTTCATTCGTAGCAGGAAACAGCTGCGTTTCCCGCACCTTTGGCAATTGCTCACGAATCAATGTTTCGAGCTCATCAAACTTACCTTCGCCATCCTCGTCGTACTGAATAACTCCATGAGCACTTACAAGAATTTTCCGCGGCCAGACTTTGCATCCATACCTCCTCCACGTAGTATACGAAGCGTCGTTTACGACAGGAAAATCGAGGTCAAACCTCAACACTGCCCCCTGAACTTTATCTGGATCAGCTGCAAGCTCAAGTTGAGGTGTATGTATTCCAATAATTAAAAAACCTTTTCCTTCGTACTGCTCCCACAATGCCCGTATCTGCGGAATATCCTGTAGCGAGGCAGGGTCCGTATAATCCCAAAAATATAACAAGACAACGGTGCCCGTTAAATCGCGCGTAAACTGCAATTCTTTATTCGCAACAACTACATCGCGTAACGATTGCGACAGAGAGCTTACATTCATCCATCCGTCACCAGTAATATCAGGAGCCTTTTTATTGCGAAGAGATGTTTGAAACAGTTTCCACATAGTCACTTATAGCTCAGAATCTACGCCCGATTTGCGCGCCCATAAAGAAAAGCGCAGCCCCTTCTTCACATATTCTAATTCGCACCCCTCCTCTAGCACTATTTTCTCAACGAGCATCCTTTTTGCGCGAGAAGGCATAGTAGCAATCGTTCCATCGCTGATACCGAGCAATGCGCCTTTTTTAAGCACGCGCAGCGCTTCTTGCAGCACAAAGGCAACCTCGCTATCTTCGATATACCCAATGGTATTAATTGCGATTACTACGTCAAACGATTCGCGATCAAACGGAAGACTTCTAATATCCGCCTTCTGGATTGCCAGCCGCTTGCCATACGTATCCTGCAACTCTGAAAATACCTCTTGCGCAGATTCATCAACCTCTACGCAGGTCAACTCCACATATGGAAATGTTTCAAGAATTGTCTGCGAAGTCCATCCGTGCCCGGCGCCAAGCTCTAGCACAGCACCTCGAACAGAATCTGGGCAGGTAGACAAAAATTTCGGAACATGACGCTTAATGTGCATGCGATGAGGCAGCGCATTATTCCACCATTTCCAAAATCCTACCGTACGACTCATATGTCTCAAGCATACTACATGTCCTGCTCTTTGCCACCGGCAAAAATGACAAGCGACACAAGCACAGATAAAATCCCGACAATAATAGGTACCCATGGCTGCCCGCCTGCAAGATTGCGCAGGCTGTCATATAAGGCTGGAATCAAGTTGATAAGCCCTCCAATAAGTAGCAATACTGCTGCCCATAGTTGCAAATTTTTACTATTCATACGTAGCACCTCCTTTCAAAGTAAATATTTTCTTGGCGATATCCCAATATACATCGTTGTGATTTACAGCCTTCTCCCAATACCAATATTCAACGCCCCACCAATATACTTCCGATAACTGCGTGCGCTGTGCAAATACTTCCAATTGTAAAAATCGATAAGGAGAGAACGATTGCAATCGCTCCGCAGACGACATCTGATTATACGGCTTTGTCCCCCACGGCTCGCCCTGCAGCTCTGAGATAATCACGGGTTTATGAAATAGTAATCCAACATAATGCGCTTTTAATCTGTATAGCCAGGAAGGAAACAAATAATCATAGCTGAATAATTTTTTCGTCCGATTCGAAAATACTGTTCGATACATAGTTGTTCCGAGCTCATCCCCGTACTGCGCAGCCCCAAGCCAAGAATCAAGCTCTCCGGAATCCGTAATTAGGATACTATGATCGCTGTCATGCGCGCGCACCACTCCTTGTTCTTGCGCTAAAAACTTCGTATCCGCTTTCGGGCAAATGCCGAAGAATAGCAACGGCTCGTTTTCCAACTGCCATCTATCCAGTGCGGGATTGTCTTTGTATCGAGCTATTACAATCGGAAGCATAGTTAATACTCTTTGCTGCTGCTCTTTCTCTGATAGCCCACTTGCCCAAGAAGGAATGTGACACTCTGGCCAACGAGGAAGCTTGCGCCCAATACTCAAAATGACGTGGGCATTGTGGCGTGCCGCTTCATTCATTTGATAATCCAAATCGGAAAAATCGTATACATCAGCTGAAGCAGGCTGAATCTCGTCCCAGTACGCAGATAAGCGCAGATGTTTTACTTGCAAGTCTTGCAAGATAGCATTATAGGTCTGTTTCCAGTCCAGCCCAATACCAGTAGCTTGGGGTGCGGAAAACGTAACACCAACCACTTGATGCACGGGTAAGAATGACGGGAAGGCGAGAACAAGAACAACAGTAATTATAACCCCGAGCACCGTGCCTGCCCAAATAGCCGCAGTCTGCCAAACAGTTGTTTTTCTTTTTTTCTTGCCGTTCTTCATACTAATAATCCTATTCCCCAACTCACCAAACCGATACCAACAATCTTCTGAACAACTGCGCCTCGGCCAATTTCTTCTTGAAATAATTTGGGGAAAAATAAAGAAACAATAATTGCAAGAACGAGAACGAATACATACTGCACTCCCTGCAACGCATTAACAACGGAAACGCTTCCAAGACTAATAGCGTATGTTTGCAGTAAAAATGCTCCGGCAGCGAGCGTTTTATTAAAAATGAATGCAAGCGAAGTAACAATATTACGATGGTGATTGTTTTTGACTCTTTTTTTCTTCGGCATCCGTATCCCCGCAAACCCCTTCGTCATAACAACGATACCAGCAAGCGCAATGAGGGCCTCGATAACTCGGGTAACAATAAAGATACCCAGAAATTGTCCCACAACATGATCGTATACATATTTCGTAACTGCAAAGTATGCGGCGAATAATACGCCCGCAATAATTGGCAACACAAAGTCTGACCCTTTTTTCGAAACGCCCTTAATCGCCAGCATCATCCCTCCTGCAATCAACAGCGCAATCCCAAACCCCTCCTTAGCTGTAAACTGCTCGCCTAAAAAAGTAAGTGCAAATACTACCGTAAATAACGGCACTGCGGATCCTGTAATCGGAACAACGCGCGATGGCTCCCCTTTTTGCATTGCAGTAAAAAATACGTACAACGCACATATGTGGATTGCCCCTGCAACAAATGCCCACGTAACCAAAAACGATGTGAGCGAAATATGCGCCCACGGAATTAACGCGAGTGAAAGCCCTGCGAATCCCGCAGAGTATAGCGCGTATTGGATCGGATTCCCGATTGCCGTTTTAGATTTTAATATGCTTTTATCTACAATAAATACCAGCCCGTTGCCAACATGTGCGAGGATGGCAAGCAGTATCCAAAGCATAAGTCTTTGCTATTTACCGAACACGCAGTTCCTTGTATAGCTCAACGAAAAACGCAATTGTTAATATCATGAGCACGAACGGCACTAGCACTCCTGCGAGAGGAAGAGAACTTACAGTGATAGAGAGAACCTCAAACAACACCAATGCCCCAACTATCCTCCACACTAAACTCCAAATATGCTTATGAACAATTTGCTTTGAGAAAAGAAGCGCAGTAAAACCTCCAGACACTTCACGCAACGCAACAGCAAGCGGCGCATACATCACCCATACGGATACGATAAGCGCAGGAATCATTAGAGCGACCAATGCTACGAACACGGTAACATCAAGTGCAGATAACCCTGCTCCAGAAACAGGAAGTGTGCCGCGCACTGCCGCATACCAATAATTAAGCAGCTGCTCCGGAATAAACGATACTGCAACTGCAAGCCCCGCGAGTATGCTCGTATACAACACCGGAATATATCGCCTTACTGCGTCAGTGAGCGCAACCAGCAGAGAAATCTTCTTCTTCGACGCAAACGCAATCATCATTGCGGTCATTCCAAGAACTCCGAAGAAAATCGATCCGAAAAATCCGAACAAGAACTCGCCCGCATATGCGGAATTTGCCAAAACTGTCGTCGTATTAAGCCCCTGCTCTACTGCACTTAAATATTCAATAACCAAGGGAACCATCAGCATTGCGGGAATAATCATCAATAACTCCAAGAGTACGGCAACTCCCCAGCGATCAAGAAACAGTTTCCACGCGCGCGATAGCTGTTCAAAAAATGTTGGTAAAGAAGTTGTCATACGAAAGTGCTAATAATAGTTAGTAATTACCTGTTAGTATACCACGTTTCTTATGCACAAGGAGCCTATAGTCCGTAGTCGTTATTTACCGGACTTCCGCCAGGGCCGGATGCAGCGTAGCTTTGCGTGCTCTCACGCAAACATTGTTGGTACCCAGGATCAGTAGGGTATGAAAATGGATATCCCTTAAATACTCCTGGCTTGTTTGCACCCACAAAAAAATCATGCTTCACAATATGTCCCACAAAACATGCCTGACATGAGACAGGGCTTAAGTGGGGGGGGACCCAAGGAGCACCAAACGCCACATGCCAAAATGGACTTTCTGGTAACGGACATTCAATCATTTCGTCCCACCTGCAAAAACAATCATACTGATCATGCACCGTTTGGTATACGGGCGGAATTTCTACATTGCCTGGCCTCGGATATCCAACCCAATATAGTCCACCCGGTCCTTTGTCTCCCGGGATTCCAGGGAAGGCTACATCAGTCACATTCTTGCCGCCAATTGCCTTTACGCCCGGGTCTAATCGATTCGTATTTCCCGTTTGAGAATATGCATACGGAAACACTGTTTGCACCGTTGGCTTAAATCCATACGAAGACGGGTCGGCAGGAGTCGGGCCTGCATGAAAAAATGGCAATACTAAACTTCCAATTGCCTTTCCGACACTATGAAACGGCAAATAGCTCGCGGAAAGATTTCCGATAAGCGGATTAACGTCTTGCTTGTACCCTGCGCTAGTAATTCCAGATAACCCCTCATGAATTGACGTACTATTAGGATCTCTTGGCACAAGAACAGCTCCCGTATGCGACTGCGCAAATGCCAAGCTACTACCATACGCACCCGCAAGCAAAAAGATGACTATGATTTTCTTAAATACTGACGACATTATGCGTCCTATTGTACCACCACACTATCATTACTTGCATGAGGAATGGTATAATTCAAAGCTTTTAGAATATCGTCAATCACAGACTGCGGAACGCCAGCTGCTACTAATTGTGCAATAATCTTTCCAATATCTGGCGTAGGTGAAGGGGATGTACTTGCGGTCGGGCATACTCCACTGCTTACCTGTACTTGCCCCATCTGTTGCAACCAACAGGAATTGTTGTATGTCTTGCCATCGGATCCACATACAGGGGATACGCCATACTGAGAACAGGAAGTTTGAGTGTTGCCCGAATTATTGCCAGTGTTTCCATTTTGACCCTGACCTTGGCCGCCACCAAGTCCGCCTCCAAGCATGCTTGCAAGAAGAAGTGGTAACATTTGTCCTAACCCTCCCAGTCCGCCACCAAGTCCGCCTCCACCTCCGCCACCCGATCCTGGATTGCCGCCCGATCCCGGATTACCACCGAGTCCAGCAAACGGTTCGGAAGCCTTTGGAACGCTTTTAGGATTTTCACAACTTTCA